>DATDMT010000307.1:0-2166 GCA_036518635.1 Rhodocyclaceae bacterium | reverse complement strand
GTGCATGGCTGCAAGCAGTCCTTCGACAACATTGGCGAAACCTTCGTCCGTCATGCCGGCTACAATGAGTGGGCGGATACCAACCGCATCATAATCCTTTATCCACAGACCTGGGTTCGCGGTCCCAGGGCACACGCGGCGGGGAGTGCTCCCGGGAAAGCCGCAGTTTTCCTGGGTTTTTGCTCCGGCCACCGCTGAGAAAATGCGGAAAACCTAGACACACGCACACGAGAATATCAGTAGCATTTACGGCGCTAACATGCTTACGCCATAGGCATGTATTTGCGCATCACCGAGCGGCGTAACCGCGATGGCTCCGCCGTCGCCTATTACGCCCTTGCCGAAAACGTCTGGAATGCCCAGGCCAAGCGCTCCGAAGCGCAGGTCATCCACAACTTCGGCCGTGCCGATCAACTCGACAAAGCCGCCTTGCAGCGCCTCATCGCCTCCATCCAACGCGTTATCGACGCCGATGCCGCCGGTGCCATTCCCAGCCGCGGCAAGGCCAGCCTCCCCGACATCGAGATCGACGCCGTCTTCGAACTCGGCGTCGTGCTGGCCGCCCGCGCCCTGTGGGAGGAACTCGACATCGGCGAGGCCATCCGCTCCCGCCTGATGCGCGCACACCTGAGCGCGCCGCATGAGATGGCCCTGTTCGCCATGGCGGCGCAGCGCCTCGATGATCCGGGCTCGAAACTGAGTTGCGCCACCCGCTGGCTGCCCGACATCGCCTGGCTGCCGGAGGCGGACACCCTGGCCGTCGACCAGCTCTATCGCGCGCTCGACTTCCTCGCCGTCTGGTCTGACGAGATCGAGCGCGACGTGTTCCTGCGCAGCGCCGACCTGCTGCGTCTTGATATCGACCTGATCTTCTATGACACCACCACCGCCTACTTCGAAATCGACGAACCGGACGAGCACTGCGAGCTCTGGGGCGGCAAGCTGTTCGCGCCGCTGCGCCAGTTGGGCCACAACAAGGAGGGCCGCGACAATCAGCCGCAGGTGATCATCGCCATGGCCGTCACCCGCGACGGCATGCCGGTGCGCTCGTGGGTGCTGCCCGGCAACACCGCCGACGTCGCCACGGTGGCCCGCATCAAGCAGGACCTGCACGCCTGGCGGCTCGGCCGCTGCCTGTTCGTCGGCGATGCCGGGATGTACTCGGCCGACAATCTGGTCGAACTCAGCCGCGGCCTCGGCCGCTATGTGCTGGCGGTGCCAATGCGCCGCGTCAAGGACATCGAGAACGAGGTACTGACCCGGCCGGGCCGCTACCGCAAGGTGGCCGACAACCTTGAGGTCAAGGAGGTCTGGGTCGGCGAGGGCGAGCGGCGTAAACGCTACGTGCTATGCTTCAATCCGGCCGAGGCAGAGCAGCAGCGCGCGCATCGGGCGCAGGTGCTGGCCGCACTGACGGCCGAACTGACGCTGCTTGACGAACGCAAGGAAGATCATCCGAAGGCCGCCTGTGCGCTGATGGCGTCGCGCCGCTACGGACGCTACCTCAGCACGGACCAGCACGGCCGACCGAAGCTCGATGCAGCGAAGGTCAAGGCGGCCGAGAAGTTCGACGGCAAGTGGGTGGTCATCACCAACGACGAGACGCTCACCGCCGAGGACGTGGCTCTGGCCTACAAAGGCGGCGCCATCATCGAGTCTTGCTTCAGGAGAATGAAGCAGACCGGGCTGGAGGTGCGGCCGATGTTCCATTGGGCGCCGCGGCGGATCGAGGCGCACGTCAAGCTGTGCGTGCTGGCCTTGCAGGTGCAGCGCACCGCCGAGATCCGCACCGGGCTGTCCTGGGCACGCATCGCCCACCTGCTGGGGACGCTGAAGGCGGTGCGTTATGTCGCTGAGCGGCAGACGATTGTTCAGCGCACGAAAATCGGTCCCGAGCTGGGCGGTCTGCTGAAAATGCTTGGAATATCAGCGCCTAAGCAAGTCATGGCGATGAGTGAGGCAGCCGAGACGCCCGCCACGTCATAGACACACGCCCGGAATCCGTCTTCTGTAAACTACTGATTTGGGTCACAGATTCAACGCGTGTGTCTCGTGACCGCGAACCCAGGTCAGGACGACAATGGTTTGAGTGGTCCATGAGCAACAGCGGCTTCGTTACGAGACTCGTTGGCTTCGTCCATGGCGGGCTGGTCTTTGATCGGCGTA
>DATDMT010000306.1:0-16236 GCA_036518635.1 Rhodocyclaceae bacterium | reverse complement strand
CAAGCAGCTCGGCAACTTCGCCCGCCCCAAGGAAGTGGCGACCGACCGGGACGGCAATGTGTATGTGGTTGACGCGGCCTTCGGCAACTTCCAAATCTTCACCCCGGAGGGTGAGCTGTTGATGTTCGTCGGCGAGCGTTCTGAAAAGGAAGGCCCGGGGCGTTATATGTTGCCCTCGGGGATTGCGGTGGACGAGGACGGCCGTATCTATTTCGTAGACCAGTGGTTCCGCAAGATCGACATCTTCCGGCCGTTCGCGCTGAAGGCCAGCGATGGCTTTCTCGTTCCGCGCCCCAAGTCGCCCAAGACCGCCGGGAAATGAAGTGGTTTCCCGGCCCTAATTTCTTGATAGCAAGAGAGGTTGCTTGCCAATTCCGAGAAACAAGACGTGCCGATCAAGAAGGCGGGATGCGAAGGTGGTGATTTTCTTGATTTGGCGCATGTTTACTGGGGTTTAACCCTGGCCCATGCGTTGGCATGAAGACTGCTTAGTTGTAATCGGAATGAGCATTTAACCATTGAGTGGAGACAACAAAATGGAATCGAAAAACGTGTCAATGCGGATGGGGCAGCGGATTGCTCGCTGGGTTGGTTTTGCTGCGCTGGCAGTTGCAGTTTCCGGTACGGCCTGGGCCGGCACCATCCTGAATACCCGTCACAACCTGACCAGTAGCGGTACCGGTCCCAACAAGCAAAGCACTACCGATCAGGTGTGCGTGTTCTGCCACACGCCCCACGGTTCGGATACCTCTGCCCCCGTGCCGCTGTGGAACAAGAAGCTGAACGTTACCAACGCGAGCTATACGACCTACGACCAGTTGAACACCTCGACGCTGGACGGTGCGATCCTGTCGGTGGGTTCCGTCTCCCTGGCCTGTCTGTCCTGCCACGACGGCACCCAGGCAATGGATAACATCATCAACGCCCCGGGTCGCGGTGGCTACGATGCGACCGGCGGCGGTGCCGCGGGTATCGGCATGACCTGGAATGCCGGCGCCAAGACGCTGGCTACCGGCCCGATCCCGATGCTGGGTACCGACCTGCGTAACGACCACCCGATCGGTATCGAATACTGCGGCGGTGGTTTGACCGGCGCGGCGACGACGGTGAGCGGCACCTGTAAGGACGGCGACTTCGTTGCCGGCGCCTCCACCACCACTTCCGATGGCCGTACTGCTCAGGTGAAGACCGCTTCGATCAACAGCAACCAAGTGTTCTGGGTTGATGTGGACGGCTCGGCGGGTCGCGGTAAGGGCGACATCCAGCTCTATACCCGTGACTTCTCCGGCAAGGGTGGTTCGGCGAATGGCCCTTCCGTCGAATGCGGTAGCTGCCATGATCCCCACGTGGAATCCAAGGGCACGGACAACATCCACTTCATGCGGGTGACGACGGCTGGCTCCCAGATTTGCCTGTCCTGCCACACCAAGTAAGTAAGCACCACTCTCCCACTCTGGGAGGGTAGGATTAACGGGCTAGATGCTTACATCTGGCCCGTTTGCATTTGGAGCTTGCCGCGAGGTCGGCGGGCCCATTCATCGATGATGGGGAGACATAAATGAATTGGTTTCAGGCGTGTGCGGTTCGTTCTGTGGCTGTTGGCGTTCTGGCGATGTTTGGTGCTGCCGCAGCGATTGCCCAAACGGCGGATTCGGCGCCCATCGAAAGCAAGGCTGTCGATCCTGTTTTCGTGACGGTGAATGGCAAGGCCATCACCCAGAAAGAGTTCCACACTGCCTTTGCCAGCCATCTGCGGCAAAAGTACTACCACGGCCAAGTACCCGAGGGCCAGTTGGCGGAGGCTCGCAAGGATGTGGCCGACCGCTTGATTGAACGGGTGTTGGTGCTGGGCGAAGCGAATAAGCGTGGAATAGTGGCCGATCAAGCCAAGATAGCCAAGGCGATCGCGGGCTACGATGCGCAGTACGCCAACAGCGAGGTTTGGAAAAAGAACCGCGAAACCATGATCCCCGGTTTGACAGCCCAACTGGCGGAGCAAGATGTCCTGCAGCAGATCGAGGCCATCGTCCGCACCCCGACCGAGCCCACCGATGAGGCGGTGCGGGCGTTCTACAAAGCCAAGCCCGAGTTGTTTACCGAACCTGAAAAACTGCGCCTGCATACCATCTTGCTCAAGATCGATCCTTCCGCCGCTCGGGTGGCGTGGGATGCGGCGCGCGAAGAGGCGCAGCGTATCGTCGCCCGCATCCGTTCCAAAGCGGACGACTTTTCCGAGTTGGCGCGCCTGCATTCGAACGATAGCAGCGCCGAAAAGGGCGGCGACATGGGCTACATTCATCGCGGCATGATTCCCGATCAGGTGCAAGCCCAGATCGAGAAGCAGAAGATGGGTGAGGTGACCGATCCGCTCGATGTTCTGGAGGGCGTCGCCATTTTCCGCCTGGACGAGATCGTGACCTCCCAGTTGCGGGATTTCGATTCCGTGGCGCCGCGGGCCAAAGAGTTGCTGAAGCGTGAAATGAGCGAGGCGGCGTGGGTGAAGTTTATTGCCGATCTTCGGGCTGGGGCTGATGTCAAGTTTGCTGCGGCGCCCGCCCCGGCTCCAGTGACGGTCGCCAAATGATGCGCCGGCTACCCTTTATCTTCTGTTGCACGGAGGGAGGTGAGGGTGGTCGCGTTCAGCTAGACGAAATGATGCATGTGCAGTCACCTCGGCCGCTCGCCTGAAAAATATCCGAGGTCGTTAATTGCCGGCGCGATATTCGCGCTACTGCCTTTGTGGGGACTGGCGTTCTCCGGGCGTGCTGTTGCACGCGGCAGCGAGGTTTCGATAGTTCAAAATCAAGGCGGCGCGCCGAATTCGGGGTCGGGGGCATCTCAACTTCCCGGGTTGCGGCTGGATACAGAGCTGCGTCTCCATGTGTTGGGGGCAAGCTCGACAGCGCTGGATTTCGAGCAGCGAGGCATCGAGCGGCGCGCGCTGCCGCCTGTTGGATTGCGTCTGGATATGGCGCTGCGGTCTGCCGAGACCATTGCCTTGGAGTCGCGGGTTGTAGTATCTCCCGATAGTGGCAATGAACTGCCTGTTCAATTACGCTTGGCGCATGCTTTGCAATGGCCCGTGCCTGACAAGGATGCCCCTTTAACACCGGAACCTGGTGCCCCTGGTTTGCCCAGCCGTCGAGGCGACCAGCTACCTTTGGTGACTCGTTGGCGCGGCCGTTCCGAGTTGCTGGCAATCGACGTCGATGCCCCTGTCTCTGGGGCTAAGGCGGTCGTGCTGCAGGACCCCGTGCCTGCAGCTTTGGCCCCGTTCAGTGAAGTTTCCCTGCTTGCGACCGAGGGCCCAGAAGACCCGGTACCTTTTGAGGCGGTAAAGCCCCCGTCGAAAAATACGGTTTCTCCCGCGTCCCGCCCGGCCGAGGCCAACCTGCCGGACCTGAATGCCGCCTGGACGATTCCGCCGATACGCTGGGGGGGCAGCACCTCGAGCAATTACAACTGGAACCAGAGCAGCGGCGGCAGTCAGACCCTGGGCAGTACGCAAATCCTGAATCTACGCGCCGCCAGCTTTATCTATGCGCCCTGGTATGCCCAGGTCTCTGGCGACATGGGGTTGGTGAGCAACGAGTCCACGCAGAGCGGCGGTTCCGGCGGCGGGTCCAGCACCACCTCAAAGAGCATGTCCTACAACTACGGCGGCAATTTGAGTTTGTTTCCGCAGAGCCGTTTTCCCTTTCAGGCGTATCTGCAGATGGCTGACAGCAATGCGCAAGGCAATTCCGCCAGCACGAAGTACACCTCCACCCGCTGGGGCGCCCGGCAAAGCTACCGGCCGGAAATCGGCGATACAAACTATTCGGCGAATTTCGATCAGAGCATCATCGACTCCGGCAAGGTGCATAGCGTTGTCGATGTGATGCAGGGCAATTACTCGACGAATATCGGCAGCCACGGCCTCGGTGCCTCGGTGCGCTACAGCAGCAATATCGGCGACGTGGGCGGGCAGGGCTCAACGCTTTTCGGATTCACCGGCAACCACAATTGGCGCGTAGATGAGGCACTGAACATCTCCTCCTACATGAGCCTGACCAACAACGAGATTCGCGTCCTGTCGGCCAATGGCATGACCCTCAACAAGAGCGATCTGATCCAGGCGGGCAGCAGCTTCTTCTGGACACCGGATGAAGACTTGCCCCTGACCATCACCGGTGGCGGAAGTTTCCTGCAATCCGAGACCCAGACCGAGTTGGCCAAGTCCACCCTGTCCAACCTCAACGGCTATGCCAACGCCCAGTATCGAATCTCCAACAACCTCTCCGCAACTGCTGGGTTGACCCTAACGGAAAACCAAGCGGACAAGGTTGGGGTGTTTTCCTCTTCGCAAAGCGCCGGGCTCTCATATTCGGGAGATGGTCTCACTTTTGGGGATTATTCTTATAACTGGGGTGCGGGGACAGGCCTGTCCAATCTGATTACCTCGAAAGGGGCCTCCAATCATTCCGGCTCGGTCCAGGGGCAGCACTCCCTGTTGCGCAATATCGACTTGGGGGAGTCGGGCAGTATCGGCCTGAATCTATCGGAAAGCCTTTCGGTTTCCAGCAACAGCGGTGGCAGCGTGGTTAGCGTGTTTTCCAATTCGGGTGGCGCATCCTGGCGCCGGCAGGTCACCGAGCGCAGCCAGGGTTTCCTGTCCGTCAACGCCTCGGACTCCATCAGTTTCGGCAGCTTCGCCAGCCACTATCGCAGCCTTTCTACGCAAGGCACGCTGCAAGCGGAGCTGAGCGGGCGTTCTTCTTTCGTGGCTGGGGTGAATTTCGTCGTCAGTCAACAAGTCAAGTCCGCCACCTCCAGCTCGGTCACTGCCGTCGTCGTGCCGGGGCAGCCGAAGACCGTTGAGAACGCCAAACCGGGCGACACCACCATGAGCGGCTCGGGGCAGATCAGCTACAACCACCGCAATATTTTTGATGTGATGAACCTGCTTTACTCGGCTAGTCTTCAGGTCAACGCCAATCAGACCAATCTGCGAGTCGTTTCCGGCGATCCCAACGCCTTGTCTTGGCAGACGGGTATGGTGATGCAGCAGAATCTGGATTACCGTATTGGTCGCCTGAATTTTCGCGTCACCGCTTCAGTCGCTAGCAGCAATGGCAAGGAAAATGCTTCAGTGTTCGGAATGATGAGTCGCGAGTTCGGCGCTTTCTAGCGGTAGCCGCCCCGGATGCGCAACTGCCGAGCCTGAGCTTCGGCGCAGTACCCCAAGAATCAGCAAACCTCCAAGGACGTCCCATGAAAATAAAAAACCGTATCGGCAGACTGGGCAGTTTGGTAACGCTCTGCCTGGCCGTGATTTGCGCGGCGCTGTTCGCCGAAATTCCCGATGCTCACGCCGAGTATGGCGACATCGTGATCAACAACTACTCCGACGCGGCGGGCATGCGACCGGTGATCTTTCCCCACTGGTTCCACCGTATCCGCTTCCGCTGCAAGGTTTGCCATGCCGACATCGGCTTCAAGTTCCAGGCCGGCGGCAATGAAATCAACATGGTGAAGATCATCGACGGCCAGTTCTGCGGCGCCTGCCACAACGGCGATATCGCCTGGTCGCCGGAGAACTGCAATCTGTGTCACTCCGCCAAGCCGGGGACCAAGACCCAGGTTCACGAAAGCACCATCCAGAAACTGGCACAGCCTTCCGGCGTGCCGGCCAAGAAGTGAGGAGCCCGAAAATGAAATTCAGCAAACTGCTCCTCGTCTCCGCCATTGCCCTGCTTGCCGCGCCCCTGGCGCAGGCAGCCGCCAGCGGCAAGGACGTGTACTCCAAGACTTGTGCCCTGTGCCATGCCACCGGTGTTGCCGGTTCCCCCAAGTTCGGCAACGCCGACGATTGGGGTCCGCGCATTGCCCGCGGCGTTTCCAACCTCTACACCAGCGCCCTGAAGGGCACGGCCAAGGGCATGCCGGCCAAGGGCGGCAATCTCACCCTGGCGGACGGCGAAGTGAAGGCTGCCGTGGATTACATGGTGGGTGCCGCCAAGGGCTCCGATGCCAAGGCCCCGGCCAAGGCGGAAGAGGCTGCCAAGGCGGCTCCTGTCGCCGAGAAGAAGGCGGATGCCAAGCCGGCCGCCGCGTCCAATCCGGCGGCCGAGGCTAAGGCTGCTGCCAGCGCTGCTGCCGCCGCACCGGAAGCCACTGGCGACGTGAACTCCTTCAATCGCCTGCTGAAGCCCGCCAACAAGCGCAACCCGCCGCCGCCGGAAGATGGCATCCACGATCCCACCAACGACGGCACCCATGCCCTGCTGCCGCCGCAGGCCGCCTTCGGTTCGCTGCCGAAGAGCAACGCCGGCAATCGGGTGAACTGGGTCGAAGCGCTGAACACCGACAAGATTCACCCGCGCTATGACCGCAACGACCCGAAGGCCGAGCCCATCGTGATGGACCTGAACATCGTGCGCGAGGTCAAGGGCTCCATGCCGGACGTGGTCTATCCGCACAAGCAGCATACCCAGTGGCTGGACTGCTCCAATTGCCACCCCGCGATCTTCATTCCGCAAAAGGGCGCCAACTCCATCAGCATGGCGGCGATCCTGTTGGGTGAGAAGTGCGGCGTATGCCACGGCAAGGTTGCCTTCCCGGTTTCCGAGTGCCGCTTCTGCCATTCGAAGAAGAAGGACACCAGCCGCCCGGCCGCCGCAACGCCGACCGCCGCCAAGCAGTAATCGCCCAGGTGAAGGAATCGAACATGAAACGCACTGTTGCAACTCTCGCGCTGGCCGCCGCCTGTGGCGCCGCCTTCGCGCAAACGCCGGCCGCCGCCGATACTGGCAACGCGGTTTCCCGCCTGCAGGCGGGCAAGGTGGACGCGGAGTCCCTGAACTTCAACATGACCTCGGTCGGCAAGCTGCTGGAAGCCTCGTCGGCGGCCCGCCAGATCGAATCCAGCAAGTCGGTCGAGGCTGTCGAGCGGCGCAACAAGGCGCGTGAAATTTACAAGTCCGCCCAGGCCGCCTTGGCGGCCGGCGATCTGCAAAAGGCTTCGCAGTTGCTGGCCGATACCCGCTCCACCTTCTTTGAGGCGGTGCGTCTCGCCGCGCCGGAGGAAGTCAGCGCGAAGAAGCTGGAAACCGACTACAAGAACCGCCTCGACAGCGTGAACGCCCTGATGGGTGCCTATCGTCGCGTCGCCAATGAAAAGGGCACGGCAGCCAAGGGCGTCAACGAAGCCGTTGCCCAGATCGAAAAGGGTATCGCTGAAGCCGCCAAGCTGGCCCAGGCCGGCAAGTACAAGGAAGGTAGGGCGGAGTTGGACAAGGTCTACCTGGTGGCCAAGGCCGGCGTCAGCGGCCTGCGCAGCGGCGATACCTTGGTGCGCTCGCTGAACTTTGCCAGCAAAGAGGAAGAGTACAATTACGAGATTGACCGGAACAATACTCACCAGATGCTGCTTGAAGTATTGGCTTCCGAAAAACGGGCGGACGCGATGGTGCAGGGGTTCGTGTCGAAGTCCAAGGACCTCCGTACTCAGGCCGAAGCTGCTGCCAAGAAAAACGATTTCGCGACCGGAGTAAAGCTACTTGAGGATTCCACAGCCGAACTGGTACGCGCAATTCGCGGCGCGGGCATCTACATTCCGGGCTGAGCTATTCCGCCATCTGCGCAGCGGGGCCTTGCTCGCCCTGCTGATCGCGCCCCTGCTGGCGTTCGCCCAGCAGACCGAATGGGAACTCTTGCGCAAGGACGGCATTCACGATCCCAAGGGCCCCGGCACCAAGCAGTTGCAAGAGCCGGGGCAGGCGCTTTCCAAACTTCCTCCTGATTCCACCGGCAATGGCGTGCGTTGGGTGCAAGCCATCCAGAGCGGTGCGATCAAACCGCGCCCCAGCCTGAAGCCCGGGGTGCAGGCCAAAATCCTCGATCAGGACATCCTGCTGGACGTCAAAGGCAGCATGCCCATGGTCCTCTTCCCCCATAAGCGGCATACCGAGTGGCTGGACTGTTCCAATTGCCATGACGTCCTGTTCAAGCCGCAGGTCGGTGCCAACAAGATTTCCATGTACAAGATTCTTGCTGGCGAGCAATGCGGCGTCTGCCACGGCGCAGTGTCCTTCCCGCTGACCGAATGCAACCGTTGCCACAGCGTGCTGCGGCCCGGCGAAGGGCGGCCGGCCAAGCCGCCGTCGCTGGCGGATCTGCCGCCGAAGGCGCCGCAATGAAGCGCCTGTTACCCATCCTGTTGGCCTTGTTCGTCGGTTGCCTGGCCTTGCCGGCGGCAGCGGAATACGCCGACGTGGTGATCAACAAGAAAAGCGAGAAGGAAGGGGTGCGGCCGGTGGTGTTCCCCCACTGGTTCCACCGCATCCGTTTCCAGTGTCGGGTCTGCCATTACGAACTCGGCTTCAAGATGCGGGTGGGCGCCAACGACTTCACCATGTCCGGTATTTCGGAAGGACGTTTCTGCGGCGCTTGCCACAACGGCGACATCGCCTGGGCGCCGGATCGCTGCGACCTGTGCCATTCGGGCAAGCCGGGTTTGCCCACCGGTATCTACGGCGGCCATGAAACCGGTGGACCGGGCCGCTGGTAGCCGCCGGGCCTTCCTGCGGGCGGGCCTGGTAGGCCTCGCCGGCTTCTGCGCAGCCTGCGCCAGCAATGCCCGGCAACCCGGCAAGCGGCTGCTGGAACCAGTCTTCAGCATCGGCGGCGGTCGCCAGGTGGCGCGGATGGATGTGGCCGGTGGCGTGCGCCCCGACGCCATCGGCGGCTACATCCCCTTCATCTTTCCCGTCGCGGTGGCGGCCCACGCCAATGGCGACATTTTCATAGCCGACGCGGGGGCTTCCCGGCTCTATCGCTACGACCGCGGTCTCGATGCGCTGATCACCCTGCCCGAGAAACATATTGGTATCACCACCCGATTGCAGATCGGGCCCGACGGTTCGGTCTACGTGCTCGACGGCACCGGTGCCGAAATCCGTCGCTACTCGCGCATCGGCCAGCGCCTGACGCTCATGCAGCCGCGGCTGCCGGCCGGCCACTACAGCGAATTCGCCGTCGATCCTTTGAGCGGCAAAGTCTACGCGGTAGACTCTTCGAATCTCAGCATTGACGAAATTCACCCCTTGGGACAAGCGTCCATCGATCTGCAGCGTATCGACGAACCGGGCCCGATCGCCAGCGACGGGCGCAGTGTCTGGGTTGCTGGCAGCCTGTGCCGCTGCGTTACCGAATGGACCTATGGTCGCAAGGGCCGGGTGCTCGCGGCCGGCCAGTTGCAGTCTCCCCGCGCCATCACCTTGTTGGATGGCCGCCTGTTCGCCATCGACGGCGTCGACCGGGTGGTGGCTTATGTGCACGAACAGGGCGTCGAACGGCTGGTGCCGAGCAGTCTCGGCCTGATGTTGCCGGAGGGCCTGCATGCCGCTCAGGGCCTGCTATTTGTCGCCGATGGCGCTGGGCGGCGGGTTTCCGCTTTCCGCCCCGGCTTCGAGGTGCGCCCATGATCGGCCGCAGCCTGCTGTTACTCGCCGTACTGGTTCTGACCGGCTGTGCCGCAACGCCGGAAAAAGCCCAATTTCGCCTCGGTCTGACGCCGGGCGTGGATGCCAATAACCTGCTTTGGCCGGCCGGGACCGCGGGCGAAATTCCGCGCTATGTCTTTCTCGGCGAGCTGACCGGCGAAAACAATTTCATCAAGGAATCCAGCAAGTCAGACAAGGCAAAAAGCGCCATCGCTAGGTTCCTCGATATCGTCATCGGCGAGGCGCCGCCGATGATCATGGATCGACCGCAGATGGGCGCTACCGATGAGGCCGGGCGCATCTACGTCACCGACATGGGCCGCGGCAGCGTGTTCGTCTTCGACGGCCAGGCCGGCGTGTTGTCCACCTGGGAAAAGGCCACCGGCGCCGCATCGTTCATTTCTCCGGTGGGCATCGCCCTCGGGCCGGAGGGGCGGGTGTATGTGGCCGATCCCGAACTGGCCCTGGTCGCCCAGTTGGATCACGAGGGCCATCCGCTGGCGCCAATCGGTCAGGGCCAATTGCAGCGCCCCACCGGTATTGCCTACGATGCCAGCGATGGCCGGCTCTACGTGTCGGATACTGGCGCCCACGACGTCAAGATTTTCGACATGGCGGGGAATTTGCTCTCTACTTTAGGAACACGCGGCGAAGGGCCGGGGGAGTTCAACTACCCCACCCATCTTGCCGTGCGTCAAGAGCATCTCTATGTCACCGACAGCATGAATGCGCGGGTGCAGGTGTTCTCGACCCTGACCGGGCATTACCTCGGGCCCATCAGCCGGCGCGGCATTCGCTTCGGCGAGCTGGTGATTCCCAAGGGCGTTGCCGTGGACAGTGAGCAGAATATTTATGTGGTGGAGTCCTATCACGATCAGTTGTTGATCTATAACCGCCGCGGCGAATTCCTCCTGCCGATCGGCGGGGTCGGCGAAGGTCCGGGCAATTTTCACCTGCCCGCCGGTATCTGGATCGATAGCCGTGATCGGGTGTACGTGGCTGATATGTTGAATTCGCGGGTGCAGGTGTTCCAGTTTCTCGGTGGCGATGAAGACGATGAAAACCGTTAGGTGGTTGCGTGTCCTGATGCTGATGCTGCTGGTGCTGGTTGCGGCCGGGGCCTCGGCCGCGCGTAAATCGGACATCAGCAACACCAAGCACAATCTTTCCGCCACCGGCCCGGGCACCACCAAGTCCACCACCGAGAGCCAAATCTGCGTCTTCTGCCACACCCCTCACGGCTCCGACACCAGCCAGGCGGCGCCGCTGTGGAACAAGACCCTGCAGAACCAGACCTACACGCCCTTCCGCTCCTCGTCCCTGGACGCCTACACGATCCAAGGTGCCAGCGAAGGCCAGCCCCTCGGCAGCTCCAAGTTGTGCCTTTCCTGCCACGACGGCGTGATGGCCCTCGGCAGCGTGCGCGTGCTGCGCAAACAGCTAAACACCAACACCGGCGCGGGCGGCGATACGGCAGGCTCCGGCAGCGTGGTGATTCAGGGCGGCACCCAGGTCACCATGCCCGACGCGGCTCCCAGTTCGGGTTACACCCGCCTGCTGGGCACCGACCTGACCAACGACCATCCGATTTCCGCCACCTACGACTCGACCCTGTCGGATCGGGACGGCGAGTTGCGCCGGCCGGATGCCAGCCAGCACGTCAGCAACATCGTCGGCGTGCGCGGCCAGCGCAATACCTACAAGCCATTGTTGCCGCTGGAGCCTACCGGCGCCAGCAGTGCCGGTCAGGTGCAATGCACCACCTGCCACGATCCGCACATCCGCGAGACCGACGCCAGCACTGCCGGCACCGGTGAGGGCAACATCAAATTCCTGCGGGCACGGCGCTTCCAGAAAAACCAGCCGACCAGCACTTTCGATGCGACCTCGGACATCATCTGCCTTTCCTGTCATGACAAAGGGATGCAGGGCAACGGCAATACTTGGGCCTATTCCGCCCATGCCAACAAAAATGTGGCGACCGCCACCTACAAGGCCGGTGCAGCGACCACCCGCCAATTCCCTAAGACCGGAGACACCAATCCGGCAATCTCCGCCGACCTGCCGGTATGGAAGGCGGCCTGCCTCAACTGCCACGATACCCACACCGTCTCCGGCGCCCGTCGCCTGCTGCGCGAAGGTACCGACGCTACGCCCGGCTCGGCGCTATACCTCGGCGGCTACAAGGCGGGCGGCAGCGCGGCCCTGGAAGAGACCTGCTATCAGTGCCACAACGATTCGACCAACAGCATCGTCACGCCGAATCCGCCCAACATCAAGCAGGACTTCGCCCGCACCTACCGGATGCGTATCCGCAGCGCCGACCAACCGGCGGCTGGCACCGAAACCCATGACGTCGGCGGCAATTTCAACGATGCGGGTTATGTGGATTGCACTACTACGACCAATAAATGCGGCGCCGATTTGATCGAAAGCCGCGCGCAGTTGGGCAACGGTAACGCCAATAACCGCCACGTCGAATGCACCGACTGCCACAACCCGCACCGGGTGGTGAAGTTCCCGCAGTTCTACGGTGCGGCGGGCAACATTACGGGCGCGCCGTCGACTGCGACACATGCGCATACGGATGCTACCGGTTACACCCATACCAACGTGGCCTCCGGCGTGTTGCGCGGTAGCTGGGGCGTGGAGCCGACCTACACCTGCTGCTCCTTCCATACTGCGCCGACCGGATTCACTGTCCGTCGCGGCGATCCCGGCGCGGATTCCGTGCCGAACGATTCGAATGCAGACGCGAAAACCTATGTCACCCGTGAGTATCAGGTCTGCCTCAAGTGTCATTCCAACTACGGCTACGGCACCACTCCGCCCAACCTGGATACCGACAACTCCAAGGGACTGACTCCGGCCGCAACCGGGCAGACGGTTGCCTTGATGGGCGTTTCCAACGGTATGACCCAGTACACCAATCAGGCCAAGGAGTTCCAGGCACCGGCGACCCACGCCACCGAATCCACCGCGGCGGTAGCCGTGGATTTGGGGACCGATGCCGGCACCGCAGATGCCAACTTCAATGCCAAGAATCATCGTTCCTGGCATCCGGTGATGCGGGCGACCGGCCGCACAGCGGCACTGCGTGCGGCCAACGCCAGTAACTGGAATCTGCCATGGAGCAATGCGGTGGGGACCCAGACCATGTACTGCTCCGACTGCCATGGATCGAGCGTCACCGCTGCGGCGTCCGTCATTCCCGACGCGGGCAATGCCTGGGGACCCCATGGTTCCAGCAATCCCTTCATCCTCAAGGGGGTCTGGAACGGCGGCGCCAGCGCCTCGGCGACCACGCTGTGCTTCAAATGCCATAGCTATAACCTCTACGCCACCCGAGGCGGCGGCTCCAGCGGCTTCGGCGGGTCGAAGGACAGCAACCTGCACTCCTACCATGCCGACAAGATCGGCAGCATGCGCTGCAACTGGTGCCATGTGGCAACGCCCCACGGATGGAAGAACAAGGCCTTGCTGGTCAATCTCAACGACGTCGGCGAAGAGGCGGGGCAGGGCGCCGCCAGCAGCAAGGAAGTCAACATCAATGGCAGCTCGGACTATTACACCCAGGCGCCGTACTACTTGAAGGCCAAGCTCAAGGTGTACAGCTTTGTTCGCAGCGGCACCTGGGCGGACACCAACTGCGGCTCCCGCAGCAAGGCGGCCGGCAGCCGGATCAACAGCACCAACGGCAATGCGTCGAACAACACCAATCCGGCGACGGGAATCGACTGGATGAAAAATACGTGCAGCGGCCCTCCTTGATCCGTTTCTCGGGCGGGATGCTTTCGGCCCTGGCTTCGTTGAAGGTGACGCTCATTGCCCTGGTCCTGTTGTTCGCCGGTGTTGTTGCCCTTTACTTCGATGAGCGCTTCCACAGCGACTACCTTGCTTTTCCACTCGGCGCGCTTGCACTGAACCTGCTGGCCGCCATCGTCAGTAATGGCGCATTTCGCAAGCAGCTATGGTTGATGGTGTTCCATCTGGCGTTGTTGACCCTGGTGTCCCTGCTGGCGGTCAGCCGTCTCAGCTATCTGCGCGGCACGCTGGAATTGTCCGACGGCGGCGAATTCACCGGTGCGCTGGTGGAGCAGCGTGCCGGCCTGTTGCATCCCCTGGAAAAATTGCAAGCCCTGCGCTTTGCCAACCTCGGCTTCCACATCGACTATGTCCCGGGGCCGCTGCCCCATGGCATTCGCAACCTGATCGAAGTGCGCGACGGCAGCGGGATTCCGCGACAAATGGAAATCACCGACCAACAGCCGCTGTTGCTGGCCGGCTACCGCTTTTACCCCACCACCAACAAAGGCTTCGCCCCTACCTTCGACTGGCGGCCGACCGGCGGCCAGTCGATAACCGGTACGGTCAATCTGCCGTCCTACCCCGTGCACGAGCATGGACAGGCGCGGGAATGGACGCCGCCAGGGGCATCCTTCAAGTTGTGGACCCAGTTGCAGTTCGATGAAGTCATCGTGCCGGCGGACCGTCCGTCGCAGTTTCATCTGCCGCAAAAGCACATCATCGTTTTGCGTCTCGGCGAGCAGCGCTGGGAACTCACCCCCGGGCAGTCAGTCGACCTGCCCGGCGGCCGCATCACCTATCAGGGTCTGCGTGGCTGGATGGGTTACGAGGTGTTTTACGACTGGACCATCCCCTGGCTGCTGGCTGCCTGTCTTCTGGCGGTAGGTGCCATGGGGATGCATTTCTGGAGCAAGTTCTCCGCGCGTCCGTGGAATGGAGAAGCCGCGTGAACGTCCAAAGGTTGGCGGAAAAAAAGCGAGAATGCCGCCCTTCGCTGCCGCGCCTTGGCGCGGCTGAACAGGTCACTTGAAATGAACGAACTGAATATTCTCTGGGCCGCCCTGGTGGCCTATGTAGTCGCTGGCTCCGCGGCGATTTTCGCCGTCGTCTGGCGGCGCCGGCCGGACCGTTTTGTCCTCGGCTTGATGGTGTTGGGCCTGCTGCTGCACACCGCTTCCATCGGCATGCGCTGGGAGCGCCTGGGCCATGGCCCTTACCTCACCATGTTCGAGATTCTGTCGAGCAACATCTGGAGCCTGATGCTGGCGTTTACTCTGGCCTATTGGCGCCTGCCGGCGATCCGCGCCACTTCGGCGGTGGTGATGCCGATCCTGTTTGTCATGATGGGCTGGATCATGATGACTAGTTCGGCGGACGGCTTTCTGCCCTCCAGTTATCACACCGTCTGGTTGTTCATCCATATCGGCTTTGGCAAGGTTTTCCTCGGCGCTACCCTGGTCGCGGTGGGCTTGGCCGGCGTGATCCTGTCGCGGCCGACGGCCCGCGGCCAGCGCTGGTTCGAGCGCCTGCCGGCGAATGATCGCCTCGACGATCTGGCCTATCGCTGCATGGCCCTGGGCTTCATTTTCGAATCCCTGATGCTGGTGGCCGGCGCCATCTGGGCGCAGGATGCCTGGGGCCGCTATTGGGCCTGGGACCCCTTGGAAACCTGGGCCTTCCTCACCTGGCTGACCCTGGCCATCGCCCTCCATGCCCGCATCACCTTCCGTCTTTCGCCGCGGGCGGGTGCGCTGCTGGTGCTGTGCGTGTTCGTGCTGGCCTTCCTGACCTTCTTCGGTGTGCCTTTCGTTTCCATGTCGGCGCACAAGGGGGCAGTGTGAATTCCACTACAACCCGTACCGCACCGAACACAGCCTTGAGCGGCGCCTGGTTCGCCCTGGCCCTGGCGGCCTTGGGCCTCTCGGCGCTGTTCGCCGTGGTCCTGGTGGTGGCGCGCACTCCCTTCCTCGGCCAGGGCGCCGAGCTGTTCCGCACCGCCCTGGTGTTGCACGTCGATCTGGCAGTGCAGGTCTGGTTCCTCGCCATGGCGGCAGGCATCTGGTCGCTGACGGCGCAGAAGTCCGGCGTGCTGCGCTGGATCGCCTTTGCCCTGGCCGCCGCCGGTACCGTTGCCCTGCTTGCGGCGGCGCTGCCGGGCGATGCCACGCCCCTGCTGACCAACTACATCCCACTGCTGGATCATCCGCTGTTTTATGCCGGCCTTTGCCTGTTGCTGGGCGGCGTGGCGTGTGCCGCCGCGCTGAGCCTGCCTGGCCTGTTGCGTCGGCCGCTCGAGCCGTGGCGCCTGCCGGCGGCAGGCGCGGTCGTGGCGGTGCTCGGTACCGCGGTGGTGATGCTGATCAATTTCTTCGGCCCGGCCGACTGGATGGCCGCCGAGTCCCTGAGCCTCGACGATCAGCTCTGGGGCGTTGGCCATGGCTTGCAGTTCGTTCATGTGCTGCTGTTGATGGCAGCTTGGTCCGTACTCGCCGAACCGGCCCTGACGGGCTCCACCATCAAGCGCCAGGCGCAGTGGGTGGCGTTCGCTTTGGCACTGCTGCCGACGCTGGCGGTGCCGCTGATTGCGCTGCTGGTACCGCTGGGGACGGTGGAACAGCGTGCGTTGTACACCGAGCTGATGCGCTGGGGTGCCTGGCCCGGTGCGGTACTGCTCGGTGGCATGATCGCCGCGGGTCTGGTGGATCAGGTTCGTCATGGCGTGGCCTTGAGCGACGAGCAAAAAGGTTTGGCGCTTTCCCTGTTGCTGTTTGGCGCCGGCTGTCTGCTGGGCACCTTGATCCGTGGCGAATCCCTGGCGGTGCCGGCCCACTATCACGGCACCGTGGGTGCCATTACCTTGGCCTATCTGTTGTGGTTGCGCCGCCTGGCCGCCGAGCGCTGGGTCGACGCGGCGCATCTGGCGCCCTTGCAGCGCCTGCCCCTG
>DATDMT010000305.1:0-3986 GCA_036518635.1 Rhodocyclaceae bacterium | reverse complement strand
ACTGCTGCGCGCAGCAACGACCGTCACCGGGCTGCTCTTCTGGGCGGCGAAAATTTCCGGATTGGCGTAGGCGGTCAAGGCTTCGAAGATCGGGAAATAAGTCAGCGCCGCCAGGACACAGCCGGCCATGATGATGGGCTTGCGCCCGAGCCGGTCGGAGAGCGCGCCGAACAGCA
Source organism: Rhodocyclaceae bacterium (assembly GCA_036518635.1). GTDB lineage: Bacteria > Pseudomonadota > Gammaproteobacteria > Burkholderiales > Rhodocyclaceae > AWTP1-18. The sequence continues at coordinate 3,810 of DATDMT010000305.1, read as the reverse complement.
GGTAGAAGGGCGTGCCGACGATCAGGGAGGCGGCCACCAGCAGGTTCGCCGCCTGGGAGTCGATCTTCAAGGCCTGCTGCAGGAAGAACAGCGCATAGAAATGCCCCGTGTACCAGACCACCGCCTGGCCCGCCGTGCCGCCCAGCACCACCAGCAGGACCACGCGCAGATTGCTCCAGCGGCCGAGGGACTCGGTCAGCGGTGCCTTGGAGACTTTGCCCTCGCTCTTGATCTTGCGGAACACCGGCGACTCGGTGAGCTGAGTGCGGATGTAGATCGACAGAATCAGCAACAAGATCGACAGCAGGAAGGGAATACGCCAGCCCCACTCGTCGAAATCGTGGCCCAGGGCGGCGCGGCAAAGCAGAATCACCAACAGCGAGAGCAGCAGACCGAGAGTGGCGGTGGCCTGGATGAAGCTGGTGAACAGGCCGCGCTTGCCCGGCGGCGCATGCTCGGCGACATAAGTCGCAGCGCCACCGTACTCGCCGCCGAGGGCCAGACCCTGCAACAGGCGGAGGGAGATCAGGATCACCGGCGAGAGCATGCCGATCTGGCCATAGGTCGGCAGCAGGCCGACCACGGCGGTGGACAGACCCATGATCAGGATGGTGACGAGGAAGGTGTATTTGCGCCCGATCAGGTCGCCCAGGCGGCCGAAGAGGATGGCGCCGAAGGGGCGCACGGCGAAGCCGGCGGCGAAGGCCAGCAGGGCGAAGATGTAGGCAGTGGTCTCATTCACGCCGGCGAAGAACTGGCGGCTGATGATCGGCGCCAGGGCGCCGTAGAGATAGAAGTCGTACCACTCGAAAACGGTGCCCAGCGAGGAGGCGAAGATCACCCGGCGCTGGCTCTGGGCGACACGCTTGCTGTCGGCTGGCGGCGGAGGCGGCGGCCGCAGGACGCCACCAATTGTCATGTGCCCTCCCCCCCATCCCCCTTCCCAAGGAAGGGGGTGACAGCGGTTCGCCGCGGCGCGGCTCCATGGTGTGACTGCGCCCTCCTTGGGGCGGCCCGGCGTAGGGCGCTCACTCGCCCTCCCAGCCGTCGTAGAGCACTCGCGGCAGGGCCAGGCAAACGCGGGTGCCGTGGCCGTTGGTGCTCGCTTCCAGGCTGATCCAGCCACCGTGCAGTTCCAGCACTTCCTTGACGATGGCGAGACCGAGGCCGCTGCCCTCGCCCTCGACGCTGGAAGCGCGGTAGAAGCGCTCGAACACCTGTTCGCGCTCCGCCTCGGGGATGCCGATGCCGGAATCCTCGACCTCGATGCGGCACTCGGCATCCTCTTCGTCGGCGGCATACACCCGCAGCGTTACCTGGCCACCGGGCGGGGTGTATTTCACCGCGTTATCCAGCAGATTGCCGAGCATCTCGCTCAACAGAAACTCGCTGCCGACGATCTCCATCGCCCAGGCCGGTTCTTCGTAGCCAAGATCGATGGATTTGGCCAGGGCCCGGTCGGCCCACTCCATCGCCGCGCTGCGCGCCACCTCACGCAGATCGATGTGGGCGAAGCCGCTGGCCCGCTCCGAGCTGGCTTCGGCACGGGCCAGGGAAAGCAACTGCCGGGTCAGGTGGGAGAGACGCTCGGCCCCCACCGCCACGTTGCGCAAGGCCTTCTTCATCTGCTCCGGATCGGTTTCCAGCAGGGCCAACTCGGTCTGCGAGCGCAGGCCGGTCAGCGGCGTCTTGATCTGGTGGGCAGCGTCGGCGATGAAGCGGCGCTGGGCGCCGAGATTGTCCTCGAGCCGCTTCATCACCCCGTTCATGGATTCGATCAGGGGGCGGATTTCCTCGGGAATGCCTTCGACGCTGACCGGCGACAGGTCCGCCGGCCGGCGCCGGCCCAGCTCCCGCTGCAGGCGCTGCAACGGCGTGATGCCGCGGGCCAGGCCGAGATAGACGAACAGCACCGCCAGCGGGACGATGACGAACTGGGGCACGATCACCCCGGAGACGATGCTACCTGCCAGGCTCTCGCGCTTCTGCCGGGTCTCGGCCACCTGCACCAGGATGGTCTGACTGGGGGCCGGCGCGGCGAGAAAAACGTAGGCGACGCGCACATCCTCGGTGGCGATTTCATCGTCGCGGAAACGCACCGCACCGAGATCGGGAAACTCGGTCAGTTCCGGCGAGGGAATTTCCATATCCCCGGCAATCAGCCGGCCGTCGGGGCCGGTCACTTGGTAATAAACGTGGTCACGGGCGTCGGCACGCAGCATCTCGCGCGCCACCGTCGGCGAGATCACGCTGATGCGGTTGTGCTCGAAGGTGACCAGACGGGCGACGGCGCGCACGTCGTTGGCCAGTTGCTCGTCGTAGGGCTTGTTGGCCAGACTGTTGGCGACCTGATAGGTCATGATCACCGACAGGGCCCAGAGGAACAGCAGCAGGGAGAAAATCCACAGCAGCACTTCGCCCAGCAGGGAATCGAAGGCAAAGCGGAGCAGCCACAGGCGGCCCCGTTCCGGCATGCGCGGCAGCCGCATGGAGGCTAGCTTCGCCCCTCGGGCCGTTCCAGGCTGTAACCGAGGCCGCGCAGGGTGACGATGCGGATGCCATAGGGCTCCAGCTTCTTGCGCAGGCGATGGACGTAGACCTCGATGGCGTTGGTGCTGACTTCCTCGCCCCAGCCACACAGCAGGTCCACCAAATGCTCTTTGCTGACCAGGCGGCCGACGCGCAGCATCAGGATTTCCAGCACGCCCAGCTCGCGGGCCGAGAGTTCCACCAGATGGCCGTCGGCGGTGACCACACGCTCGGCCTGGTCGTAGGTGATCGGGCCCAGCTCAATCTTCCGCGGCTGACCGGTGCCGCGCCGGGTCAGGGCGCGCACCCGCGCTTCCAGCTCGGGCAGGGCGAAGGGCTTGGTCAGGTAATCGTCGGCGCCGGCATCGAGGCCGCGCACCCGGTCCTCGACGCCGTCCTGTGCCGTCAGGATCAACACCGGCAGCGGCGACTTGCGGCCGCGCAAGCGCTTCAGCACGTCGATACCCGACAGCCGGGGCAGGCCTAGGTCGAGGATCAGCAGGTCGAACTGATCGGAAGTGGTTGCCGCATCCGCGTCCACACCGTTGGTGACGTGGTCCACGGCATAACTGGATTTCTTCAAGGCCCGGATCAGGGCATCGGCGATGATGGGATCGTCTTCGGCCAGCAATATCCGCATGGGATAGACACCTGTAAGTCGAACGTAAGTCAGCAACCGTAGATTCGCGGCGCTGTTCTCCTTTATTCGGTCTTCGGAGGCCCCGCATCCTTACCGATGCAAAGCCTCAGGGGGCGGTGATCCCTGCACATGCCGCCCCCTGCCGTTTTTTTGTCCGGACTCGGGCAATCCCCGCTAGGCCGTAAGCCTGGCTTTGGGCACACGACTCCTGCTGCATTGATTACCCGGGCTCTTTGGCCCTTGGGCGTGCTGCTGAAATGAGTGGCGGAGAGGGTGGGATTCGAACCCACGGATGCCTTGCGACATCGCCTGATTTCGAGTCAGGTACATTCGACCACTCTGCCACCTCTCCGCGAGGGCCGGATTCTAGCATCGGGCAGGCCCGGACGGCGCACCAACGAGCAACATCAGACGTGGCAGAATGCCCCTCCCTGGCCCCCGGGAGTACCGATGGCTCGTGCACTCCGCTTGATCGCTGCGTTTCTGCCTCTATGCCTGGCCCTGGCCGGCTGCGGCCGCCTCGATCCGCCGGAGAAAAACGGCGAGCTGGTGGTGGCAATCCGCAGCGGCCCCTCCTCCTACCAACTGGAAGACGGCAAGGCCAACGGCTTCGAGCACGACATGGTGCAGGCCTTCGCCGA
>DATDMT010000304.1:0-15052 GCA_036518635.1 Rhodocyclaceae bacterium | reverse complement strand
ATCACCAGCGCCGGCTGCAACGTGCTCGACTACGCCCTGCGCGGCCCCAAGCGGATTCATGCGGTGGACGCCAACCCGCGCCAGACCGCGCTCTTGGAGCTGAAGCTGGCGGCGATCAAGTGCCTGGCCTACGAAGACTTCTTCGCCCTGTTCGGCCGCGGCCATCACGACGGCATCGCCCAGCTCTATCGCGACCAGCTGCGGCCCCTGCTCTCGCCCTTCGCCCAGCAATGGTGGGACAAGCACCACGGCTGGTTCGCCAGCCCCCGCGGCAGCTTCTACTATCACGGCCTGGCCGGCATCGTCGCCCGCGGCTTCCGCACCTACCTCAAGCTGCGGCCGGCCCTCGGCATGGCGGTGCGCGATCTGTTCGCCGCCAAGGATGTGGAAGCCCAGCGCGCCATCTACGACCGCCACATCGCCGGCGAATTCTGGAGCCGCGGCGTGAATTGGGTGCTGTCGCGGCAGATCACCCTGAGCCTGCTCGGCGTGCCCCATCCGCAGCGGCGCCTGGTGCAGGCCCAGCATCCGGGCGGCGTGGCGGCCTTCATCCGCGACGCGATGGAATACGTGTTCCGCGAACTGCCCCTGGCCGACAACTACTTCTGGCGGGTCTACGTGCTCGGTAGCTACAGCGAGGACTGCTGCCCCGAGTACCTCAAGCGCCCCAACTTCCTGGCGCTCAAGGGCGGCCTGGCGGAACGCATCGTGCCGCACACCTGCACCGTCGCCGAGTTCCTCGACGGCAGCGAGGAGCGCATCTCGCGCTTCGTCTTGCTCGACCACATGGACTGGATGAGCAGTTACTACCCCGACGCCCTGATCGATGAATGGGAGCTACTGCTGAAGCGCGCCACGCCCGGTGCCCGCTTCCTGTTCCGCAGCGCCCACGCCCGCCCCGACTTCCTGCAATGGATTCGCGTCGGCGGCAAGCCGCTGGATGAGCTGCTGCAGTTCCACCACACCCTGGCCGAGCGCCTGCAGCGCCAGGACCGGGTGCACACCTACGCCGGCTTCCTGATCGCCGATGTTCGCCCCTGAGCTGCGCGCCGACGCTCGCGTCCTCTGGCACATGCTGCGCGGCCAGCCGCGGGGCGGCGACCACGCGCAAAACCTGGCGAGCTTCTACGGCCCCCAGGCCGAGCACTACGACGCCTTCCGCGAACGCCTGCTGCATGGCCGCCGCGAACTGATCCAGGCCCTGATGCCGCCGCCCCGCGGCCACGTGGTCGAACTCGGCGCCGGCACCGGCGCCAACCTGATGTATTTCGGCGACCAACTGGCCCGCCTCGGCCGGGTGGACCTGGTGGACCTCTGTTCGCCGCTGCTGGCCGTGGCCCAGCGCCGCGCCGCGCGCCTCGGCAATGTGCGGGTGATCGAGGCCGACGCCTGCCGCTACGATCCGGGCAAGGCGGTGGATTGCGTGTACTTCTCCTACGCGCTGACCATGATCCCCGACTGGCGCGGCGCCATCGACAATGCCATCGCCATGCTGCGGCCGGGCGGCCGCCTGGGCGTCGTGGACTTCCACCTGCCGGCCGACGGCGGCCTCGGCAACGGCTTCTGGCGACGCTGGTTCGCTCACGACGGCGTGCATCTGTCCGCCGAACACCTGGCCTACCTGCAGCAGCGCCTGCCGGCCCAGGTGACGCACCAGCGGCGTGGTGCTGTGCCCTATCTGCCGGGGCTGCGGGTGCCTTATTACTTGTTCCTGGCGTGGAAGCCGTAGGCCGTTAGGGTGTCTGCCTGCGGCTGCTTCGTGCCAGTAACGCCCGTTGCTTGCTGCTTTGATTAAGGGGGCGTTGCGACCCTACGCTGCCAGTCACCTCCGAGCAAAGCGGTCTTTCAACAGTCAAGGTAACCGGCCGCCGGAGCGGCGAAGCCGTGAAGGGTGCCAAGAACCGCAGTCTCTCGGCAGGCTGGTGGGTTAGCCATCGCCTTTTGCCGCCTGCATTTTGATCACCATACGTTGAAACAATGCGCCATCTTTCGCCCTAGTGAGAGGCATACCGGCTGACAGGCTGTACCAATGATGCGTTATATCGGGATGGTCAAATAGGTCGCTATCGAGCGGATACCGCGCGGTCGGGTTGTGGAAGATGTGCAGCCCATCTAGCAGCGATTCAACGTATTGCGCTTTGGGCAATGCGCCGTGGGTCGGTCTTAGTCCGTGCTCATTGAATCGTAGGAACTCAAAGAGGATTTGGCCTGGGTCGCTGCTTAAGGCTCGCACCTTTCCAAAAGTGGCGACATTGCTAAAAAGAACAGCACTGATCTCGGGCATCAACCCTTTGGAAAAGGCCCCCAGCGGAACTTGAGCGCCATTCGGATTCAATATCCAGTCGATGTGCTCATGACCATAGATTTCGCGCCGGTTCTCTTCTGGGAAATCACGGTAAATGGGTTTCTCATATGCGTAGAGAACTCGTTGCATGGCGGTATCGTTCTGAAAGTAAAAGAACGGTTGATCAAACGGTGCGATTGCCAAGATAAAAGGCCGATCCTTGACGTGATCGAGTTCGCTGTACGAATCAAGGAACTTTTGGTGTTTAGACCGCAATGTTCCCGCTAGGCGCACCGTCGCAGAGTCAACGATGTCGTAACGATCAAGCTCCTTGAGCTGATCCATGGCGTTGAGTCGTTCCCATTCTGGGGAGGCTTTCTGGGCGTGATGCGATGAACTTGCTTCAATACAGAAATTCTGCGGGGCATCGGGCACGACGAAATCGGGTCGGTTGAAGGAAAAATCTACGCCGTATTGGAATTGTTTTAGGACCGCAAATAGATATAGCTCCCAGAAGGATGAGTTGAACGTTGTTTGAAACTCTTGAACGAACTTCCCATCGCGGTCTTCAAATCCCTTCGCCCAATCTTCCAACACATCCCGGGCGTAAGGGTCGGGGTCCTTCATTACTCCGACAAAATTCGGATGCAATCGCTCCGAAGATACTTGTGGTTCAAACAGACGAATGGGCATCGCAATGGGGCAACTTGGTTATAGAGAGCAGTTTTTCGCCGCAACTCCGCGTACTATTCCATAACTCCGGAGTGTCATATATCAGCACCATTAAACGACGGAGATACGCAGAAAGTCAGGCCATTAGCATACTGGGCCAACGCCGGGATGTCTGCAATCGCAATATGGGCTAGGTCCGATCCTGGCCGGCTTCGGTCAAATCCGCAGGAATTCGAGTCGGCTGACGATGGACCGCTTGTGCCTGGTGCTGCCCATTCCTGCTACTTCATTTCACCAGCAACTCCGTGTCTTCGTGGCCGTAGGCCGGGCTGCAGCAGCACAGCAGGCGCAGCGCTTGATCGCTGGTGGCCTCGATGCAATGGGCCTGGCCCGGCGCGATCATCACCGTGTCGCCGGGGCCGACGGCGAATTGCTCGCCGTCGAGGAACATCAGGCCTTCGCCGGCGCTGATGTGATACAGCTCCTCGGTCCGGTGATGGCGGTGCAATAGGGTGCGCACCCCCGGCGGCAGCGTGGCCTCGGCCAGGCTCTGGTTGTGGTTGCCGTGGTGCTGCGGATGCAGCAGCTCGCGGATGATCGAGCCGTCCTTGGTGACGTAGGGCGCCACCGCGGCATAGACGGTCTTCATTCGGCCGCACCCTCGATGCGCTGCGCCGGCCCGGTCTCGAAGAAGGTGCCGCCGGCCGAGTAGTGCAGGGTGCGCAGCGCCGGTTCGGCGAAGTGCCAGCGGCCGTTGCTGAAGGCCGCGTCGTCGGCCCAGGCGGCCACTACTTCGGCGATGAACAGGTCGTAGCGCTGCTGGTTGTGCTGTTCCTCGATCACCTTGCATTCCAGCCAGGCGACGCAGCCGCCGACCAGGGGTGCCTGCACCTGCGCCGCGCGCATCGGCACCAGGCCGGTGGCCGCCCATTTGTCGCCGTCGCGGCCGCTGCCGGAGCCGGCCTTGACCACTGCCTCGGCCTGGGGCCGCGCCGGGATGTTGAGGGTGAACTCGCCGCTGGCATCCACCAGTTCGCGGGTCAGGGTGTTCTTGTCGATCACCAGCAGTACCTTGGGCGGATCGAAATCCAATGGCATCGCCCAGGAGGCGGCCATCACGTTGCTGCGTCCGGCGTGGGCGCTGCCGACCAGGGTGACCGGGCCGTGGTTGAGCAGCAGATAGGCTTTGGCGAGTTCGACGGGCTGGCGCATGGGGTTTCGGGCGGGCAGGAAATGGCCGAAGAATAACCCGGCGGCGTGGGCGGCCGGCGCACGCCCCTGTTCGGCATGGGGTTGTATTTCGTGAAAATACGATATAAGGTTCGCAATATCGCGAAATAAATTTCGCTGTTTATGGATATACGGCAATGAGCAAGAAGCCCGTCGTCGATCTGGACGAGGTGATCAAGGCGCTGGCCAATCCGCTGCGGCGGGAGATTCTGGCCTGGCTGAAAAACCCGGAGAAGGAGTTCAAGCAGCAGGACCACCCCTTCGAGTTCGGCGTCTGCGTCGGCAAGATTTTTGAACGCTCGGGCCTGTCCCAATCCACCGTTTCGGCCCACCTGGCCACCCTGCAGAGCGCCGGCCTGGTGACGCCGCGCAAGGTGGGCCAGTGGGTGTTCTACAAGCGCAACGAGGAGGCCATCCAGGCCTTCCTTTCCCGTATCGGCCACGAACTCTGACAAGGAGCGACCCTATGAGCAAGCTGTTCGACCCCCTGACCCTCGGCGATCTGCACCTGCCCAATCGCGTCGTCATGGCGCCGCTGACCCGTTGCCGCGCCAGCGCCGGCCGGGCGCCTAACGCCATGATGGCGCGCTATTACGCGCAGCGCGCCAGCGCCGGACTGATCCTCAGCGAGGCGACTTCGGTATCGCCCATGGGCGTCGGTTATCCGGACACGCCGGGCATCTGGTCCGCCGAACAGGTAGCCGGCTGGAAGCGGGTGACCCAGGCGGTGCACGCCGCCGGCGGCCGCATCCTGCTGCAGCTCTGGCATGTGGGCCGGGTTTCCCATCCCAGCTATCTGAATGGCGAGCTGCCGGTCGCGCCCAGCGCGGTGAAGCCCGCCGGCCATGTCAGCCTGATCCGGCCGCAGACGGAATTCGTCACGCCGCGGGCGCTGGGCATCGAGGAGCTGCCGGGCATCGTCGAGGCTTACCGCAAGGGCGCCGAGAACGCCAAGGCGGCCGGTTTCGACGGCGTCGAGATCCACGGCGCCAACGGCTATCTGCTCGACCAGTTCCTTCAGGACAGCACCAATCAGCGCAGCGATGCCTACGGCGGCAGCATCGAGAATCGCGCCCGGCTGATGCTGGAAGTGACCGATGCGGTGATTTCGGTGTGGGGCGCCGGCCGCGTCGGCATGCACCTGGCGCCGCGCGGCGACGCCCATGACATGGGCGACTCGGACCCGCTGGCGACCTTCTCCTATGTCGCCCGGGAACTCGGCCGCCGCGGCATCGCCTTCATCTGCGCCCGCGAGCATGCCGGCGACGGCCGCATCGGCCCGGCCTTGAAGCAGGCCTTCGGCGGCGTCTATATCGCCAACGAGAATTTCACCGGCGAATCCGCGCAGCACGCCCTGGCGGCCGGCGAGGCGGATGCGGTGGCCTTCGGCAAGAGCTTCATCGCCAACCCGGATCTGCCGCGCCGGCTGCATGAAAAGACGCCGCTGAATCCCTTCGATAGCAGCACCTTCTACGGCGGCGGCGAGGGCGGTTACCTCGACTATCCGACGCTGGAGGAAGTGGCGGCCTGAGTAAGGAAGGCCTCCCTCTCCCTCCCCTTCAAGGGGAGGGTTGGGGTGGGGATGGGGTTTAGCCCCGCGCAATCACGAAGCCCCATCCCCCTCCTGTCCTCCCCCTTGAAAGGGGAGGGACCCATAGCGGCGCTAGCTCAGTTAACTCGAACTGAGTCTTTAGTGCCCGTCGCTGCGCTCTCCCGCCGTGACGGCGAAGGGCAGGCGGTTTTCGGCGGCGGGCAGCGGGCAGGTGGCGTAGAGGGTGAACACGCAGGGCGGGTTGATCGCCCGGTTGAAGTCCAGCGTCAAGGCGCCATCCGCTTCCGGCGTGGCGAACAGAAAGCGCCCGCCGCCGTAGGTTTCGCGGCCGCTGCTGCGGTCGCCGATGACGAATTGCAGCGGCCGCTCCCCGGCCCGTTGCGGGCGCAGGGTATGGGCCTGGCCCTGGTAATCGAAGTGAGCCAGGGCGCCGTCCCAGCGGGCGGCGAGAATCCAGGCCGGGTCGAAGGGGAAGTATTCGATGCCCTTGAAATCGCGCCGCGCCGGGGCTTCGGCATCCTTGATGCGCAGCGCCAGGCGGCCGTCGCGCTCGATGACGAACAAGCGGTAGCGGCCGTGATGGACGACGGTCGGGGCGCCATCCGCATCACTCGCCAGGCGCTGTGCTGGGCCGTCCACGGGCCGCCATTCCACCGTGCCGCCTATGGCCCGCAGCACGCCGAGCAGCGGCGGTGCGGCTTCCAGTTGAATGGCGCCGGCGCTGCCGACGGAGTAATCGCCATCCTCCAGCCATTCCAGGCCGATCACTGTCAGCCAGCCGTCCTCGGCGGTCAGCGCGGCGAGGCGGCGGGCGCGCCATGCGGCGTGGTCTTGTTCGAGCGAATTCATCGGAGTGGAATAGGCCGGGGAAAGAGGTTATAGCCTGATGGTAGCAGCGCCGCCGCCGTCGCTAAGATCGCCCGATGCTCCCGCCCTGGCTCGCCGCCCTGCTCACCCGCCGCATGCTGATCTGTGTGTTCACCGGATTCAGCTCCGGCCTGCCGCTCTACCTGCTGCTCAACCTGCTGCCGGCCTGGCTGCGCAGCGAGGGCATCGGCCTGAAGGAAATCGGCCTGTTCGCCCTGATCCAGTTTCCCTACACCTGGAAATTCCTCTGGTCGCCGCTGCTGGACCGCTACGCGCCGCCCTGGCTGGGCCGCCGCCGCGGCTGGATGCTGATCACCCAGTTGCTGCTGTTAGGCCTGATCGCCGGCCTCGGCCTGTTCTCGCCGCATACCGACCTGACCACCATCACCGTGCTGGCGACCCTGCTGGCCCTGGCCTCGGCCACCCAGGACATCGCCCTCGACGCCTACCGGCGCGAGCTGCTGGGCGACGCCGAACTGGGCTTGGGCAACTCGGTGCATGTGAACGCCTACCGCATCGCCGGCCTGGTGCCGGGCTCCCTCTCCCTGATCCTGGCCGACCACCTGCCCTGGGGCGAGGTCTTCGCCGTCACCGCGCTGTTCATGCTGCCCGGGGTGGCGATGTCGCTGCGGGTGGCGGAGCCGCAGGTCAACGGCCACCGCCCGCATACGCTGCGCGAGGCGGTGGTGGAGCCCTTCCGCGAGTTCATCGGCCGCGCCGGCTGGCGCGAGGCGCTGCTGATCCTCGCCTTCATCTTCTTCTACAAGCTTGGCGATTCGCTGTGCACCGCCCTGGCGACGCCCTTCTACCTGGACATGGGCTACGCCAAGTCGCAGATCGGCCTGGTGGCGAAGAATGCCGGCTTGTGGCCGGCGGTGATCGGCGGTCTGCTGGGCGGTTTGTGGATGGTGCAACTCGGCATCAACCGGGCGTTGTGGCTGTTCGGCGTGGTACAGCTACTGTCGATTTTCGGCTTCGCCTGGCTTGCCGGCAGCGGCCATCAGGCCGTGATCGGGCCGCTGGAACTGGCTCGGCTGGCCCTGGTGATCGGCGTCGAGGCGCTTGGCGTGGGGCTTGGCACCGCGGCCTTCGTCGCCTTCATCGCCCGCACCACCCATCCGGCATACACGGCGACGCAGCTCGCCTTATTCACCAGCCTGGCCGCCGTGCCGCGCACCTTCATCAACGCCTCGGCCGGCTGGCTGGTCGAACAGATGGGCTGGAGCGGCTTCTTTTTGCTCTGCGCGGTACTGGCGATCCCCGGAATGGCGCTGCTGGTGCGGGTTGCGCCGTGGCAAGAACGCAACACTTGCGAACAGATGTGAAAAATCCCCTTTAATTCCCACACCCCTGCGTCGATATACTCAAAGCAACTTTCAACTTTCTCTTTTCTTCCAACAGCAGGTCAGGGTGAGCATCATGGGCGCGGGCAGGATCATTGAAGACGAATTCGGTTCCTTCGAGGACGAGGTGTTGAACGCCGGCTGGCTGCCTCCCCGCGAAGACGTCTGTCCGGTCAACCTGGGTGAGCATCACCTGTCCGCCGCGCCGGTGGACGATCCGGACGCCTTCATCCATCGCATCTATCTGAGCCAGGAATAAGGCTCCAGGGCCGGCGTCAGGCCGGCCCGTCCATGAATTGCCCCGCTCCAGGGGCATATCTCCGGGTTTAAGCATTCGCCCTGCTGGGCTATAAAGAACGGAAGCCCCCGTTCTCGTCCAGCCATGGCCGATTTGTCGATTTCCTCCGTTCAGCCTGCCGTCTTTACCCCGCGCACTTCGGCGGCGAAGGCGGCTGAGCCGGCGGCCAACGCCACCGCCCAGGGCAGCGACAGCAGTTCCAACAAGGCCGACCAGCCGAAGACCGTCACCCCACTGTCGCCGGCAGAGCAGCGGCGCGTCGCCGAGCTGCAGCAGATCGACCGGGAAGTCCGCATCCACGAGCAGGCGCACATCAGCGCCGGCCGCGGCGTGGTCACCAGCGGCCCGACCTACAGCTACACCTACGGTCCCGACGGGCGCATTTACGCCACCGGCGGCGAGGTCGGCATCGATACCCGGGCCGAGCGCAAGCCGCAAGACAACATCGACAAGGGCCTGCGCATCCAGGCCGCGGCCCTGGCGCCGGCCCAGCCGTCGGCGCAGGACTACCGGGTGGCCGAGGTCGGCAAGAAGCTCGAGGTACAGGGGCGCGGTGACCTGGCGCGGGAGCAATTGGCCGCCAGCCAGGGACCCCTGCCGCGGGATGCCGCCCGCGAGCAACTGGGCCGCGCCTATGGCGCCGGCGAATCGGGCTCCGTCGGCTTCAGTGCCAGCGCCTGAGGCGCTGCTTCAGTCCAGGTAGGTCCGGGCTTCCTCGAAACGCGGGGCGAACCAGCCCTGGTCCAGCCGGTCGGTGCGGACCTTGCCGTTGCTGCTCGGGGCATGGACGAAGCGGTTGTCGCCGACGTAGATGCCGACGTGGGAATGGGGCTGGTTGCGGGTGTTGAAGAAAACCAAGTCCCCCGGCAGCAGCTCCTCCCGGCTCACCGGCCGGCCGCGGCGGGCGATCTCGGCGGCGGAGCCGGCCAGCTTGAGGCGCAGGGCCTTGTCGTAGACGTAGCTGACCATGCCGCTGCAGTCGAGGCCGGCTTCTGGGTTCTTGCCGCCGAAGCGGTAGCCGGTTTCCATCAGGCCGAGGGCGAAGATGGCGGCGTCCTGGCCGCGGCTTTCGGCGGCAGGGGCACGGCTGGTCGACGCCGCTGGCGGCGTGCGGCCGGTCAGCGCGGAACAGGCGGAGAGCAGGGTGGCGAGCAGCAGTGCCCAGGCGGTGCGGTGCATGGGGCGGATGCTAGGGCAGGCCGGGCGGCGCCAATAAGCCGAATATCGAAACTTTGGCCGGCTGTCAGGCGTGACTGATGTGGTCCGGGTCGTTGCGCTGGTTGCGGCGCCGGTCTAGCCACCAGGCCAGCACCGGGATGATGGCGAAGGAGCCGGGCAGGACCAGCACGATCAGGTAGGGCGAGAGGTGGGCGACGGCGCGCATCTGGTCCAGCAGCGCTTCCTGTTCGCTACGGGTCCAGCGGCCGCCGTTGCGGCGCTTCATCAGCAGCGGCATCAGGCCGCGCATCTGCGACAACTCGCGCTGCAGCAGCGCCCGTTCGCGCCGCTGGGCATCCAGCATGCGCGGCCAAAGGCCGTTGCGGCGGGGGCGTGGGTCGATCATCGGCCGCGGGCGGCGAATTCGCGCAGACGGCGGACGGCTTGCCAGAGGAAGACGCCGCGCCGGGTCCAGCGCACCAGGCGGCTCGGCCGGGCGACGGCAAAGGCCACCAGGGCCGCCACCAGCAACTGCGGCCTGGCCTTGAGCCAGGCGACGCCTTCGGCAACCCGGTCGCCGGCGGCGAACAGGGGCAGCAGGGGTTCCGCGTCCACCGCCAGGGCGGTGCGCAACTCGGCGCTTTTCAGGGTCAGGCGCTGCTTTTTCAGCGCCCGTTCGAGGTCCTGCTGATTCATGGACGAGGTGTGCCGCGGAGAGCCGCCTGGTCCTCGGCCAATTCATTCAGGCTGGCGTCGAAGGCGCGGCTGCGCGGCCGGCAGGCGGCCATGGCCAGGTTTAGGGCGATGAAGCCGCCGCCGAGGAACAGGGCGCTGAATACGCCCAGGGCCAGCAGCCGGTTGCTCTCCCACAAGAGTACTGTGATGAACACGGCGCTGAACACCAGGCCGGCGGCCAGCAGGATCAGGGCCGCCGCACCCCAGGCCAGCAGGCGCAGCAGCCGTGCCTTTTCCTCCTCGTATTCGACGACGAGGAGTGCGCCACGGGTGCGAACCAGCTCAAGGCCGTCAGCCAACAGGCCCCGCAGGCCCGCCAGCAGGCTCCGGCGCGGGGCGGGGCTCAATTAACGGCGACCGATCAGCAGGCCGATGACGAAGCCGACGCCGGCGGCGACGCCGACCGAACGCCAGGGATTGTCATGCACGTAGTCGTCGGTGGCGCGGCCCACGGCCTTGGCCTTGAGGACCACGGCTTCCTGGGCTTCGGCCAGGCTGTGCTTGGCGTTGACCAGATGGCCCTGGACCTTCTCACGCAGTTCGGCGACCTTGTCGCCGGCCTGGCCGGCGGTGGCCTTCAGCAGTTCTTCGGCGTCGGCGACCACGATCTTGCAGTCGGCGATCAGTTTGTCCTTGGTGACGATGTCGTTCATGTCTTTCTCCATGCAGTTTTGATGGTGCAGATACAAGCTTGAGGCTACCGGGTTTGTGCGGTGCGCGCAATGACGCCGGTCACTTGTAGTCGATGGTGAGCGGCGCGTGGTCGGAAAAGCGCTGGTTCTTGTACACCGACCCGGATTGGGCGGTGGCGGCGATGCCCGGGGTGGCGATCTGGTAGTCGATGCGCCAGCCGACGTTCTTGGCCCAGGCCTGGCCCCGGTTCGACCACCAGGTGTAGGCCTCGCCGCCGGCCTCCGGGTAGAGACGGCGATAGACGTCCACCCAGCCTTGTTCGTCGAATACCTTGGTCAGCCAGGCCCGCTCCTCGGGCAGGAAGCCGCTGTTCTTCAGGTTGCCCTTCCAGTTTTTCAGGTCGATTTCCTTGTGGGCGATGTTCCAGTCGCCGCAGATCACCACTTCGCGACCCTCGGCCCGCAGCGCCGCCAGTACCGGGTAGAACTCGTCCATGAACTCGAACTTGGCCTGCTGGCGTTCCGGCGAGCTGGAGCCGGAGGGCACGTACACCGAGATCACCGACAGATTGCCGAAATCGGCGCGGAGATAGCGTCCCTCGGCGTCGAAGGCGGCATGGCCGATGCCCTCGATCACCCGGTCGGGCTGGCGCCGGGCGTAGATGCCGACGCCGCTGTAGCCCTTCTTTTCGGCGCAGTGGAACCAGCCTTGATAGCCGTCCGGGGCCAGCATCTGCGGCGACAGGTCGGGCAGTTGCGCCTTGAGTTCCTGCAGGCAGATGACGTCGGCGCCATGGCCGGCGATCCACTCGAAAACGCCCTTGCTGGCGGCGGAGCGGATGCCGTTGAGATTCAGGGAAACAATGCGCATAGGGGATTCAGTTCCGGGTTAGCGGCAGGCATGGCGCTGGATTAGAATGATTGAGCCATGACAAACCACGATTCTAGCCGCGAGTTCATCGCCTTCGCCTGTCAGCGCGGGGTGTTGCGCTTCGGCGAATTCAAGACCAAGGCGGGACGCTTGTCCCCCTACTTTTTCAATGCCGGCCTGTTCAACGACGGCGACGCGATGGCGACCCTGTGCGATTTCTACGCCGGCGCCATTCTGGATTCGGGCATCGAATTCGACATGCTGTTCGGCCCGGCCTACAAGGGCATCCCCCTAGTGGCCGGCATCGCCATCAGCCTCTCGCGACGCGGCCGCAACCTGCCCTTCGCCTACAACCGCAAGGAAGAGAAGGATCACGGCGAAGGCGGTAGCCTGGTCGGCGCGCCACTCGCGGGCCGGGTACTGATCGTGGACGACGTGATTTCCGCTGGCACCTCGGTGCGCGAATCGGTCGAGCTGATCCGCAAGGCCGGCGCCACCCCGGGCGGCGTGGCGATCGCGCTGGATCGCCAGGAAAAAGGCACGGGCGAACTCTCGGCCGTGCAGGAAGTGCAGCAGAGCTATGCCATGCCGGTGGTGGCGGTGGCGACCCTGAAGGACCTGATCGGCTTCCTCCAGGGCAATCAGGAACTGGAACGCAATCTGGCGGCGGTTGTCAGCTATCGGGAACAATACGGAATTCGGGAGACATGACCATGCATATCCGCACCAAGCTTTCCCTCGCGTCCTTCGTCCTGGCGCTGGCGGCGCTGCCCGGCGTCGCCCAGGCGGCGCGGATGTTCTGCTGCGAGGACGAGAAGGGCGCGCGCAACTGCGGCGATGCCCTGCCGGAAGCCTGCCGCAATCGCGCCTACAACGAATTTAACGAGCGCGGCGTCAAGGTGCGCTCGGTCGAGGCACCGCTGACCGAAGCCCAGCAGGCGATACGCGATGCCGAAATAAAAAAGAAGAAGGAAGAGGACCGCCTCGCCCTGGAGCAGAAGCGTCGCGACCAGGCGCTGATGAGCACCTATGCCACCGACAAGGACCTGGACGTCGCCCGCGACCGCCAGGTGGCCGAGGCCGAGCGCGCCGTCAAGCAAGCCCAGGAAAAACTGGATGCCGCCAACAAGGCCAAGACCAAGATCGCCAAGGATCAGGAGTTCTACAAGGGCAAGGCGCTGCCGGCCGAGCTGAAGGATTCGGTGAAGCGCAACGAGGCCGAGATCGCCGCCCAGCAGAAGGCGGTAGAGAGCAAGCTGAAGGAAATCGAGGACATCAAGGCCCGCTTCGAGACCGACAAGAAGCGCCTGCGCGAACTGCGGGGCGGCAAGGAAGAGCCGAAGGAAGCCAAGAAGGACGAGGCCAAGAAGCCGGAGCCGAAGAAGGACGAGAAGAAGGGCTGATCCTTCCGCCCCCAATAAAAAAAGCCGCCGTGAGCCACGGCGGCTTTTTTGTTTGCAGCGAGCGCTTGGTCAGCCGGCCAGCTTGGCTTTCAACAGATCGTTCACCTGCTGCGGATTGGCCTTACCCTTGGTGGCCTTCATCGCCTGGCCGACCAGGGCGTTGAAGGCCTTTTCCTTGCCGGCGCGGAACTCTTCCACCGACTTCTGGTTGGCTGCCAGCACCTCGTCGATGATCTTCTCGATGGCGCCCGTGTCGGTGATCTGCTTCAGGCCCTTGGCCTCGATGATGCTGTCGGCATCCTTGCCGTCGCCGCTCCAGAGCGCCTCGAATACATCCTTGGC
Organism: Rhodocyclaceae bacterium; assembly: GCA_036518635.1. Taxonomy (GTDB): domain Bacteria; phylum Pseudomonadota; class Gammaproteobacteria; order Burkholderiales; family Rhodocyclaceae; genus AWTP1-18. Next base: position 1,665 of record DATDMT010000304.1, on the reverse strand, counting down.
GATCTTGTTGGAGATGGTGTTGTCGGCGATGCGGGCGATGACCCCGGCCAGTTGTTGGGCCGACACCGGGCAGGCAGCGATGTCGCTGCCTTCCTTGTTGAGCCGCGCCGCCACCTCGCCCATCACCCAGTTGGCGGCGGGTTTGGCGCCGGCCTTGCCGACGCCGGCGACCACCGCTTCGAAATAGCGGGCGGTGGCCAGGCTGGCGGTGAGGCCGGCGGCGTCGTAGGCGGAGAGTCCGTATTCGGCTTCGAAGCGGGCCTTCATCGCCTCCGGCAGTTCGGGCATCGCGGCCTTCACCTCGGCGATCCAGTCGGGCTTGATCTCCAGCGGCAGCAGGTCGGGGTCGGGGAAGTAGCGGTAGTCCTGGGCGTCTTCCTTGCTGCGCATCGAGCGGGTTTCGCCCGTGTCCGGATCGAACAGCACGGTGGCCTGCTGGATCTTGCGGCCTTCCTCGATCTCGTTGATCTGCCACTGAATCTCGTAGTTGATCGCCTGTTCGAGGAAGCGGAAGGAGTTCAGGTTCTTGATCTCGCGGCGGGTGCCGAGGGGCGCGCCGGGGCGGCGCACCGAGACGTTGGCATCGCAGCGGAAACTGCCTTCCTGCATGTTGCCGTCGCAGATGCCGATCCACTGCACCAGGGCGTGCAGAGTCTTGGCGTAGGCCACCGCTTCGGCAGCGGAACTCATGTCGGGCTCGGAGACGATTTCCAGGAGCGGCGTGCCGGCCCGGTTCAGGTCGATCCCGGACTTGCCGTGGAAGTCCTCGTGCAGCGACTTGCCGGCGTCCTCCTCGAGGTGGGCACGGGTCAGATGGACGAACTTTTCATTGTCGCCAACGCGGATGGTCAGGCCGCCGCCGCCGACCACCGGAATCTCGAACTGGCTGATCTGGTAGCCCTTGGGCAGGTCAGGGTAGAAGTAGTTCTTGCGGGCGAAGATCGAGCGGGGGGCGATCTCGGCACCCACCGCCAGGCCGAACTTGATCGCGCACAGTACCGCCTCGCGGTTCAACACCGGCAACACGCCGGGCAGGGCGAGGTCCACCGCGCAGGCCTGGGCGTTGGGCTCGGCGCCGAAGGCCGTGGCCGCGCCGGAAAAGATCTTCGATTGCGTTTGCAATTGGGCATGGGTTTCCAGCCCGATCACGACTTCCCACTGACTCATTTCGCTTCTTTCGCTTTAGCCGGGCGCGGGGCGCCCGGTGTTTCAGGATTGCTTGCTGGTGGCCATCACCGTGGCTTCGCCTTCGAGCACCACCTTGCCGGCCACGGTGCACACCGTGTCGAGGATGGCGCGGCGCTTTTCGGCGATCACCTCGCGCACCGTGACGGTGGCGGTGACGGTGTCGCCGGGGCGCACCGGCGCCTTGAACTTGAGGGTCTGGCCGAGGTAGATGGTGCCCGGGCCGGGCAGCTTGTTGCCGAGCACCGCGGAGATGAAGCCGGCGGTCAGCATGCCGTGGGCGATACGGCCGCCGAAGGGCGTGGACTTGGCGAATTCCTCGTTCAGGTGCACCGCGTTGATGTCGCCGGAGACGGCGGAGAACAACAGGATGTCGGCCTCCGTCACGGTCTTGGCGAAGCTGGCGGAGAGGCCGGGCTGCATGTCTTCGATGTCGTAACCGCCTTGTGCGTTCATGGTGTTTCCTTTGGGATCAAGAGA
>DATDMT010000303.1:0-15371 GCA_036518635.1 Rhodocyclaceae bacterium | reverse complement strand
GGCCGAGTCCAGGGCGGCCTTGCTGATGAATTTCTTCTCGAAGAGACTGCGGTTGCGCTCCCATTGGGCCTTGGCCTGGGCCAGGCGGGCTTCGGCACCGGCCGCATCCTCGGCCGCCTGGCGCGCATCGAGGCGCATCAGCAATTGACCCGGCTTCACCGTGGCGCCGGCATCCACCCGCACCTCCAGCACCCGCCCCTGCACCTGGGCGGTCAGGGTCGCCTGGCGCACCGCCTCCACCGTGGCCTCGGCCGGCCAGGACTGGGCCACCTCGGCCAGCTCCACCTTGCGCCCGGCGGGCGCCGGCTCGGCCGCAGCCGTTACCATGGGGAGCGCCACCAACAGGAACATCCATCGAATCGAATGCAGCTTCATGCTTGCCTCACAGGGGCCTGCCCAAATAACAGAGTATTAGAATCTTCTAATATTTGACAGGGAATTTCAATGGCTATGCATCTTTTTTCTGCCTGCCCATGGCTCTGCTGACCCTGCTGGGGGCGGCCGTGGGCCTGCTGCTGGGCCTCACCGGCGCCGGGGGCGGCATCCTTGCCGCGCCCCTGCTGATCCTCGCGATGGGCCTGCCGCCGACGGTAGCGGTACCCATCGCCCTGGCAGCGGTGGCGCTGGCTGCCGCGGCCGGCGCCGCGCTGGGTCTGCGCGAAGGGGTAGTGCGCTACCGTGCGGCGGCCCTGATGGCTGGCAGCGGCCTGCTGGTCACGCCCATGGGGGTGATGCTGGCCGCCACGCTGCCGGCAACGCCCCTGCTGCTGCTGTTTACCGCACTGCTGGTCTATCGCGCCCTGGGGCAGTGGCGAGCCAGACCGGCCAAGGCCGAGCCCCTGTGCCCCACCAGCAGCATGACCGGGCGCTTCATCTGGTCACGGCCCTGCGCCCGTGCCCTGGTGCTCGCTGGCGTCGAAGCGGGGTTTCTTTCGGGGCTGTTGGGCGTCGGCGGCGGCTTCATCCTGGTGCCGGCGCTACGCCGCCATACCGACCTGTCCATGCACGCAATTACCGCCACCTCGCTGATGGTACTGGCGGTGGTCAGCAGCGGTAGCCTGGGCCTTTGGCTGTGGAGCCACGGCCTGCCGTGGCAGCAGGCCCTGCCCTTCATTGCCGGCGCGCTTCTGGGGCTGGCTGCCGGCCGGCTGGCATCGCCGCGAGTTGCCGAGCAGGCGTTGCGGCGAGGCTTCGCCGCCCTCTCCCTACTGGTGGCCGTAGGCCTGTTGTGGAAGGCCCTGGCCGGTGGGATTTAGCGCAACCCGAAACCCATTTTTTCCAGCAAGCCACGCAGCAAATGGCGGCCACTCATCGCCCCGGGATGGGAGATGCGCTCGGCGCTGTGGCCGGTCCAACTGTTCGGCGCCTTGATCTTCTGCTCGGCGTAGTAGCGGCTCATCACCTCGTCGTAACGCTGCAGGGCGGGGGCCGGATCGGCCTTGCCATAGGTTTCGCGGAACAGCACGGCGCCCTGCTCCAGGCGCGGCCGGATCGAGCCGGGGCGCGCCGGATCGATATGGCCGACGCACATGCCGAACACCGGCATGACGTTAGGCGGCAGCTCCATCAGCGCCGCCACCTGATCTACGTGGTTGCGCAGGGCGCCGATGTAGACGGTGCCGAGGCCGAGGGATTCGGCGGCGACGACGAAGTTCTGCGCCGCCAGGGCGGCGTCGATCACCGCCACGGTCAGCATCTCCAGATAAGGCAGCGCCTCGGCAGCCTCGCCGCGGTAGGCGGCGACCTGCTCCAGCCGGTGCAAATCCGCCAGCCAGACCAGGAACAACGGCGCCTGGGGAATCTGCCGCTGCTGGCCGCAAAGCTCGCAGAGCGCCTGCTTGCGCTCCTGGTCAGTGACCGCGATGACGCTCCATGCCTGCAGATTGGACGAGGTGGAGGCCGACTGGGCGGCCGCCATCAGCGATTCCAGCGTGCCTTCCGCCAGCGGCTCCGGCGTATAGGCACGCACCGAGCGATGGGCCAGCAGCAGCTCCAGCACCTCGTTCCACGGCCCCACCTCGGGCAGGGTGGCGGACTGGTAGCGGGCCTTCAGGGCGGCGGTGGGATCGGACACGAAGTGCTCCTCTGCGAACGGCAAAGGGCGAAGTATAGGGGGCGGCCCCAGCGCCGAGACGCCGCTTGTCTAGACGGCGTCTTCGACGATACCGGTAGCCCGGTAATAGGCCGGGCCGCCGTTGGCCCTGATGAATATCGCCTTGGCCACGGCCTCGTAGGCCATCAGATGCGTCGGGATGACGACGGGACACCAGCGCACACGCGGAACGACGGTCAGGATGGCCCTGGCTAGGGCAATGTTCCTCAGACGGATGGGGGTCGGCGGGCGCATGGCGTTCTCTCTTTCGAATCGATTCCCGGTCTTATGTGGCCGGCAACCAATCCATCATGCGCCGATGGTCAGGGATAGATAGGCAATTAAATATATAAACACCTTGACACCCCGTCCTGCGCCGCAGGGCGCCAATCCGTCGCCTCCCTCGCCTGGCGAGGGAGGTCGGGAGGGAGTGCCTGTCCGCTTTGGAATCGAATAGCCGACGGCTATTCGATTTCCAAGCCCTTCGCCGGCGCCAGCGCGTTCTTCACCACCACCTCGGTCAGCACCGGGGCGCAGTGCTCGATGAAGCGGTAGGCGTAGCCGCGCAGGTAGTGGCCCTTGCGCACGGCGATGCGGGTGGTGTTGGCCTTGAACAGGTGTTCGCTGTCGATCAGGCGCAGGTTGTGGTCGCGCTCCGGGTTGTAGGCCATCGAGGCGATGATGCCGATGCCCAGCCCCAGTTCGATGTAGGTCTTGATCACGTCGGCGTCCAGGGCGGCCATCACGATGTCCGGCGCCAGGCCGGCCTGGGCGAAGGTCTGGTCGATGCTGGCGCGGCCGGTGAAGCCCTCGTGGTAGGTGATGATCGGATGCTCGGCGATGGCCTCCAGGGTCAGCGGCTCCTGGCGTTCCAGCAGCGGATGGCCGACCGGGACGATGACGGTGTGGTGCCAGGAGTAATAGGGGAAGGAGGCCAGGCTCTGCACCCCTTCCAGGGCCTCGGTGGCGATGCCGACATCGGCCTCGCCGCTGTTCAGCAGATCGACGATCTCCCCCGGGCCGCCCTGCAGCAACACCAGATGCACCCGCGGGAAATCCTGCTTGAAGCGGCTCACCACCTGGGGCAGCGCGTAGCGCGCCTGGGTGTGGGTGGTGGCGATGGTCAGCCGGCCCTCGTCCTTCTGCGAAAACTGGTCGGCCAGGCGCTTGATGTTGGCGGCCTCGAGCAGCATCCGCTCGACCATCTGGGCCAGTTCCTTGCCCGGCTCGGTGAGGCCGGTCAGGCGCTTGCCGCGGCGGACGAACAGCTCGACGCCGAGTTCGTCCTCCAGATCCTTGATGTGCTTGGAGACGCCGGACTGGGACGTGTACAGCGCGTTGGCCGCCTCGGTCAGGTTGAAGTTGCGCCTTACCGTCTCGCGGATGATGCGCAGTTGCTGAAAATTCATCGTGTTCCTCCCGTCGCGCCATTTTCGAACACCCGCAGGCGGGCGGGTACCAGGCGCACACGGCGCCCTTCATGCAGTTCGAGACTGCCCACGCTGGCGCGGGGAATCTCCACCTCGTATTGCAGCGGCGCATCGATGCCGTTCTCGGCATACAACTCGACCCGGGCCGTGCCACCGAAGGAGAGGATACGCGCGACCTGGGCCTCCACGCCCTCCCCCCGGGAGAGATCGGTGACGATCTCCAGTTCGTGGGGGCGGGCAAAGCCCACCGCCTCGGCGCCATGGCTGACCTGATCGTCGCCGTGATGCAGGGCGGCGTCGCCAACCCGCAGGTGTTCGCCGTCCACCCGGCCATGGAACAAATTCACCGCGCCGAGGAAGCCATAGACGAAGGGCGTCGCCGGATGCTCATAGACCTCTTGGGGCGCCCCCACCTGTTCGATCCGGCCGTGGTTCATCAGCACCACCCGGTCGGCCACTTCCAATGCCTCTTCCTGGTCGTGGGTGACGAAGATGCTGGTGATGTGCAGCTCGTCGTGAAGCCGGCGCAGCCAGCGCCGAAGTTCCTTGCGCACCTTGGCATCGAGGGCACCGAAGGGCTCGTCGAGCAGCAGCACCCGCGGCTCCACCGCCAGTGCCCGGGCCAGGGCGATGCGCTGGCGCTGGCCGCCGGAGAGCTGAGCGGGAAAGCGGTCGGCCAGCCAGGAAAGCTGCACCAGCTCCAGCAGGGCGCCAACCCGCTGCTTGATCTCGGTTTCGGACGGCCGGGTCTTCTTCGGCCGCACGCGCAGGCCGAAGGCGACATTGTCGAACACGGTCATGTGGCGGAACAGGGCGTAGTGCTGGAAGACGAAACCCACCTGGCGCTCACGCACATGGGTGTCGGAGGCGTCCTCGCCCTCCAGCAGCACGCGGCCGCCGTCGGCGCTCTCCAGCCCGGCGATGATCCGCAGCAGGGTGGTCTTGCCGCAACCGGAAGGCCCCAGCAGGGCGGTCAGCTCGCCGCCGGCGAAGTCGTGGGAAACATTGTCGAGGGCGACGAAATCGCCGAAACGCTTCTGGATGTTCTGTACCTGAATGCTCATTTCATGCTTCCTTTAAAGCCTGCGACGCGCGCCATTCGATGATCGATTTGACCACCAGGGTCGCCAGGGCCAGCAGGGCCAGCAGGGAGGCCACGGCGAAGGCGGCGGCGAAGTTGTATTCGTTGTAGAGGATCTCGACATGCAGCGGCATGGTGTTGGTCTCGCCGCGGATATGGCCGGAGACCACCGACACGGCGCCGAACTCGCCCATGGCGCGGGCGTTGCAGAGGATCACGCCGTAGATCAGGCCCCACTTCACATTGGGCAGGGTGACGTGCCAGAAGGTCTGCCAGCCGGAGGCGCCGAGCACCGTCGAGGCCTCTTCCTCCTCGCGGCCCTGGGCTTCCATCAGCGGGATCAGCTCCCGGGCGACGAAGGGGAAGGTGACGAAGACGCTGGCCAGCACGATGCCCGGCACGGCGAACAGTATCTTCACGTCATGCTCGCGCAGCCACTCGCCCCACCAGCCCTGGAGGCCGAAGATCAGCACATAGATCAGGCCGGCGATCACCGGCGAAACCGAGAAGGGCAGATCGATCAGGGTCACCAGCAGCGCCTTGCCGCGGAAATCGAACTTGGCGATCAGCCAGGCCGCGGCGATGCCGAAGGCGACGTTGAGGGGCACGGCGATGGCCGCCACGGTCAGGGTGAGGCGGATCGAGGCCAGGGCGTCCGGCTCCGACAGGGCGGTCAGATAAGTGCCCCAGCCCTTGCGCAGGGCCTCGACGAAGACCGCCACCAGGGGCAGCAACAGGAACAGGGTGAAGAAGGCCAGGGAAACGCCGACGATGGTCCATTTCACCCAGGCCGGCTCGCGGGTGGCGACCCGGCTCTCGAAGCGGGCGGCAATGTCTCCATCCGCGAGATGCAGTGTGGTTGCGCCGGCCATCAGACTCTCCTCCCGGTACGTTTCGCGGTCCAGGCCTGCAGGGCATTGATCGCCAGCAGCAGAATGAAGGAGAACACCAGCATCACCACGGCGATGGCCGTGGCGCCGACATAATCGTATTGCTCCAGCTTGGTGATGATCATCAGCGGAGTGATTTCGGAAACCAGGGGAATGTTGCCGGCGATGAAGATCACCGAACCGTATTCGCCGACGGCGCGGGCGAAGGCCAGGGCGAAGCCGGTCAACAGCGCCGGATAAAGGATGGGAAAGACCACCTTGCGGAAGGTCTGCCAGCGGTTGGCGCCGAGGCTCGCCGCGGCCTCCTCCAGCTCGGTATCGAGGTCTTCGAGGATCGGCTGGACGGTGCGGACGACGAAGGGCAGGCCGATGAAGATCAGCGCCACCAGCACCCCCAACTGGGTGAAGGCGACCTTGATGCCCCAGGGTTCGGCGATCTTGCCGAGCCAGCCGTTGCCCGACCAGAGCGCGGTCAGGGCGATGCCGGCCACTGCCGTCGGCAGGGCGAAGGGCAGATCCACCAAGGAATCCACCAGCTTCTTGCCGGGGAAGGAATAGCGCACCAGGGCCCAGGCCAGCAGCAGGCCGAACACCGCATTGATCCCACCGGCCAGCAGCGATGCGCCGAAGGAGAGCTTGTAGGAAGCCAGCACCCGCGGCGTGGTGGTCACCGCCCAGAACTGCTCGAAGGTCAGCGACGAGGTCTTGAGGAATACCGCCCCAAGGGGAATCAACACCACCAGCGAGAGCCAGGCGAGGGTGTAGCCGAGGGACAGCTTGAAGCCCGGCAGGGGCCGCGGGCGAAACGGCCCGAGTGCTAATGGCATTGCTTGCTCCGAATCAATGAGGTCGGAGCAGAGCTTATTTCCGCAGGGTGGGGGAACGGAAATAAGTTATTCGGATTTGGTTATGCGGGATTGTGGATTGGAGAAGCGGGCGGCGGGCTGTCGGCCGAGGCGGATGGCTAATCTCTTACTGCCAACCGGCAGCTACCGAGCTTAGCTGCCCGTGCGGATCGTTAGCCCGCTTCCGATTGACCTGTTCAAAAGTATGGCTCGTCTTCGTCGCTATCTTCCTGAGGATCTTCATCGTCCTCGTCACCTTCATCGAAGAAGATGCCGCCCTCGTAGCCGCCATACCCAGCCGTGTACGTGACGTACTCATCGACGTCATCAAGGTCAAAGAGGTCCGAAAGCACACCAAGTCCAGTTTGCTGCAGGGCCTTGGGCTTGGCCTGGAATATGGGTGTTAGTTCTCCCTTTTCGTCGTAGAAGCGTACACCCAACATAGCGAGCACGCTGAAATGCGGATCGGCGATGACGTGCGCATCCTTGAACCCGCCCCACCCTCGTACTCCTGCTTCGTAGGAGAGCAACCAGAGGTCATCGTACAGCGAACCAGTAGTCTCGACCGATTTCCAATACGTCATTTTGGGAGGCCTTGGCAGACGGCCCAAAGCATCAAGGTCCAGCAGGATAAGCGCGCAGATTGAGCTATGCATGTCAGATACAAGCTCGACATTCGCAACGGATAGATTCAGCTCCAGCTTTTTGCATATCCAGAGGCACCAGGCGACTTCGCTGTGATGCTCCAGCGGTGCATGCGTCTGGACGATGGCGTTCACCAGGCGCTCAAGCCGATCTTTATTGATTCGATAACCGACGTCCCAATAGGTCGAGAAGATTCGTGCGAAGTTCTGAAGGGTATTTGGATATGCCAATGCGACATGGCAAAGATGAGCCTCGAAGACCGGCCAGTTGTCTTTTCGGATGACGACAGCGGACGCGCGCTTTAGAGCGTAAGTCATTACGTTTTCGTCCGTGTTCTTTCTTGCCAGATCCTTTGCGAGCCCGAAAAAGTGGTGGATATCTGTAAGCTGCTTTCGCCTGTCCTTGCTAATGGCAAAACTTCGCAATTGGTGCGGCCAGTAGTCATCCGATATCTCCAACACCGAGCAGGTATCAGTCTTTTCAACGTTTATGTGAAGCTCAAACTCTTGCAACGCCCTTGTCAGCGCTGCAAGTCCCGCCTCCGCCTCCTCCATCGTCGAGAAGAATAGGAAGTAATCGTCAACATAGCGAAAGCCTGCCGGGTATCCCTTTAACCGCCTTCTTAACTCCAAGTCGACGGACGTTGCAATCGCTTCTGCGATAACGTGCGAGGTATCCGGCCCAATCGGCAGCCCCATGGTTTGGCCGTCTTGGCATTGGCGCAGAGACAAGTCCAGTAGGTTTCCGTAATACTTCGCCGTGGGCGTGCGATTTCGTTTTGCGGCTGCCTTGCCGTGGAGCGCCCAAGGAACGGAATGGGTGTAAATGGTCGGAAAGAAACGCGAGATATCGGTTTTCAACATGAAACGATAGCCGGCTGCTCTAAGAACCTTCCGTTCATATAGCAACTGCATCGAGGGAATATTTGCGCCCCGTTCGCCGTTTCGCAGAAAGCGCGGGCGACTCGCGCTCAACTTGCTTTGGCGGTAATGCCGAACCAAATGCGCCCAACACTCGATGACATGAGTTGCCAAGTATGTCTGCGCCACAGGATTGGGGATGCTCGTCAGTCGCCTCTGGTAGCCCGCGCGGGCAACGCTAAATCGTTCGCCCTTGCTTTCTGGCGCCTTGGGAATCTTCGCCCCTTTCTTTGGCTCCGGTTGTAGTGATAGCCAAATGGGATAAACGGCACCATGGATGGCAGCCAAATCCTTTGTCTTAAAGCACGGGGGAAGCTGTGACGGAAAATATCCGCGTTCGAGGAGGCGTTCTGTCCGATCCATGCTTGGATACCTATGACAAGTGACGCTAGCATTATGCCCGGTAACACTTTGTCTCGAGCTGATTGGGCGGCCGAATGAATAGATGACAACGCTTGAGTTGCCGCTTATGGCCGGTGGCTGCCAGTCATAAGCAGGGGAAACCTCAGGGTCAGAGACATTTGCATTTTTTGGGGAACCTGAAAAAACAAATGCCGCTGATGCGGGCGGAGGGGCATATCAGGCAATCAGAAAATCAAATGTTTCGGACCCCTTTGACCCCATCGGAAAACGCGTTCTTAGAGCAGCGCGGGATCGGCTGGCACAGGCCGTGCGATTTCTTCGGCGGCATGGCTATCAGGCGATACCGCCGACATGAGCGTCGGCCGCGGCCGGCGGAATATGCTTATCGCAACAAATCAGTTCCGCCCCTAGTCAGCTCCCGACACACTGCATCGCAAGCCGCATCGCAGCGGCATCGGGAGAACAGCCATGCAAGCACTGATCGTCGGCGCCGACCGCATCGAGGGCATCCGCGCCGAAATCCTTCGCGTCGCTGACCAACTCGGGATCAAGGACATCGACCACTGGCCCGGCCGCAAACCGGCGGACGCCAGCCGCTCGCTGTCGCGCCGTACCGGCCTGGTGGTGTTCATGTGCGACCGCGCCAATCACATGCTGATGCGCAGTGTGCGCAAGCAGGCGGAGAACCGCGGCATCCCGATGCTGTTCTGCCGCCACTCGGCCACCGAGGTGCGCGCCGGACTCAACGATCTGACTGCCACCCACTAGCGGGCGGAGGGTGGCTATGCGGCGCCCTCCGCCGCCTCCATCCATGCGGCATAGCCGCCTTGCAATGGCCGCACCGACAGATAGCCCGCGTTGAGCAGGCTGACGGCGGCCTGAATGGCGCCGGCATCCTCCGGGCAGGCACAGAGGGTGACGATGGGCTGGTCCTTGGGCCAGGCGCCGACGGCATCGGCAAGGCGGTCCTGTTCCGCTGCGGTGGCGATCGTAATCGGGCCGGCCTGGGCGATCATGCTTTGTCCGCGCAGGTCCAGGACCAGCGGCGGCTGGGCGGATGCCAGGGCGGCCAGGAGTTCTGCCACCGTGATGTGGGGCACCGCGGAAAGCTTCCGGAAGCGATGTTTCTGCCACAGCTTCCAGGCCAGCCAGGCGGCGAACAAGCCGAGCACGACGATCAGCGCGCTGGCGCTATGGGCATCGAGCGCATCGATGACGGTATGGACTTCCCGCCGCATCACCCAGCCGGCGCCCAGCGCCAGCCCCGCCCACAGGGCGGCCCCGCTGGCGGCGGCCAGCAGGAAGCCCGGCAGGGCCATCCGCAGGGAGCCGGCAATCGGCGGCGCGACGGTCGAGAAGCCGGGGATGAACTTGGCCACCACCAGGGAGCCGAGGCCCCAGCGGATGAAGCGGGCCTCGGTCTGACTGACGCAGGAGCCGGGGTTGATCGACAGCCGGCACAAGCCCGACAGCACCCGGTAGCCGAAGGCCTTGCCGGCCAGGTACCAGACCCAGTCGGCAATCACCGAGGCGAGGATCGCCGCCGCCAACACGCCGGCGAGCTGGCCGTGGCTGGCGACCAGGCTGCCGGCCAGCAGCAGGGTGGGGACGGCTGGGACCGGCAGCCCCGCCTGCTGCAACAGGACGTTCACGAACACCACCGAAACGGCGTCGCGCTGCAGGTAGGCGCTGAGTTGGGCGAGGTCCATTGATTCGCGCTCCCATACTGTTTCAGTGGTGTTGCCAGGCGATCAGTTGGCGCGGCGTGCATCGAGGCTCAGCGGCCCGGCGCCCAGCGCCGACACCAGCAGCATGCCACCGGCCACCGAGATGTTCTTCATGAACAGCAGTTGCGTGACGTATTGCTGCGCGGCTGGCGCCGACCAGAAGGCGTGGAACACCATGCTGGCGGCCAGGGTGAACAGCGCCATGGCCAGGCCCACCCAGCGCACCCGATAGCCGAGGACCAGGGCAAGGCCGCCCAACAGTTCGAAGGCGCCGACCGTCACCGCCAGGGCGCTGGGCGCAGGCAAGCCGCCGCTGGCGATGAACCCGGCCGTGCCCTGGATGTCGCTGAGCTTGCCGTAGCCGGAGAGGATGAACATCAGGGCCAGCAGCACGCGGCCGACGACGGAAACATAGGCTTTATAGGTATCGTTCATTTTGCTTTCTCCTTGGTTGGGGTTCAGGCCAGGCGGCCGTCGCGAAAGTCGTTCAGCGCCTGGTAAATCTCCTGCTCGCTGTTCATCACGAAGGGGCCGTATTGGGCAATCGGCTCCTGCAGCGGGCGGCCCGCGATCAGCAGCGCCTTCGCTTCGCCGGCCGCCTCGATAGCGATGCCATCGGATTGATCGTCGTTGCCGAGGATTGCCATCCGTTGCGCCGGCACCGCCTTGCCGGCGACGCTGACTTCGCCGCGATAGACGTAGATGAAGGCGTTGTGCGTCGCCGGCAGTGCCTGGTCAAAGCGCGCGCCGGCAGGCAGATGCAGGTCCAGGTAGAGCGGCGCCGTGCCGTCGCGGCTGACCGCGCCGGCGACGCCATGGCTGATGCCGGCGATCACCGTCACGGTGACACCTCCGTCGGTGACGTAGCGTGGCAGGTCGGCTGCGGCGAAGTCGCGATACCAGGGCGCGCACATCTTGTCCTGACTCGGCAGGTTGAGCCAGAGCTGGAAGCCCTCCATCACCCCCGCCTCCTGCTGCGGAATCTCGGAATGGATCACGCCACGGCCGGCCGTCATCCATTGCACGCCGCCGTTTTCCAGCAGGCCCTGATGGCCGGCGCTGTCGCGATGCTGCATGCGGCCGGCGATCATGTAGGTCACGGTCTCGAAGCCGCGGTGGGGATGGTCGGGGAAGCCGGCGAGGTAGTCGTCCGGGTTGTCGCTGCTGAAGACGTCGAGCATCAGGAAGGGGTCGAGGCGGCGTTGCAGCGGCTGCGTCAGCACGCGCATCAGCTTCACGCCGGCACCGTCGGAAGTCTCCTTGCCGGCGACCAGGCATTCCACGCTGCGGGGCTGGTTGACCACTTCATTGCGAAGGCTAGTGCTCATCACATTGGCTCCTGGGGTGATTGAAACGTAGTTCGACATTGGCGCTCAGGCCAGCACCGCGGCGAGGTCGGCCTCGGCTTCGGCGAAGCCTTGCTGGGCGGCCTCGGGGCCCATGTTGAGGCCTTCGGCGTAGATGAAATGGACGTCGGTCAGGCCGAGGAAGCCGAGCACGGTTTTCAGGTAGGGCACCTGGCTGTCGGCCGCGGTACCGCGATAGCGACCGCCGCGGGCCAGGCCGACATACACCGTCTTGCCCTGGAGCAAGCCCTGCGGGCCCTTCTCGGTATAGCGGAAGGTCACGCCGTTGCGGGCGATGGCGTCGATCCAGTGCTTCAACTGAGCCGGCACGCCGAAGTTGTACATCGGCACGCCGAGCACGATCACGTCGGCGGCTTGCACTTCGGCGATCAGCGCATCGTCGAGGGCGACCCGGGCCGCCTGTTCCGCGCTGCGCTTTTCGGCGGGGGTGAACAGGGCCCCGAGGGCCGCCTCGTCCAGCACCGGGTGCGGCGTGACGGCCAGGTCGCGCAGGCTCAGGCCAGCATCCGGCTGGGCCGCCTGCAGGCGGGCGACGATGGCATTGGCGACGCGGGTGGAATTGGCGCCTTCACGGCGGGCGCTGGCGTTGATTTGCAGGATGTTCATTTGGCTCTCCTTGGATTGGGCGATGGGGTGATTCGTACTTTATTGATCGCCAGGAAGGAACAGAAGCCGTCAACATGGATAACATTGTTCCTGCAATGGAACAATTCGAGCCCAACGACCTCCTGATCTTCGCCCGCGTGGCGGAAGCCGGCAGTTTCAGCCGCGCCGCCGAACGCCTCGGCCTGCCCAAATCCACGGTCTCGCGGCGCGTCGCCTTCCTCGAGGAACAACTCGGCGAACGGCTGATGCTGCGCACCACGCGCCGCCTCGCGCTGACCGAGTTCGGCCAGCAGTTGCTCGAACACGCGCGCCAGGTGGCGGCCGAAGTGGATTCGGTGAAGGCCCTCAGCGAGCATCGCCAGGCGCGCCCCAGCGGCCGCCTGCGGGTATCGATGCCGAGCGACTTCGCCACCCTGCTGCTGACCGACATGCTGGCGGCATTCATCGCAATGCATCCGGCGGTATCCCTGGAACTCGATCTGTCGCCGCGGCGCGTGGACCTGCTGGGGGAGAACTTCGATCTGGCGCTGCGCATGGGCGATCTGCCCGACGACACGCTGCTGGCCGCACGGCGCATCGCGGTGTTTTCCGGCGGCCTGTATGCGGCGCCGGCCTATCTGGCCGAACGCGGCGATCCGGCGTCCCCGGAGGAGCTGGCCCAACATGACGGCCTGCGCCTGCTCGGCCGCAATGGCGAGCCGGTCGGCTGGACCTTGCGCAAGGGCGAGCAAACCTGGGAAGGCGTGCCCACCGGGCGAGCCGCGGCCAACGTGCCGAACATGCTGATCAACCTGGCGCTGGCCGGCGCCGGCATCGCCGCGGTGCCCGACCAACTGGCGGCGCCCAGCGTGCGGCGCGGCGAGCTGCGGCGGGTGCTGCCCGAGTGGAGCACGCCAGCGCACACGGCCTGGGCGGTGTTCCCCGGGCGCCGCCTGATGCCGGCGAAGACCCGGGCCTTCATCGACATGCTGGAGGCGGCCCTGGCGGGTACGCATCCATGAGGAAGCCGCGACACCACAGGCAAGTGCCGTAGTCGACCGCAGTGCACCACCTGACGCCCACTTGGGGGTAATCTGCCCCCAATATATCGATGGTTATAGGGGTTGGATTCTTCGCAACCCTCTTGGTGCGGTACCAACCTTCCTGATTTTCCGCAGCATGCAACTACTCCAAACCCTGCGGGCGCATCTGTTTGCGCTGGCCCTGGCGACCTTGATGCCCGGCGCGGTGTTGCTCGGCTACCTGATCTACGCCGACACCCAGCATTCAATCGCCGAAGCCAAGTCGTCCCTGCGCACCCTGGCCCGCATCGCCGCCACTGGTACCAGCCGCTTCCTCAACACCACCCACGAATCGATGGACCAGTTCGCCCGCCGGCCGCTGGTCCGGACGCTCGACGGCAAGCACTGCGATCCGGTGATCTACGATTTCCGCGATCTGTTCCCGCGCTTTGCCAATCTCACCACCATCACCCTCGACGGCATGGTGGTTTGCTCGGCGGTTGCCCAGCCTGGCGGCAAGCCGGTGGACTTGAGCAAGACCGAGTGGGTGCAGCGGGCGCTGGCGAAGCCGGAGTTCCTCGCCGGCAATCCCTTCATCGGCCCGATCACCGGGCGCTGGGTGTCGGTGCTGGTGACGCCGATCCGCGACGAGCGGAATACCCTCAGGGGCTTCGTCGGCCTGCCCCTCGACCTGCAGTTGTATGCACCGAGCATCGAGGGCGTGCACCTCGCGGCGGGCATGCGGATGGGCATCATCACCGGCGACGGCCACCTGGTCTGGCGCAGCGAGGATCCGGAACAACTGATCGGCAAGTACGTCGGCGATCTGCCGGCAGTCAAGCAGTCCTTGGCCGTCAAGGACGGCAGCTTCGAATCCCAGGGCAGCGACGGCGTCGCGCGCTTTTATGCGGTGGCGCCGATCCCCGAAGTCGGCTGGTACGCCTACGTCGGCATGCCTTCGGCCCAGCTCTACCAGCAGGCGGCCGACTCGGCGCGCAAGACCACCCTCTACGGCCTGCTCGGCCTGCTCGCCTCGCTGGCCCTCGCGGTCTACCTTTCGCGCCGCATCGCCCGGCCGATCCGCGGCATCTCCGGCGCGGCGCGGGCCATCAAGGGCGGCGCCAAGACAATCCGCGCGCCCCTCGACGGCCCGCTGGAAGTGGTCGAAGTGGCGGGCGACTTCAACACCATGGTGGACGCCTGGATGGCTTCCCTCGATGAGTTGCGCTTCCTCGCCAACCACGACGTCCTCACCGGCCTGCCCAACCGCATGTTGCTGGCCGACCGTATGACCCAGGCCATCGCCCGCTCGCGCCGCGAGCAGAAGCTGGTGGCGGTGTGCTTCCTCGATCTCGACAAGTTCAAGCCGATCAACGACCAGTACGGCCACGAAAGCGGCGACAAGCTGCTGATCGAAGTCGGCCAGCGGATCGGCGGCGCCCTGCGCGCCGGCGACACCGTGGCGCGGCTCGGCGGCGACGAGTTCATCCTGCTGCTCAACGAGCTCGACAGCGTGCTGGAGATCGAGCAGACCCTGTCGCGCCTGCAGATGGCGCTGACCGTGCCCTACCTGATCGAGGACCGGGAAATCGAGTTCTCGGCCAGCATCGGCGTCTCGATCTATCCCTACGACGACAGCGATCCTGACACCCTGCTGCGCCACGCCGACCATGCGATGTATGTCGCCAAGCAACTGGGCAAGAACCGCGTCAGCTTTTTCGATGCGCAGCAGGAGCAGCGAGTCCGCGAGTGGCACCAGTTGCGCGACGAGATTCGCCTTGGCCTGCGCCGCGACGAATTCCGCCTGTACTACCAGCCGAAGGTGAACATGCGCACCGGCCAGGTGGTCGGCGCCGAGGCGCTGATCCGCTGGCAGCACCCGGAGCGCGGCCTGCTGATGCCCGGCGACTTCCTCGCCGCGGCGGAGGAATCGGACCTGATCGTGGATATCGGCGACTGGGTGCTGCGTGAGGCGCTGCGCCAGATCGACGTCTGGCGCCAGCAGGGCCTGGCGCTGCGAATCAGCGTGAACGTGGCCTCACAGCAGTTGCAGGAAGTGGACTTCGTACACAAGCTGACCGGCCTGCTCGCCGAATTCCCCGAGGTGGCCCCGCAGCAGCTCGAGATGGAAATCCTCGAAAGCGCGGCCCTGGCCGAGATCAAGTCGGTGGGCAAGATCATGGCTTGGTGCAAGGAACTCGGCATCGATTTCGCCCTGGACGATTTCGGCACCGGCTATTCCTCGCTGGCCTACCTGAAGCAATTGCCGGCGGCGACGCTGAAGATCGACCAGTCCTTCATCCGCGACATGCTCGAAGACCCCGACAGTCTGGCCATCACCGAGGGCATCCTCGGCCTGGCGCGCGCTTTCCAGCGCGGCGCGATCGCCGAGGGCGTGGAGACC
>DATDMT010000302.1:0-36053 GCA_036518635.1 Rhodocyclaceae bacterium | reverse complement strand
GGACGACGACGGCGAGCACCATCGAAAGGCGCTTGCCAGGTTCCTCGGGGCGTTCCAGCAGCGCGCTCATGACGACCATCCCCCCGCCCCCTGCCCAAGGCAGGAGGTGACGATGGTTCGCCGCTGCGCGGCTCCATGGGTTGGCTGCGCCCTCCTTGGGGCGGCCCGGCGGAGAGCGCTCACTTCCCCGGCTGCACCAGCAGGCCGATCTTCGCCACCTGCTGCTTTTGCAATTCGTCCATCACGTTCAGCACCGCTTCGTAGCGCACGCTCTTGTCCGCAGCGATCAACACTGGCTGCTGCGGATTGGCGCTCTGTGCGGCCTTGATCCGCGCCGCCAGATCGCTGCGCGACACCGCCTGTTCGTCGCCGCCGTGCGCGCGGTCGCGCAGGGTCATGCTCTGGTCGCCCTTGATCGTCACCTCCAGCGGCGCCACCGGCGGCGTGGCGCTCTTGCCGACGCTGGGCAGGTCCACGCTGCCGGTCTGGATCATCGGCGCAGTGACCATGAAGATCACCAGCAGTACCAGCATCACGTCGATGTAAGGCACGACGTTGATCTGATTCATTAAGCGGCGCTGACGCATGGCCTTACCTCAGTTGCCGCTGCAGGATGTTCTGGAACTCTTCCATGAAGCTCTCGAAGCGCACCGCCAGGCGATCCACGTCATGGGCGAAGCGGTTGTAGGCGACTACCGCCGGGATCGCCGCGAACAGGCCGATGGCGGTAGCCACCAGAGCCTCGGCGATGCCGGGAGCGACGCTGGCGAGGGTCGCGCTGCTGACGTTGGCCAGGCCGCGGAAGGCGTGCATGATGCCCCAGACGGTGCCGAACAGGCCGACGTAGGGCGACACCGAGCCGACCGAGGCGAGGAATGCCAAATGGGATTCCAGGTCGTCCAGCTCACGCTGGTAGGTAGCGCGCATGGCGCGGCGGATGCTGCCGACCACCGCCGTCGGGTCGAGGCCCTTCTGGCCGCGCTGCTTCATGAACTCGCGGTAGCCGGACTCGAAGATGCGCTCTAGGGCGCCGGTGCCGTGGCGGTCGTTCACCGCGCTCTGGTAGAGGCTGTTGAGATCGCCGCCGCTCCAGAAATCGCGCTCGAACTGGTCAGTGCGGCCGCGGGCGTCGCGGATCGCGAACCACTTGCGGAAGATGTAGTACCAGGACATGAACGACACGCCGCCGAGGATCAGCATGACGATCTGCACGGCGGCGCTGGCATTGGCAATCAGATGCAGGATGGAAATATCTTGGGTCAAATTCATTGCATCTGCTCCAGCAGCGTTCTCAGGAAGTCGGGGATGGGGGTGGTTTTCATGGCGGCGGCGGCAACGCAGACGATCTGGACCGTGGCCGTCGCCAAGAGTTCCCCGTCGCGCAGCGCCTGCTGGCGAAACACGATCTGGGCGCGGCCGAGTTTTTCCACGCTGAGGCCGATCTGCAACTGGTCGTCGAGCCGCGCCGGCGACAGGTAATCGATGTTCACCGAGCGCACCACGAACAGGATGCCGGCATCCGCTGCCAGATCGCGCTGGTCGTGGCCCGTGCTGCGCAGCCATTCGGTGCGGCAGCGCTCGAAAAAACGCAGATAGTTGGCGTAGTACACCACGCCGCCGGCATCGGTGTCCTCGAAATACACGCGCACCGGCAGGCTGAAGGACGGAACGGGAGTTTCACTTCGCATCGCGCAATTCTACCCGTTGGACTGCAACGCCTCAGGCGCCGGCGAAGGGGTTTTCCGGCGTGCCGGGAATCCGCTCCAGGTCGAACAGCCAGGTGCGGCGGATGCCCCAGCCGGAGAGCGGCACCTTCAGCTCCGGCGGCAGGCGGATTTCGACGCGGGCATTGCTGGCGCCCGAGCCCAGCACCGTGCGCCGCACCTCCCGGTACAGGGCCTGGCGCTGGCCGAGATCGAGTTCGGCGCGCTGCATCACCGCCATCAGGTCGTATTTGATGTGCAGGTAGAGGGCGTTGGCGCGCTGGCTCAGCCAGCGCTCGGCGCCGTCTCCATGGGCGATCCGTTCCGCATCCGAATGGCTGATGAAGTCCAGCAGTCCGGCGGGGAACTCGCCCGGCTGTTGGCCCGCCAGCCAGCGCAGGCGATGGTAGAGGTCGTCGTCCTCGCCGCCCCAGGACTGCAGCGCCTCATCGTAGCCACCGACATGGGCGAAGACATCGCGCGCCACCAGGCAGCAGCCCCAGAGATCGGGGGCCAGCGGCGCCGGGCGGTAATAGCGGCCGGCCTGCAATAGCGGCGCCACGTCCGCCGCAAAGTCATCCGCCAGCAGCACGTCGGCATCGACGAAGGCCAGCCAGGGCGCCGTCGCCTGGGCGGCGCCGAGGTTGCGGGCGTGGGCCGCGCTGAAGTGCGCCGCCTGCTCCAGGCGCAGCACACGCACCCCGGGCAGGTTGCCGGCCGCCCATTGCCCCGACTGCTGCGGGCAGGCGTAATCCACCAGAATGCATTCGACATCGGCCTGGGCCGCCATCCGCGGCAAGGATTGCTGCAGATGGGCGAGGCGCCCCATGCAGGTGGTGACAAGGCTCAGGGCCGGCATGTCACAGGCGCCGCGTCTTCTCTGCCGGCGGCCGGCCGTGACGCTCCAGCACCGCCTTGCAGACATCGAAGAACAGTTGTTGGGACTGGGGGTCGCGGACCTGGTAGTTGTGATAGCTGACTTCGAAACCCTCGAGGCCGAAGAAAGTGCCGATGCCGTAACGCGGCGTATCGTCGCCATCCAGCGCCCACTGCGGTTCGCCGAGAGAGCGCAGCGGTCGCAGCAACTCCAGCGGCACGCCCGCCGCCTCGGCGCGGAAGCTCACCTCCTCGGCCACGTCGCCGCGTGCGGTGGCGCGGAAGGACGGCCGGCCGAGGCCCCACCAGAGGTTTTTCGCCAGCGCCATGAAGGACGGCGCGGCGAACACATGGCGGCCGTTGTCGATATGGTTGGAGCGCTGGATATTGCCGATCAGCGCGCCGGCAGCGGCCCGCGACAGCAGGTAGGGAATGATCATCGAGGTCAGCGGGATCGCATCGATGTCGAGCAACACATAGTGGTCGTAGCGCGAATCGGCGAGAAACCAGTCGATGGCCTCGGCGTGGCCGGCCTCGGACTGCAGCATGACGAAATCCACGTCGGCGGGGCGGAAGCGGTTCACCACCTCGCGCTGGGCGGCCACCACTTCCTCGGAGATATTGCTCTGGTAGTAGGTGAAGATCGCCGACTTCATTGCGCCCCCTGCGATAACAGGCGCCCCGCAGCAGCGCCTCCGCCGGAGCGGGGGGCGAGCGGACGGCTGGGCGCGCGGGGACTCTTCATGGAGCCGGCATTCTAAACCCGGCGCCGGCCCTTGCCGCCCGGTGCGTGCGCCGCGGCGAGCGGTCAGATACTGAAGCGCCCGATTTCGCCGATCACCCCATTGGCCAGCGCTTCCAGGCGCCGGGCCTCCGCCGCGGCCTGACTCACCGCCTGGTTGTTGCTCACCGCCATCTCGGCGATTTCCGCGACATTGCCGGTGATCTGGCGGCTGAACGCCATCTGCTCCTTGACCGAAGAGGCGATCAGGTTGACGCCCTCGGTGGTCCGTTGCACCAGCGCGCTGGCTTCGGCCAGGGCCTGGGCCACGTCCTGCGCCTGGTCTGAACTCTCCCGCAGGGCTTCGGTGCCGCTGCGGATGGCCGCCGTCACCGTGGCGCTGCGGGCGCTGACGGCCTGGGTCAGCCGGTCGATTTCGTTGGCGGACTGGGCCGATTTCTCCGCCAGCTTGCGCACCTCGTCCGCCACCACGGCGAAACCGCGGCCGGCCTCGCCGGCGCGGGCCGCCTCGATCGCGGCATTCAGCGCCAGCAGATTGGTCTGGTCGGCGATGTCGCGCACCTGGGCGGTCATCTGGCAGATTTCCAAGGCCGTCTTGACGAATTCGTCCACCGTCACCGCAATTTCCTGCACCGCCTTGTCGGCAACGCCGATGTCATACAACATGGTGCTCAAGGTGCGCTGCCCCTGCTGCGTCTGCTCGCGGCTGCGGCCGGCGATGGCGTCCACCGCCTCGGCGTTTTCCGCCACTTGGCTGACGCTGGACGAGATCGACGTCACGGCGGTGGTGGCGTGCTGCGCCGATGCTTCCTGCCGCTCGGAACTGCTCGAAATGTGCGTCGTCGCTGCGGCCAGCGTCCGCGCCGAATCATGGACGTTGCCGGCGCTCTGCTGCAGGGTGTTGATCATGCGGCGGAAGGATTCGGCCATGCGGTTGAAGCTGGCGGAAATGTCGGCCAGCTCGTCGTTGGAGTCGATCTCGATCTGGGCCCGCAAATCGCCATCGGCGAGGCGGCGCCCACCCTGGATCAGGCGATGACTGCCGCGTTCCAGGGAAAGGTAGGAGCCCATCGACAGATAGCCGGCCAGCAGCAAGCCGAGGGCCGCCAGCGCCAGGTTGAAGTTGCGTTCCCGAACCAGGCGCGATTCCCGCGCGGCGAGCGCTTCGGCGAGGGATTGTTCGACGGCGCTGCCGAGGACATCGAGGCTCTTGAAGGCGGCGGCGGCGGGGGCGGCCATCGCCTCCGGGGTAGCGTCCAGCGTCGGCTTGAGGATGATCTCCTCGGTGACGAAACGCTGCAGCGCCTTCAGGTCCAGCTCCGCCTTGGCCAGGGCGGCGGCAACCGGGCTGTCCGGCGCCACAGCGGCCCGCCCCAGGGTCTCGCGCAGGCGGCCGAACTGCTGATTGGCATCGGCCAGCAGCTTATCGAGCCGCCCCTTGTCGCCGGCATCGATCATCTGCACCTCGGCGATGTAGGCGGTCTTCACCTGAATCTGGAACAAGGTCGCTGCCAGTTGCGGCAGGTGGCTGATGACGGCATCGTTGAGATGGGTCGTCGCCACCTCGCCATCCAGCGTCAGCGAAGTGCTGTCCGCGGCATTGCGGGTATGCGATGCCAGGCCGGCTTCCAGCCGTTCGGTGATCTGGCGGATTTCCGGCGGCGATGCGGTCGGCAGCGCCACCTTGGCGGCCGCCCATTCCGTTGCCAGACGGGCCCAGCTTTCCTTGAGCTGCCAGCGCGGCTGGTCGTTGTCGATGGCGTTTTTCAGCAACTGGTCGATGCCGGCCGACGCCGCCCTGGCATCGCCGTCCAGGGCCGGATTGGAGGCCCCCGCGGATAACAGCGTGGCATCGATCGCCTGCCGGTGCAGGGCATTCAACATCTGCCGCACCGGCGCGATCATCCGCACCCCGGCGAGTTCGTCACGGGTGGATTCCAGGCGGCTACCGACGCCCAGCAGAAACTGCACCAGCAGGCCGACGACCAGCAGGCCTCCGGCGGCGCCCAGCGCCATGAAGCGATGCGCGAACCTCAGGCGGTTCATAAGCCGAACCGCCGGATCAAAGATGACCAGCATGTTGTTCTCCGAATTTATCGGGCTTGTTCTAGCGCTCATGGGGGTGCGCAAAAAGCGCGCCCCGGCCCAATGCCTGCCGGCGGGCCTGGACAGGCGAGCGCAAGCCGCTCATCCCATCCGCATGAAAACTGAAGTGCCTCTAACGGAGATTATGCAGAGCCTTCCCGCCGCGGGAAGTTGTGGAAAACACGTAGCGCCCCGCAGCGCGCTATTCGTCCAGCAAGTCGCGCGAGGCGCCGGGCGGCACCAGGCCCAGGTGGCGCCAGATGCTGGCGGTGGCGACGCGGCCGCGCGGCGTGCGCTGCAGGTAGCCCTGCTGGATCAGGTAGGGCTCCAGCACGTCCTCGATGGTGTCGCGGGCCTCGCCGATGGCGGCTGCCAGGTTGTCCACGCCGACCGGGCCGCCGCCGAATTTTTCCAGCATCGCCAACAAGAGCTTGCGGTCCATGATGTCCAGGCCCAGGTGGTCCACGTCGAGCATGGTCAGCGCCGCGTCGGCCACGGCGCGGGTGATGCGGCCGTCGGCCTTGACTTCGGCATAGTCGCGGACCCGCCGCAGCAGCCGGTTGGCGATGCGCGGCGTGCCGCGGGAGCGCTTGGCGACTTCCACTGCGCCCTCGTCGACGATGGCGCAGTCGAGCAGTTGCGAGGAGCGGCGAACGATCAGCGCCAGCTCCTCCGGGGTGTAGAACTCGAGCCGGGCGACGATGCCGAAGCGGTCGCGCAGCGGGTTGGTCAGCATGCCGGCGCGGGTGGTGGCACCGACCAGGGTGAAGGGCGGCAGGTCGAGCTTCACCGAACGCGCCGCCGGGCCTTCGCCGATCATGATGTCGATCTGAAAATCCTCCAGGGCCGGGTAGAGAATTTCCTCCACCACCGGCGAGAGACGATGGATTTCGTCGATGAACAGCACGTCGTGGGGTTCGAGATTGGTCAGGATCGCCGCCAGGTCGCCGGCCCGCTCCAGCACCGGGCCCGAGGTCTGACGCAGGTTCACCCCCATCTCGTGGGCGACGATGTGGGCCAGGGTGGTCTTGCCCAGGCCCGGCGGACCGAACAGCAGCACGTGGTCAAGGGCCTCGCCGCGCCGTTTCGCCGCCTCGATAAAAATCTCCAACTGGCCGCGTATCTTCTGCTGGCCCACGTACTCGGCCAGCTTCTTCGGCCGCAGGGCGCGCTCCAGCGCATCCTCCTGGGGCGATTCGCTGGCGCCGGCGATCAGCCGCGGGCTGTCGCCGAACTTGTCGGTGTGTAGGGTCATGGCCGGATTCTACTCTGCGCCACCGGGCGCCTTTGCCAAGCCGCCGCCGCAGGTGTAGCGTGCCGAGACCCGTGCCGCATGCCCTTGCCGATAAGCCTGCCGATGACCTCAGCGCCGCCCCCTGCCGCCGCACCGCGAGTCACCCTGGTGATGACCCTGCGCGAGCGCCACCAGCCGACCATGGCGGCCATCGCCAGCCTGCTGGCAGAGACGCCGCCGCCCTACCGACTGATCTTCGCCGAGGTGCAAAGCCCGCCCTGGCTGCACGCCGAGCTGGCGGCAGCGAGCCGCGAGCACGGCTTCGAGCTGCGCCGCTTCGACCAGCCGCTGTGGCCGCAGCAGGTGCGCGCGGCGCTGATCGATGAGATCGACAGCGAATACGTGGTGTTCGTGGACAACGACCTGGCCTTCTACCCCGGCTGGCTGGAGCGCCTGGTGGAATGCGCCGACCAGACCGGCGCCGGCATCGTCGGCCCGATGTATCTATGGGGCGACGATCACGCCGCACCCAAGGTGCATATGTCCGGCGGCGATCTGAGTTTCGTCGAGGAAGATGGCGCCCGCGTCCTCGAAGACCGCCACCGCCACTACAACGCCGATCCCGACACGGCCGCCGCCGAGGGCCGCCGCGCCTGCGACTTCGTCGAGTTCCACTGCATGCTGCTGCGCACCGAGCTGGCGCGCCAGCCCGGCGTGATCGACGGCCGCATCGGCTGCGTGCACGAGCATATCGACATCGCCCTGACGGCCAAGGAGCGGGGCTACGGTATCTACGTCGAGCCGGCATCGCGGGTGCTGTATCGCGCCTTCATCCCGACCATGCTGGAAGACCTGGCCCTGATGCGGCGGCGCTGGAGCCCGGCGGCGATGGAGGACAGCATCGCCACTTTTTGCGCCAAGTGGCGGGTGCTGCCCGACGACCGTTCCTTCGGCACCTTGCGGCAATACGTCAAGGGCATCCTGACCCGCACCGATCCATTGCGCCAGGGCCGCCGCCACGACGATCTGGACCAGGCGATGGATGCAGCGGCGCTGGCGCAGAACCGCTCCGCCTTGCTCGATCTGGCCCGCGCCCGCGGCTACGACGACGCTCAGGTGGAATTGCTGAGCCGCAGTTGCCGCCTTGCCACCGCCCTGGTCCGCGAAGGCTACCGGCCCTGCGGCCGGCCCTTCATCAACCATCTGATCGGCACCGCCGCCGTGCTGCTGCGTTACGACTTCCGCCTCGACCTGGTGTTGGCGGGACTGCTACATGCCGCCTACAGCCACGGCCTGCCGCCGCAGGGCGACGGCCCCCAGGCGCTGGCCCAGATCGAGGAACTGCTCGGCGGCCGCGACAGCGTCGTGGAGCAGCGGGTCCGTGCCTGGTCACTACGCGCCGCGCCCGGTCAGGCAGCGCCGCAGCAGATGAGCGCCATGGATGGCGAGCTGGCGGCCATGGCCGGCGCCAACGAGATCGACATGCGCCTTGCCGGCGAGTATGCCTACTCCGGCCGGCCGGACGAGATCGACGCGGCGGGCATCGGCCACATCGCCGACAGCATGCGCCGCCTCGGCGCGCCCGGCCTGGCGCAAACCCTGGAACAGGCGGTGGCAGCGAGACCCGCGGTCGATCCGGCCCTGCAGACCGGCATCCACGCCAGCTTTCGCCTCGGCCCCGAGCTCAGCCTGCTGCCGATGGCGCGCCGGCTGGCGGCAGCGCCGTCAAACAACGCTTAGCCCCGCGGCGCCGGGCAGTCGATCACCAGCAGGGAAATATCGTCGTGGGCGGCCTGGCCCTGCAGGTGGGCCTGCACCGAAGCGCTCACCGCATCGATCAGCGAGCGGCCGTCCATGGCCGCCAGCGCCTCGATCAGGCGCGCCTCGCCGTAGGGCTGGCCGCTCGGGTCCGCGGCCTCGGCAACGCCGTCGGACAACATCAGCAGTTGCGATTCGGCTTCCCAGAAAAAGGCCTGCGGCGCGCCCAGGTCTTCGCGATCCCGGGAGATACCGAGGGGCAAGTGGCGCGAGGAAAACTTGCGCAGCACGGCACCGTCCTCCCCCAGCAGCAGCACGCTGGGCACACCGCCGACCCAGACCTCGCCATGGCCGGCCTGCTGGTCGACACAGACCAGCGCCGCGGCAACGAAGCGCCCCAGGGGCAGCGAATTGATCAGCAGAAAGTTCAGCGACTCGACGATCGTCGCCAGGGATTCGGACAGTTCCACCAGGCGATAGAACTCCTGGACGATGGGCAGCACGCTGACCGCCGCCGCCAGGCCGTGGCCGGTGGCGTCGGCCAGGATCGCGTAGAGCTTGCCGTTGCGAGCGCGGGCGGCGAGGACGATGTCGCCGGAGAAATTGGTCGCCGGCTGCACCGAGTACTGAACCCCGGCCTCGCGCATCAGATCGCCGCGCACCTGATGTTCGACGATGCGCCGCGCCAACTCGTTCTCGCGCTGCTGCGCATCGACCATTTCGCGCAAGGTGCTGGCCTGCTCCTGGACGCGGCTTTCCGCCAGCTTGATTTCGGTGATGTCGCGCAGGGTCTCGACCACCGCCAGCAGCTTGCCGTCGGCGTCGTACACCGGCCCCGCATCCACCGCCAGGTAGAGGCGCTGGCCGCGGCGCGGCATCATGCACCAGTTCTCGGCATGGACGCCCAACACCGGCGCCCCCGGCTCCTGGTAGGTGGTGTACAGCTTGTCGATGGTGGTCTCGTCGTGGGTCGCCACCAGGTCGGCGAGGCAAGGCCGCGGCCGCTCGTAGAAGGCGCGCCAATGTTCACGGGTGCCGATCACGTCCACCGCGCGAACGTCGGTGAGGCGCTCGCAGGCCTTGTTCCAGACCAGCACCCGCTGCTCCGCATCGAGCACGAAGGTGGGTACCGCCAGGTGTTCCATCAGGGTCACCGCGAAGGCGGTGCCGTTTTGCTGCTGCGCCAGGGTGGCGCGCATCGTCGAATCCATGTGCTGAGACACTCCCCCACTCCCTCTTCGGCTACCGCTTCAGTCGGCTATTTTTTCCGCCATCATTATGAATCATGCGGCACCGGCGTGTCATATCCCCGCGCTGGATCAGGCCTTGGACAGCAGCTTCAGCGCCTGGCGGATGCCGTCGGAAACCGCCACGCCCTCGGGCAGATTTTTCATCGCCGACAATGCCTCGCGCTCGTTGTAGCCCAGGGCCAGCAGGGCGTTGAGGATGTCACTGGCGGCGTCCGGCGCGGCGGCGATGGCCGCAGTGCCCACCGTGCCGCCCTTGGGCAGCTTGTCGCGGAGTTCCAGCAGCAGACGCTCGGCGGTCTTCTTGCCGATGCCGGGAATCTTCACCAGCCTTCCTACCTCCTGCAGCGCCACCGCCTGGGCCAGCTCGGTCACCGACAGGCCGGACAGCACCGATAGCGCAGTGCGGGCGCCGATGCCGGAAATCTTCAGCAACTGGCGGAAGGCGGCGCGCTCGTCCTCGCTGAGGAAGCCGTAGAGGAAGTGGCCGTCCTCGCGCACCGCCAGGTGGGTATGCAGGCTGACTTTGTCGCCGATGTTGGGCAGGTTGTAGAAGGTGCTCATCGGCACGTCGATCTCGTAGCCGATGCCGTGCACGTCCACAACAATCAGGGGCGGGTTCTTTTCCAGCAGCAGGCCGGTGATTCTTCCGATCATGTTTGTCCTTAGCGTAAAAGACTTCGAACGGCAGGCCCGGTGATATCGAGCGCAGCGAGCCGTTCAGTAGCCTCCCCCGCGAGGGGGAGGATGGGAGGGGGTGGGCGTAGTTGCACCAGGCGCGTTCGCAGGAGGTATGTCGTCACGGAAGCGGCGCGTTAAGCGAGTAGCAGGGCCGCCGCCAGCAGAGCGCCGTAAAGGTGGGCAGCGAGAATGGTGAGCTTGATCGCCGGCAGCAGGCGCGGCACATCCTCGGCGTTTTGGCGTAGTTGATTGAAGGCCTGCAACGCCGGCATCAGCGCCAGCAGGCTCACCAGCGCGGCGGGAGGCAGCAGACCGAGCAGCACGCCGGCCAGCAGCGGCAGGGCCGCCAGCAACGCGATAAGGCCGTAACCGGCGGCGGCGCGGCGGCGGCCGAGGCGAACCACCAGGGTGCGCTTGCCGGCGGCGGCATCGGCCGGCGCATCAGGGAACTGGTTGATGTAGAGCAGGTTGGCCACCATCAGGCCGTAGCCGAGGCCGGCCAGCAGGGGCATCGCAGAATAGCTGCCGCGTTGCACGTAGTCGCTGCCGACGACGATCAGCCACCAGCCGCCGGCCACGGCAAACTCGCCCAGCCCGCGCGAGGCCAGCTTCAGCGGCGGTGCCGAATAGGCCCAGGCCAGCAGCAGGCCGGCCATGCCGATGGGCAGCAGACCGACGCCGCTATGCGCCGCGATCCACAGGCCGGCGGGGATCACCAGCAACAGCAGGGCATAGCCGAAGCGCCCTATCGCCGCCGCGGACAGCACGCCGTTCTGGATGAAGCGGCTGCCGCCGGTGAAGGGGTAGAGGCGCTCGGTATTGGCGGCGTCGTTGGCCGCATCGTGGAAATCGTTGATGACATTGGCGGCGGCATGGGCCACCAGGGCGAAGACCAGGGTCAGCAGCGCGTTGCCGGCATGCAAGGCCGCGCCGCCGCGCCAGGCGCAGGCCAGGCCCAGCAGCACGCCGGCCAGGGTAACGCTGAGGAAAGCGGGACGCGTCGCCAGGAACAGGCACAAGGCCGGCTGATGGCGGAGATTCGCCGTCGGCTCGGCGGGTAGGGTCTGTTCAGCGCTGCTCATGTTCGCTCTCGGCACAGAGTTCTTCGATGCGCTTGACCAGATTGGCGATCACCTTCTCCTGGCCGAAGGCGGCGTACTTGGCAGCGAAGGCGCGGGCATTCTCGGCGTAGCTCGGCATCTGACTCAGCGCGCGGATCGCCGGCAATAGATCGCCCGCCGGCTCCTCGGGGTTCACCAACAGGCCGGCGCCCATCTCGCCGACCCGGCTCGCCAGGAGGTACTGTTCCAGTTGCGAAGGCAGCAACAGCAGCGGCTTGCCCGCCAGCAGGAAGGCGGTGGTGGCCGCCAGGCTGGCGTAGGTCACCGCCAGATCGGCCTCGGCGGCAGTGCGCGCCAGATCGGCCGGCTGCTCCATGAAGACGAGGTGCGGCGCCTGCCAGCGACTGCGGGCTTCCGCCGCCAGGCCGGGGAAATAGATCGCGGTCGGCACCGCGGCGGCCTTCAGCGCGTCGAGCACCGCCTCGCAGTGGGGCACCTCGGGGCGCAGGTAGGCGAAGATGCGCGGCCCCTCACCTTGCGGCCAGGGTGGCGCGGCGCCGATGGCAGCGTTGGGCAGGGCGCCCCAGTAGCGGGCCGGGCCGCGTTGGGCGTAGTGGTCCAGCTCCGGGTAGGTGATCAGGGCTTCTTCGGCGACATCGAACAGGCGCGCCAGGGCGTCGATGGGCGGCTGCTCGAAACGCTGCAGCACGGCGTTGACGCTGGACAGGGCCTGGTCTTCGAGGGCCAGCAGGGTCTCCGCCGGCAGCGGCTGCCAGGGCCGCAACACCGGCAGCGGACGCACCCGCGGCGGCACGGTGAAGCCGTTGGAGAACAACATCACCGGCAGACCCAGGCTGCGCGCCGCCAGCACCGCCGTCGGCGCGTGGTCGGCCAGCACCAGTTGCGCATCGCGAGCGATGAACAGCTCGCGCCAGGCCACCACCAGGCCGAGCAGGTCGTCGCGGTCGGCATAGCCGAAGCGCAGCAGGATGTCGGCATAGGACAGGGGCGGGCGCTCGACTTTCAGTTCCGCAGCCAGCGGCGCCTGCATCCAGGTGAAGCCCTCCCGATCCAAGACCCGCGCCGCCGGGCCGGTCTGGGCCACGGCCCAATGCACCGTGTGGCCGGCATCGCGCAAGGCACGGCCGAGGGGAAGGAAGGGGCCGATGTGACCGAGATTGGCACCGAACTCCCAGGCGTAGAACACGCTGGCGTGTTCTACGCCTGGGAGGGGAGCGCTTCCGCTCCCCTCCGGCAAATTAGCGCGCCTTCCCCCCGCCCCCCTTCCCGAGGAAGGGGGTGACATTTGTTCGGTCGCGCTGGGCGCGACCTCCCCATTGGAGGTTGCGTTGGACGGCTGCTCTGGAATCACACTCACACCAACCTCCCGTTCCGCACGCGGAAGCCCTTGGTCGCCAACGCGCCTAAACCCTGGCCACCATGGGCGTGGCAGATGGCACAGGCCAGGGCGTCGGCCGCATCCGGCGACGGTTCGCCGGGCAGCGACAAGAGCCGCATCACCATCTGCTGCACCTGTTCCTTGGCCGCCTTGCCGTGGCCGACCACCGCCTGCTTGACCTGCAACGCGGTGTATTCGGCCACTTCCAGATCGGCCGTCACCAGGGCGCTGATCGCCGCGCCGCGGGCCTGGCCCAGCAGCAGCGTGGATTGCGGATTGACGTTGACGAAGACCTTTTCCACCGCGCCCTGCATGGGCTGGTAGGTGGCGATGACTTCGGCCAGGCCGTCGAGGATGGTCCTGATCCGCTGCGGCAAGCTCTCGGCCTCGCGGGTCTTGATGCAGCCGCTGGCGACGTAGTTCAAGGCATTGCCGGCCTTGTCGATCACGCCGAAGCCGGTGATGCGGAGACCCGGGTCGACGCCGAGGATGCGGATGGGATGGGGGCTCATCGCCGGGAAAGATACACGCCCCACACCGCCAGCGCCATGCCGGCCAGCACCGGGCCGGAGAGGGCCTCGCCGAACAGCAGCCAGGCGATCAGGGTGGTGGTGGGTGGAGTCAGATAGAACAGGCTGGCGACATGCACCGCCGAGCCGGAACGGATCAGCAAATTCAACAGGGTGATGGCGCCGAGGGACAACACCAGCACCAGCCAGCCGAGAGCGAACAGGAAGGACGGCGTCCACTCGACATGGAAGGGCTCCAACCATTGCATCGCGACCGCGGTAACCAGGGCGGCGGGGACGAACTGCAGCACCGCACCGCTACGGAAATCGAAGCTGGGGCAGAAGCGCTTCTGGTACAGGGTGCCGAGGGTGATACCGAGCAATGCGATCAGTGCTGCCGGCAGCCCCGCCAGGCCACCGCCGGAAGCGCGGCCGGAGACCACCAGCACGGTGCCGGCCAGGCCCAAGGCGATGCCCAGCCACTGGCGGCGACTGACGTTCTCGCCCAGCAGCAGGCCGGCGCCGACCGCCGTCAGCAAGGGCTGCAGGCCCACCACCAGACTGGTGACGCCGGCCGGCAGGCCATGGCCGATGGCGGTGAACACGCCAC
Source organism: Rhodocyclaceae bacterium (assembly GCA_036518635.1). Taxonomy (GTDB): domain Bacteria; phylum Pseudomonadota; class Gammaproteobacteria; order Burkholderiales; family Rhodocyclaceae; genus AWTP1-18. The sequence goes on along the minus strand of DATDMT010000302.1, from coordinate 22,148 downwards.
CGAGATAGGTGGCATGCACCAGCACCCCGGTGACGGCGATGTGCAGCATCTGCCGCGGGTCGTGGGGCCAGGGGGCGCGAAACGCCAGGGCGGCTGCGCCCATCAGGGCGATCACCAGGCCGTAGCGCACCAGCAGGAAACTCAGAGGCCCGGCGTAAGGCAGGCCGTACTTGGCGCCGATGAAGCCGGTGGACCAGAGCAGGACGAACAGCCCCGGATACAAGCGCTGCATCAGCGCACCCAAAACAAAAGCGGCGCCGTAGCGCCGCTCTTGCTATTACGCGTCGAAACGCTCACTCGTCGATCACCGCGGAGGTGTACACCTCCTGCACGTCGTCGAGGCCTTCCAGGGCGTCCAGCAGCTTTTGCATCTTGATCGCGTCGTCGCCGCTGAACTCGGTTTCGTTCAGGGGCTTCTGCAGCACCTCGGCGAATTCGCTCTTGAAGCCGGCGGCCTCCAGGGCTTCCTTGACCGTGGCCAGGTCGTTGGGGCCGGTGATGACTTCGATCGAACCGTCGTCGTTGCTCGCCACGTCCTCGGCGCCGGCCTCGATGGCGGCGTCCATCAGCTTGGCCTCGTCGGTGCCCGGGGCGAACAGCATCTGGCCGCAGTGCTTGAACTGGAAGGAGACGCAGCCGTCGGTGCCCATGTTGCCGCCGTACTTGTTGAAGGCATGGCGGACTTCGGCGACGGTGCGCACTTTGTTGTCGGTCAGGCAGTCCACCATCACCGCGGCACCGTTGATGCCGTAGCCTTCGTAGCGGATTTCCTCGTAGGAAACGCCGTCGAGCTGGCCGGTGCCGCGCTTGATGGCGTTTTCCATGTTGTCCTTGGGCAGGGACTGGGCCTTGGCCTTGTCAATCGCCAGGCGCAGACGCGGGTTGGCATTGATATCGCCCCCACCCATTTTGGCGGCGACGGTGATTTCCTTGATCAGCTTGGTGAAGACCTTGCCCCGCTTGGCATCCTGGCGGCCCTTGCGGTGCTGGATGTTGGCCCATTTCGAATGTCCGGCCATATGCGTTCCTTATAAGGTTGCGTTGCTAGAATGACCGCGGATTTTATCACCCGGCCCGCCATGAGCTCTCCGCTTTCCATCGCCCGCAGCGCCAGACAGGAGACAAGATGATTCCCGTTGTCCGCAAGCTTCTGTTGGCCATCGCTGCCGCGCTGGGCGCCCCTGGCTGCTTCGCCGCCGCGGAGCCCTCGCTGGAAGAACTGTTCAAGGTCGAGGTGGAGGGCGCCTCACGCTACGCCCAGCCCCTGGCCGAGGCCCCGGCCACCGCCACGGTGATCAGCGCCGAGGACATCGCCCGCTACGGCCACGAAACCCTGGCCGATGCCCTGAGCATGGCGCGCGGGGTGTACAGCAACTACGACTACGCCTACAGCCTGCTCGGCGTGCGCGGCTTCAACCGCCCCGGCGATTACAACTCGCGCATCCTGCTGCTGGTGGACGGCGCCCGCTACAACGACGTGGTGTACGACCAGGCGATGGTCGGCAGCGAGGCGCCGGTGGACCTCAACTGGGTCAAGCGCATCGAGTTCGTCCCCGGCGCCTCGTCGGCGCTGTACGGCGGCAACGCCCTGTTCGGTATCGCCAACGCGATCCTGTGGAGCGGCGCCGATCTCAACGGCACCCGTGTCACGGCCAAGCTCGGCAGCCCGGGCCGCGCCGGCCTCAGCGTGCTCTCGGGGCGCGCCGTCGACGGCGGCGGCGACTGGATTGCCGGGCTGAGCCTGGAGCGCAGCGGCGGCAACGACATCCGCTTTGCCGAATTCGCCGTCCCCGGCGGCAGCGACGGCGTCGCCCGCGGCCTCGACGGCGAGCATGAGTTGAAGGCTTTCGCCCGCTACAGCGGCGGCGGCTGGCGCCTCAGCGGCAGCTACGCCGGGCGCTACAAGGACGTGCCCACCGCCTACTACGGCACCAGTTTCGGCGTCGCCGGCAACTACGTGCGCGACCAGCACGCCCATCTCGACCTGACCCACGCCTCGACCCTGACGCCGGAGTGGGGCCAGTTCGGCCGGGTGCATTTCGGCTGGTACAGCTTCGACGCCGAATACGTCGCGCCGGGCCTGCTCAGCCGCGACGAGGCCGTCGCCTCCTGGTGGAGCGGCGAATACCGGCTCAGCTACAGCGGCCTGGCCAACCACCAGATCCAGTTCGGCGCCGAAGCCCGCCGCAACGACCGCATGGATCAGCGTTTTTTTGATATTTCCCCGAGCGCCTCCCATCTCGACGACCGGCGTAGCGGCAACACGGTGGGCGGCTTCGCCCAGGACGAGTGGCGTCTGTCGCGGCAATGGATCGCCAATCTCGGTTACCGCCTGGACAAGGTGGAAAGCAACCAGGCCATCGGCTCGCCGCGGCTGGCGCTGATCTACCGGCCGCTGCCGGAGCTTTCGGCGAAGATGCTCTACGGCAAGGCCTTCCGCGCCGCCAACGCCTACGAGCGCTTCTACAGCGACGGCAATATCTCGCAAAAGGCCAATCCCGATCTCAAGCCGGAACGCATCGAGACCACCGAGCTGGCCGTCGATTACGCCGTGACGCCGGCCCTGCGCCTGGGCCTGGGGCACTACCGCAACCAGATTCACGACCTGATCGACCAGGCGGTGGACCCGGCGGACGGCCTGCTGGTGTTCACCAATCGCCAGCCGCTGACCGCCCAGGGCTGGGAGGCCGAGGCCGAGGCCCTGCTCGGCCGCGGCTGGCGCGTCCGCGCCAGCATGACCTGGCAACACATCGATCAACAAGGCGGTGAGCCGGCCAATTCGCCGCGCCGGCTGGGCAAGTTGTTCGTCGACGGCCCCTTCGCCGACGGCGGCTGGACTCTGGGCCTGGGCCTCCAGGCCATGTCGGAGCGCCGCACCCTGCGCGGCTCGGTGCCCGGCCATGCGGTGGCCAACCTGACCCTGCGCCAGGCCGTGATGAGCCCCTACGGCCAATGGAGCGTCAGTTGGCGCAATGTCGGCGACACCCGCTACGCCGACCCGGGCGGCCAGGAGCACCTGCAGGACAGCTTGCCGCAACCCGAGCGACAGTGGCTGCTGCGCTGGGATTACCGCCTGTGAACCGGCTGCGCCGCCTTTGCTTATACCTACTGCTGGCGGCGCCGGCAGGGACGCTGGCCGCCGACGTCGTCGGCGAAGCCGAGTTCAAGGCGGCGGCGATCTACAACCTGCTGCAGTTCGTGCAATGGCCCGAGCAGGCCCTGGCCCAGGACGGCACCCTGCGCCTGTGCCAGATCAGCGCCGCACCGCTGGCACCGGAGTTGGCCCGGCTGGCCGGGCGCCAGGTGCACAAGCGCAGCCTGACGCTGCGGCGGATCGACGGCACGGCGGAGGAAGCCGCACCCTGCGACGCCATCTGGGTCGAAATCGACCGCCTCAATTCCCTCGGCCGAATGGCCACCGTCGCCCGGCAACGCCCGCTGCTGCTGCTCGGCGAAGGCCCAGATGCGGTGGACCGGGGCGCCATGATCGGCCTCGCCATCGACAAGGGCCATGCCCGGCTGCGGGTGGACAACGCCGCCGCCAAGGAATCCGGCCTGACCATCGGCGCCCGCCTGCTGCGCCTGGCTGCGGGCAGCAAGGACAACCGTGATTGAGGCGCCGAGCCGCTCGCGGCGGCGCCTGGAGATTCTCGTCGCCACCATCATGGTGCCGGCGATCCTGCTGCTGACGGTACAGCACTGGCTCAACAGCCGCAGCCAGATCCTGCGCAGCACCGAGGCCCAGGCCACCTTGATCGGCGCCAGCGCCAGCGCCGCCCTGGCCTTCAACGACAGCCAGGCCGGCGAGGAAGTGGCGGCCAGCGCGCAGCAACTGCCGCAGGCCGAGCTGATCGCCCTGTATCGCAGCAACGGCCAGCTACTGGCTTACCGCAGCAGCAGTGAAGCGCCGCCGCACAAGATCGAGCCGGTGCGCAAGGCCGCCGCCAGCTTCACCCTGCACGCCCTGGAGCTGGATCAGCCGGTGATGCTGGAAAGCGAAGTGGTCGGCAGCATTCGCCTGCGCATCGGCCTGGCGAGCTTCTACAACGAGCTGGGGCGCTTCGTCGGCGGCCTGGTGCTGATCATCCTGATCATCGCCTCGCTCTACGCGGTGGCCAGCCGGCGCGCCGTCAAGCGCATGGCAGAAGCCGAGGACGCCCTGCGCCACATGGCACTGCACGACCGCATCACCGGCCTGGCCAACCGCCATGCCTTCGAGCTGGCCCTGGAGCAGACCCGGAGCCGCCATGGCCGCGACGGCGGCGGCTCGACCCTGCTGTTCGTGGACGTGGACGGTTTCAAGAAGGTGAACGACCTGTTCGGCCACCATGTCGGCGACGAGGTGCTGCACCGGATCGGCCAGCGCCTGACCGACTGCCTGCGCAGTTCCGACATCCTGGCGCGCCTCGGCGGCGACGAGTTCGGCGTGATCCTGGTGGACGTGGACAACCCGGACTATGCCGCGCGCATCGTCGAGCAGATGGTCGCGGCGATGGCCACGCCCTTCGTCGCCGCATCGCACACCGCCCACCTCGGCGTCTCGGTCGGCGTCGCCGCCGTGCCGCGGGACGGCGCCAGCAGCGACGAACTGTTGGCCCATGCCGACATGGCCATGTACCAGGCGAAGAACGGCGGCAAGAACACCTACCGCTTCTTTTCCGAGAATATCGGCAATGCCGTGCGCGCCCGCCTCGACCTGGAACTGGAACTGCGCGCGGCGATCCAGGCCGATCAGTTGTACGTGGATTACCAGCCCCAGGTCGAGGCCGATGGCGCCATCCGCGGCATGGAGGCCCTGGTGCGCTGGCGCCATCCGCAGCGCGGCCTGGTCTCGCCGGCGGACTTCATCCCGGTGGCGGAGGATTCGGACCTGATCCTCGAAGTCGGCGACTGGGTGCTGCGCCGGGTCTGCCGCGACATCCGGATGCTGCGCGAACGCGGCCTGGCGGTGCCGCCGGTGGCGATCAACGTCTCCGCCCGTCAATTCGCCCGCAAGGGCCTGGTGGAACGGGTACGCGCCCAGTTGACGGAACACGGCCTGGGCTCCGAACAACTGGAGATCGAGCTGACCGAGAGCGTGGTGATGGGCCATGCCGACGGTGCCGACGATATCCTCAACGCACTGCGCGATTCCGGCCTGCGCCTGGCGGTGGACGATTTCGGCACCGGCTATTCGTCGCTGGCCTACCTCAAGCGTTTGCCGGTGGACAAGCTGAAGATCGACCGCAGCTTCGTCATGCACCTGCCGGCCAACCCGGAGGACCGGGCCATCGTCGCGGCGATCATCGGCATCGCCAAGGCGCTGGAGCTACGAGTGGTGGCAGAAGGCGTCGAGACCGTGGCCCAGGCCGAACTGTTGCGCGCCTACGGCTGTCACCTGATCCAGGGCTATCTCACCGGCCGGCCGACGACTATCGAACATCTCGCCGCCCAATTGCCGCGCGCCGGCTAGCCCCCGGAATCAGCGATTCGAACTCCGCTCGAGGACGTAGCGGATCAGGTCGGCGTTCGTCTTCAAACCAAGCTTTTCCATCAGATTGGCCTTGTGCGAAGTCACCGTCTTCGGGCTGACCGACAGGCGTTTGGCGATCTGGTTCAGCGCCAGACCCTCGGCGATCAGCTCCATCACCTCCTCCTCGCGCTTCGACAGCGGCGCGGCAGGACTGGCCGGCTTGCGCTCGTCGCTGTGCATCACCAGGCGCACCGCCAGCGCCGGGGCGACATAGGGGGTGCGCTGGGCGACGCTGGTGATGGCGGCCAGCAGCGTGTCCGGGTCGGCATCCTTGGTGATGAAGCCGAGGGCGCCGCTTTGCAGGGTGCGCCGCACCGTCGCCGGCTCGTCGTGCATGGTCAGCACCAGGATCGGCAAGTCCGGCTGCTCGCGCTTCAGGCGTTCGATCAGCGGAACACCGGTGGGGCCGGGCATCACCAGGTCGAGGATCAGCAGATCGGCGGCGACGGCTTGCGCCGCCGCCAGGGTTTCGTCGCCGGTGCTGGCTTCGGCGACGACCTGGATGTCCGGAAAGTCGGAAAGCATGCGCAGCAGTCCGGCGCGAAACAGGGTGTGGTCGTCGGCAACGATGACTCGCATGATTAGTTTTCCTTACGGGGATTCTGACGGTTCAGGACGACCTGCACACAGGTGCCGGCACCAGCGTGGCTGAGGATATCCAGTTGGGCACCGAGGGCCGCCGCCCGCTCGCGCATGCCGACCAGGCCAAAACGATTGCTCCCCGCCTCGCGGGGAGTAAAGCCGACGCCATCGTCTGCGATCCTTAGCCACAACTGATGGGCATCGCTGGTCAGGGTGATGGAGACATTCTGCGCCTTGGCATGCCGCACGACATTGGTCAGCGACTCCTGGACGATGCGGAACAGGGCCGTCATGGTTTCGTCGTCCATCTCCGGCGGCGGTTGCGGAATGGAAATTTTGTAGAGGATGCCATTGCTGTCCAGCATCCGTTCAGCCAGCCATTCGATGGCGGCATGAAAGCCGATGTTGAGCACAGCGGGGCGCAGGTCGGCGGCGATATTGCGCACGCTGCGCATCGACTCGCTGATCAGGCCCTCGATCTCCTCCAGCTCGGCGACATCCGTCGCCTTGCCCTGGCGCGAAGCGCGACTGAGCCGCTTCAGGCCCATCCCGGCGGCCGTCAGCAACTGGCCCAGCTCGTCATGAATCTCGCGGGCGATGCGCTTGTGCTCGCCCTCCACCAGCTTGTCCCGGTGCGCCGCCAATAAGCGGATGGTTGCCGCCGACTGCTGCAAGGCCAGGCGGTCTTCCACCATCCGCTGGCGTAGGCGATAACCGGCCAGATAGGCCAGGGCGGCGGCGACCAGCGCGGTGGCAAGAAAGCCGGAGACGAAATCGCGCACTTCCCGAAAGACGCCATCGAGCACCACCCACAGCACCAAATGGCCGACCACTCGGTCGCCCAGTTGCACCGGCTGGACATAGCGCAGACCCGGATCGATCTCGCGCAGCCCCGGGGCGGAGGGCAGGATGTCCGGCGCCCAGCGCGCCGTCCCCGGCCGGGAGGAGAAGCGCGCCAGCAGGCGGCTGTCGGCGCGATACAGGGCGGCTTCGACGATCATCCGTGAATGGCTGAAGGCCGCCAGGATGTCCGCCGCCGTGTCCGCATCTTCGAAGGCCAGGGCGGCGCTGGAGTTGGCGCCGAAAATCTGCGCGTCCTCGCGCACCTCGCCGATCAGGTCCTGGCGTGCCGAATACCAGCGCTGCCCAGCCAGCAGCACCAAGGCAGCCAGCAGCGCAATGCCGATCGACAGGAAGGAAAGGCGCCAATAGGTCTGCCAGGTATCGCGCTTGCTCATCTCGCTCCAACACATGCGCTCGGCATGACGGCAGCGGGGATTCGCAGCCATGCGCAGATGCTACCCCAAGGGCCGGCAAGCAAGGCTAGGGCAAATCCTAGCGCCGGGTTCAGCCTTACCCCAGCCAAATATAGCCTTCGCCGATGGCGAGCCAGACAGCACAGGGCCAGGATGAAAACGTGTCCAACCTCCGCCCCGCCGACGCCATGCTCAATAAACCCTACACCAGGAGCCAGTCCCCCCGCCATCGCGGTTTTACCCTGATCGAACTAATGATCACCGTGGCCATCATCGGCATCCTGTCCGCCATCGCCATTCCCAACTACCAGAACTATCTGGTCAAGAGTAATCGTGCCGCCGCCAAGGCCTATCTGCTTGCCGTCGCCAACAAGGAAGAACAAATCTTCCCCGACGCCCGGCAGTACACCGAGGCGGCCACGGCCGCCCAGCTTGGCAGCCAACCCATCAGCCTCGCGCTACCGACCGAAGTCAGCAGCTTCTACACCGTAACCGTCAGCTATGTGGGTGGCGACAGCAAGACCTTCAAGGTCCAGGCGGTGCCGATTGCCGGCACGCGCCAGGCCAGCGACGGCACGCTGACGGTGGACAACACCGGCACCAAGACCGGGAACTGGCAGTAGGGCTCCACAAATGAAACGCGCTGACGCCCGGCAAGCCTTCAAATCCAACGGCTTTACGCTGTTGGAGATGATTGCGGTCATCGCGATACTGGCCATTCTTCTACGCATAGCAGTCCCCGCGTTGCAGGAACTGGTCATCAATCAACGCGTTCGCGGCGCCACGATGGACACTCTCGCCACCTTGATGCTGGCCCGTAGCGAAGCCATCAAGCAGGGCGGCAACGTCAGCGTCACGCCGGCTTCCGGCACCACCAACTGGAGCAGCGGCTGGCGCATCGTCGGCACCGATGGCGCCACCGTGCGCACCCAGGATGCCTATAGCGGCGTTCAAGTCTCGGCAACCATTTCCACCGGTGCGGCCAGCGTGGTGTTCGATCGCACCGGGCGCATCAGCGGCACCGCCACGATGCAAATTGAAAGCGCGAGCAACGCCGCCAGCTATGCGCGGCGCTGCGTTTCCGTTGGTTTGAGTGGGCAACCCAAATCGACAACAGGAGTCTGCTCATGACCCGCCTGCGCGCACCGAGTTTGCGCTTCGGCCAACAGGGCGTATCGCTGCTGGAAGTCCTAATCACCATGCTGATTCTCTCCTTTGGCCTGCTCGGCCTGGCAGGTCTCCAGGCGCGGGCCATGACCGCGGAAATGGAGTCCTACCAGCGCGGCCAGGCAATCGTGATGCTGCAGGACATGGTGGACCGGATGTCCAGCAACAGTGGCAACGCTGCCAGTTACGAAACCGGCGCGACGCCGATGGGCACCGGCGCCACCGATGCAGCCGACTGCACCACCCTCGGCACACGGGCCGCCAAGGACCTCTGCGAGTGGAGCAAGGCGATCAAGGGCTCTTCCGAAAACAAGTCGGGCTCCAAGGTCGGCGCCATGATCGACGGCCGCGGCTGCGTCGAGGCCGGCGGCGTCAGCAATGTCTTTGTGATCTCGGTGGTCTGGAAAGGCAAGACCGCCACCGTGGCGCCCAGTTCGACCTGTGGGCAGGGCGATTATGGCGACGATACGACCCGCCGGATTGTCACCACCACGCTCACCATCCCCAACCTCAGCGCCAACTAATCACCCGATGAAATCCCCGATAACCCGCAGGCCCACTGCCCTCCGTATGCAGCGCGGTTTTTCCCTGATCGAAATGATGATCACGATGACCATCGGGCTGGTCATGCTGCTGGGCGTCACCATGGTGTTCGTTTCCAGTAGCGAGACCCGAACCGAAGTGGACAAGGCCGGGCGCCAGATCGAAAACGGTCGCTTCGCCACCGAGTCGATCAAGGAAGACATCCAACTGGCCGGGTTTTACGGCAACCTCGTCCCCGCCTCGACCACCACCTGGACCACCCCCGACCCCTGTATCAGCGTTGATCCGGTGACCGGGGCGATGACGGCGACCGCGACAGCGGATTTGCAGACCGACTTCAACGGTGCCAGCTCCCCGGTGCGACTTCCGGTCACCATCTACGGTTACGAGAACTACAGCCTGGGACCACCGGCCACCGCCACCGCCAGTTGCGTACACAACCGCAAGCCCGGCACCGACATGCTGGTGACCCGGCGTGTCAGCACCGCCGAAATCGATCTCGCCGGAGGCGCCGCGACGGCGGCCAATGACTTCTATCTCCAGGTCTCGGCCTGCTCCGATACCCCGAGCGAAGCCTCCTTCCTGCTCGATAAGACCCAGGCCAACTTCACCCTGCACAAGGTCAAGCCAGTCGGCACACCCGCCACCTGTCTCAGCGGCGACAAAGCGCCGGTCAACAAATATATCCAGCACATCTACTACATCAGCACCTGCAACGATTGCCGCGGCAGCGGCGACGGCGTACCGACGCTGAAGATGATCGAATTGCCCGGCGCCTCGGGCTCGGTACTGACTGGCGGCGCCTGCGCCACAGGTGAAACACCACCCTGCCCAATCGGCGTCGCCGAGGGTATCGAGGACATCCGCTTCGAATACGGCGTCGACCCGACCGGCAGCGGCACCCCCGCGTCCTACGCCGTCTGGTCGGCCACCACCGACTGGAAGAACGTAATCGCCGTGAAGATGTTCCTGCTGGCACGGAACACCGAAACGACGTCCAATTTCACCGACAGCAAGACCTATTCCCTGAGTTCCGACGGCGCGCTTATCAATAGCGGCGCCGCTTTTGGCGACCACTACAAACGCCATGTTTACACACTTACCGCGAGGGCATACAACCTTGCCGACCGCCGCTAAATCGCTGCCGACAGGCGCCCGCCGACAGCGCGGGGTCGTCCTGATCATCTCGCTGATCATGCTGGTGGTGATGACCCTGCTCGGCCTGGCGGCGATCAACAGCAGCACCATCAATCTGAAGATCGTCAACAACATGCAGGGCCGTCAGGAGGCCATGAGCGCGGCCCAGATGGCGGTGAACCAGGTGATATCGAGTGGCAACTATTTTGCCGACCCGACCACGGCGCCAACCTCGATTCCGATCGACATCAACGGCAACGGCACGGCGGATTACACCGTCACCTTGACCCAGCCCTGCCTGCTGATGGCTCGACCGATCAAGAACTCGGAGTTGAGTTATTCGGTTGCGGATGATCGCCAGTGCCTGGCCGGCAGCGGTGGCCAGAACACCGGCATCATGGGCCAATCGTCTGGCGGCGGCGCAGTTTCGGAATGCACCCAGGTGACCTTCCGCATCAATGCCACCGTCAGCGACAACACCTTTGGATCCAAGACCAATATCGAACTGGTCGAGGGCGTCTGGCTGCGGATGGACCGCGTCCTGGCAGACACCTTCAAGAACGACGCCACCAAGCGCTGTTCGTAAGTACAGCACCCATCAGGCATAGGAGTCATGCCATGAACATCCTCAAAAAACTCGCCACCCTGTCCCTGGCGGCAGGCCTTCTGGCCCCGCTTGCCCACGCCGACGACATCGACCTGTTCCAGGGTGGTTCCAGCGTCACCGGCAACAAGCCCAACGTCCTGATCATCCTCGACAACAGCGCCAACTGGAACAGCAATGCCCAGGGTTGGCCCGGCGGCATCAAGCAGGGCCAGTCGGAACTGAATGCGCTGAATACGGTGCTGGGCGCATTGACCGGCGATGTACGGGTTGGCCTGGAGTTCTTCGTCAAGGGCGCAGCCAGCGTCGACAGCGGCCTCGACGGCGGCTATATCCGCTACGCGGTGCGCGATATGAGCAGCAGCAATCGCAGCGCCCTGCAGGCCATCCTCAGCGGCATCTACCCGGACTTCAACAATGAACATACCGGGCAACAAGTCGCCTCCGCCAACACCGACTACGGCGCCGGGATGACCGAGGCCTACCGCTATTTCAGCGGTATGGCGAAGTACGGCGGCCAGGCCTCGCTGCGCGACTACTCCGGCAACGGCTCCTACAACGTCGCGCCCTACCAGGCGGGCAATCTGAGCAGCAACGCTCTGGCCAATTCAACGGCGACCACCTATGCCAGCCCCTTGTCCACCGACGACTTGTGCGGCAAGAACTTCATCATCTTCATCGGTAACGGTTTCCCCAGTACCACCAGCACCAGCCCGGTCACCATCCTGCAAGGCGACGGCAAGACCTGGGCTATACCCTCCGGGGTGTCGGCGGTCAGCGCCAGTGGCAAGACCCCCTATTCCGACATCTGGGCCTACTACCTGAAAAATGTCGGCGTCACCGGCCCCTGCGATGCCGACGGCAACTGCGCCAACGGCAAGGTGGTGACCTACACCATCGACGTATTCAAGGACCACCAGGACAGCAATGAAACAGCCTTGCTGAAGAACATGGCCAATCTGGGTGGTGGCAAGTATTTCGCCGCCACCAGCGAGACGGCGATCCGGACGGCACTGTCGGCGATCTTCAATGAAATCCAGGCGGTAAACAGCGTGTTTACCTCGGCCAGCCTGCCGGTCAGCGTGAACACCCAGGGCACCTATCTGAACCAAATCTACATGGGCGTATTCCGCCCGGATTCCGGCGGCAAGCCGCGCTGGCTGGGCAACCTGAAGCAGTACAAGTTCAACACCAAGGCCATCGACACCGGTTACGCCACCCTGAGCTTCAAGACCGACAACGTGGACGCGCCCCAATCGGTGCTGGCCCAAACCAGCGGCGGCAGCACCGTGCCGATGCTGAAGGTCAGCAATCCGCCCACCGGCTATGTCGCCAAGGTCTACGACAACGGCGCGCCGATCAACCCCGATGCCGGCGCTTCCTCTGCCGCCCCCTGGTATTACACCCTCAGCAAGCTGGAATACGGTGCCACCATCAACGGCACCATCAACAACAACGATGTGATCGTCAGCTCCTTCGATTTCCGCATCGATCCCGTCAGCGCGAGGCTGACCGGCCATGCCGAACCCGGCAGCACCATCACCATCAGCGACCTGACCGCCGGCTCAACCCTGGCCACGATCACCGCGGACACCTCCACCGGCTCATGGACCACGCCCGTCAGCAGTCTGACCAAGAACCACAACTACACGGTAGATATCACCACCGGCTACAAATCCCTGTTCCTCGCCGATGGCGACGGCAAGGCCGCAGTCAATGCCCAGTCCGGCTTCATCACGCCGACGGCACGCAGCTACTGGTCGGCCTGCCCGTCGGACACCACCTTCAACACCACCACTGGCCTGTGCAATACGACGGCCACCGCCGGCTTCTGGTCCTTTAACCCGCAGGGTACCGGCACCCAGTACGATGCCCCGGACGGCGATCTGGTGGAAAAGGGCGCAGCAGGCCAGAAGCTGCGGGTGCTCGGCCCCACTGCGCGCACCGTCTACACCTGCTCACCGGCCTGCGTCGCCAACACTGCGCTACGGAATTTCGACACCAACAACGCCGACGCCGTCGCTGCCGTCTCCGCCTCCTCCGCCACCTTCGGCACGGCAGTGGCAGTCAACCTGAGCCGCAGCGGCACCACCGTCACCGGCACCACCACCACCAGCCTCGGCCTCGGCTCGCCGAAAGATGTCGTCTCGATCACCGGCACCCCCTACGCCGATTACAACTCGGTGTGGGACGTCGACTATCCCGGTTCGGGCAATACCTTCACCTTCTCGGTTACCGAGACCCCGGCCACCCCGGCAACCGGCACCATGACCGTGGCGGCCGGCTCGGCGGTAACCCAGACCGCCAGCAGTGCAACCCTCAGCAATGGTGTCGTGACCATCAACCTGTCCAACCACGGCCTGGCCAACGGCCAGCAGGCCACGATCTCCGGCGCGACGCTATCCGCCGCCATGTCCGGCAGCACCACCGAACAGGTGGTGTCAGACTGGGCCCAGGTCGGCAGTGCCACCGTAACGTCCGGGGCCAACTCGTCCAGCACCGGCCCCACGAGCACGGCTGCCGGCGCCACGGCGTCCTCGTCGGGCACGAGTAGCAGCGGCCCGACCACGACCACGGACACCAATGGCAACACGGTCACCTCTTCGTCTTCGACCACCACCACAACCCTCAGCACACCGAAGACCGACAGCTACACCGTCACGGCCGTGACCGGCGGCACCGCGACCGCCACCACGGAGCAAAAGACCACCACCCTGTTCACGCCCTGCACCGGCTATCCGGCCACCACCAGTTGCGAATACAACGGCAGCTTCAACATCACCTATGTCGATGCCAATAATTTCCGCTACACGCCGCCGACCAATTACTTCGGCAGCACGGTGACCACCACCCATGAGCGCGACAAGACCGTCACGGTATCCAGCAGTTCAACCAGCACCCCCTACAGTGCCAGCTACACCACCACCCAGGTGAACACCAGCACCACGACCAGCACCACATCCACCACCTGGGCTCCCGCCAAGAGCTTCATCTCCAGCCTGGGCACGGCGACCATCGCCTGTAAGCAGGGTGGCAGCAACACCACTTACAGCGTACCGATCAGCGCCATCAGCCGGGTCACCAGCAGCGACCCGACTCCTACTGCGCCAGGCGCCAACGCCACCACCAACGCCACGGCAGCTTCGGCACAAAAGGTGACGATCTCCCTGGACACCGGTACATCGATTTCCGACTGCAACACTCCCTTTACCCTGGGTAGCGGCAACAAGGATCTGCAATCGATGTCGATCACCGGCAGTAATGCGGCCAACGGCATCAATGTGACCACGCCCACCCTGCTGACGCCCTCGACCAGCTGTAGCGGCACCCGGCAGATCTGTTTCAACGTCACCGTCACCGCGTCATCGACCAACGTCACCACGACCACGACCACCACCGGCACCGCCACCGATTCGACCAAGAGCTTCACCGCCGGCACCGCGACCGTCAACGGCTCGACGACGTCCACCACGTATTCGCCCGACCAGACCACCGGCCGCACCACCAACCAGACCACCACCCTGGTGCCGACCAGCCCGGCCAGCGGCACAGTGACGGTGTCCGCAGTCGCCACCCGCAACGTCACGTCGATTACCCGTACCGCGGGCGACGCCAGCAATCTCGCCACGGTCACGGTCACCACCTCGGGCAATCACGGCTTCACCGGCCAGAGCCAGATCACCGTGGCGGGTGCGGATCAGACCGACTACAACGGCAGCAAGACCACGGCCGCCAATAGCCTGGCCTTCCCCACCGCCAGCACCATCACCTACACCCTGACCACCGGCCCGGCCACGCCCACCAGCGGCAACGCCGCCAAAGGCTATGCGGTGGACGTGAACTCGCTGATGAAATGGGTGCGCGGGGTGGACAACCGGGACGACGAAAACGCCAACGGTTCCTTTACCGACGTGCGTGCCTCGGTGCACGGCGACGTGCTGCATTCGCGGCCGCTGGTGATCAACTACGGCGGCAGCACCGGAATCGTGGCTTTCTACGGCGCCAACGACGGCACCTTCCATGCGGTCAAAGGCGGCCAGGACGAATCCATCAGCGCGCTTGATGGCACCGAAAAATGGGCCTTTGTCGCCCCCGAGCACTATGGCTCATTGATCCGGCTGTACAACAACAGTCCGGTGATCAAGTTCCCCAACACCGGCACACAGACGCCGACGCCGATCAAGCGCGATTACTTCTTCGACGGCAACATCGGCGTCTATCAATCGGCGGATCTGGCCACCACGCACGTTTTCATCGCCATGCGCCGCGGCGGACGCTTCCTCTATGCCTTGGACGTCAGCAACCCCGATACGCCGAAGTTCCTTTGGTCCAAGTCCTACACCAGTAGCGGCATGTCGGAACTGGGTTACACCTGGTCCGAGCCCAAGGTGATCCCGATCCGCAAGACCGCTGGAGTGGCGTGCTCGGCAGGGGATTCCTCAACCTACACCCGCGCCTTGATCTTTGGCGCCGGCTACGACCCCAGCGCCGAGGATATCGACAATCAGGGATCTTCCGGCGTGGTGCGGACGCCGACCATGGGCCGGGGTGTTTTCGTTCTGGACGCCAGCGACGGCAGCCTGATCAAGAAGCTCGCGCCCGCCTCCGATTCGGTTCCGGCCCTTGTCACCCCCAACGCCAACAGTACCAAGCAGTACAGTTTCCCAGCAGATGTGACGGTGCTTGACACCGACGGCGACGGTTGTATCGATCGGGTGTATGCCGTGGACACCGGCGCCAACATCCACCGTTACGACATCGCCGATGCCGACCCGGCCAACTGGAAGAGCTACAAAATCGCCTCCCTCGGCGATATCGGCAACAACGGCGGCAGCGACGACCGCAAGTTCCTCTATCCGGTCGATGTGGTGCAAAGCAGCGATACCGCTTATCTGCTGGTCGGCAGCGGCAACCGGGAGACCCCGCTGGCCACCAGCGTCGCCGACCGTTTCTTCATGATCAAGGACACGGTTGCAACGGGCGCCGATCCCACTGCAATCACCACCATCCAGTACAGCGACCTGACGCCGATCACCGACTTCAACAGCAACACCTCCACGGTAGATGGCACCGATACCCACCTGAAGGGCTGGTACGTGGCATTTGACTCGGGCGAGAAGACCGTAAATGCGGCCTTGACGGCATCGGGCATCTGTTACTTTGGCACCAACACGCCAAAATCCGCCAACAGCAAGAGCTGCGAGCCCAACCTGGGCACTGCCCGCGGCTACGCGTTGAACTTCCTCAATGGCACGGCAGCCTTCAAGCGCGGCAAGTCGGCAGAGTTGGTCGGCGGCGGCCTGCCGCCCTCGCCGGTGGCAGGCGTGGTGATGGTGGACGGCAAGGCGATGCGCTTCCTGATCGGTACCGGCGGCACCGATACCACTGGCAGCCCGATTGAAGGCACCAACCAGCAGGTCAGCCCGGCAAACACCCGCAAGCGCTCCTTCTGGTACTTCAAACGGGATTAAGCGATTCAGCCCCGGCCGGCGGCGCCAGTAAGCGCGGCCGGCAACCCTGTCGGCCGCGCCCTGCCTGCGGGGCGGCGGCTGCATCCGCATCGCGTACCATGCCACCTCCTAACCACCGGTCGACGCTGTTCGGCGCCCTACTGCTCTCCGCGGTGCTGCACGGTTTGTTGCTGTCGCTACCGATTGACTTGCGAGTGCAGCCGGCCGGCCGGCCGGCTGTGGGAGCAGTCAAGGTATATCTGCCCTTGCGCGCTACCCTAAGGAGCGCCACGGTTCAGCAAGACCCCATCCCCTGGTTTTCCCCTCAATCAGAGGAGCGCGTGACGGCACCGCCCGAACGGCAGGCCAGCGCGGAAGAACTGCCGGCGCCGCCCCCCGGGCAGCAAGGGGCTGGCTCTCCCAGCGCGATCGGCTACTTCCCCTTCAAAGCACTAAGCAAAGAACCTGAAGCCATTGGCGAGTTCCTGCCCAAGCTGCCAGCCCTGCCGGGGGGGCTAACCGGCAAGGGCAAGCTGACGATCCGCATCTGGATCAACCCAGCCGGCAGCATCGACAGAGTAGAACTGCTCACCGGCGATATGACTTACGCCTATCGACAAGCCATGCTCGACGCCTTTAGCAAGATGACTTTCAAGCCTGGCGAAATCAATCACCTGCCGGTCGGCACCTGGGCCGATGTGGTCATTGACTTCCCGGCCGCGCCCGCAGAGCGGCCGCAATAAATCGCCGCTCAAGCAGAACCGCCCGCCAGATGCATCGCCAGCGCCGCCACGTGGCGGTTGGCGGCCGACTCGGGGCGGATCACGATCTGCAGGGCGCGGGTGGCCCAGGCATCGCTGAGTTCGACGCTGGTCAGCGGATAGCTGCGCGCCGCCTGCTGCGCTGCCGACAGCGGTACCATGCCGACGCCAACGCCGGCCGCCGCCATGCGGCAAACGCTATCGAAGCTGCGCACCTGGATACGCAGGCGCAGGGTGCGGCCGGCGTTGCGGGCCTGGGCCAGCAGGAAGGCATGGATCGAACTGCTGCCGTCAAGACTGATGAAGGGCTCCTCCAATGCGTCGACAAACGGCCGCCGAGCGCGCTTCGCCAGGGCATGGCCGGGGGCCATCACCAGCACCAGTTGGTCCTGCCGATAGGGATGGCAGACCAGGCCGGGCTGATTCACTTCGCCGGCGACGATGCCGATATCCACCGCCCCGGCCGCCACCGCAGCGACGATCTCGGGGCTGGGCCGCTCCTCCAGCAACACGTTCACCTGCGGCTGGGCGGCGAGGAAACTTGCCAGGTCCTGCGGCAGGAAGACGTTGGTGGCGTTGGTGTTGGCGTAGAGGCGGATCACCCCCTGGACGCCGCGGGCGTAGGCGCCCATCTCGGCATTCATCGCCTCGACGTCGTTGAGCAGGCTGCGCGCCTGGCGCAGCAGGGCCTCGCCCGCCGGCGTCAGTGCCATGCCCTTGGAACGACGGCGCAGCAGCGGCGTGCCGAAGCTCTGTTCGAGCCGGCTCAGACGCGTGCTGGCCGCCGCCGGCGAGCGGTGGATTTGCGCCGCGCCCTTGCTCAGGCTGGCGGCCTCGGCGACGGCGACGAAGAGCCGCAGGTCATCCAGGTCGTAGTTCATCTGTTTTCACCAAAAGCGAAATCATGATTCGGATTTTTGCGCTGGCGTTTGCCCAATGAGGCACTTATATTGCCATTCCACAGGCACCATAGACGACACACCATGAACGCCGGCATGAACCTCAGCGCCAGATTATTCCATTTTTCAAAAACAGATACCGCCGGCCTGGCCCTGGCGGTGGGCGCCGCACTGGGCTTCGGCATGAAGGCGATCTTCGTCAAGCTGGCCTTCCCCTATGGCGTTTCGCCGATCACCCTGCTGGCGCTGCGCATGGTGTTCTCGGTGCCCTTCTTCCTCTGGGTCGGGCTGCGCGCCGACGGCGCCCGACCCGGGCGGCGCACCCTGCTGGCGGTGGTGGCCTGCGGCCTGGCCGGCTATTACGGCGCCAGCATTTTCGATTTCGTTGGCCTCAAGTACATCAGTGCCGGCCTCGAGCGGCTGATCCTGTTCACCTACCCGACCCTCACCGTGGTGGCCGGTGCCCTGCTGCAACGGCAGCCGCTCTCCGGCCATGTACTGAAGGCCCTGGCGCTGACCTACGTCGGCATCGGCCTGGCCTTCGCCCACGACATGCAGGCTCAGGGCGATGCGGAGACAGTGTGGCTGGGCGGCGGCTTCGTCTTCGCCTCGGCCCTTTGTTACGCCGGCTACCTGCTCGGCAGCGGGCCGCTGATCGCCCGCCTCGGCACCGGCCGCTTCACCGCCTGGGCGATGCTGGTATCCACCGGTGCCACCTTTGCCCACTACGGCGCAACCGAGCCCCTCGGCACCCTGCTGCATCAGCCCTGGCCGGTGTATGCCTGCGCCCTGGCGATGGCGATCTTTTCCACCGTGCTGCCGGTGTTCATGCAATCCGCCGCCATCAGCCGCATGGGCGCCGGCCGCGCCGCGGTGATCGGCACCGTCGGCCCGCTGCTGACGATCTTCCTCGGCTGGCTGATCCTCGGCGAGCCCGGTTCGATCTGGCAGTTGATCGGCGCCACGCTGGTGCTGGCCGGGGTGTGGCAGGTGGGCAAGCGCTGAACCGGCGATAATCGCCCCATGATGAATCGAAGAACTTTCCTGCTGGCCATCAGTATCGGATTGCTCGCCGGCTGTACGGTACTGGAAGAAAAGCCCGCGCCGCCCCCAGCCAAACCGAAGATCGCCCTGGCCCTCGGCGGCGGTGCCGCCCGCGGCTTTGCCCACATCGGTGTGATCAAGGCACTGGAGGCGCAGGGCATCGTGCCCGACCTGATCGTCGGCACCAGTGCCGGTGCGGTGGTGGGGGCGCTCTACGCCTCCGGGCTGAACGGCTTCCAGTTGCAGAAGGCGGCACTGGACATGGACGAAAGCCAGATCGGTGACTGGTCGCTGCCCAACCGCGGCGTGTTCAAGGGCGAAGCGCTGCAGCACTTCGTCAATCAGGCGGTGGGCAACCGGCCCATCGAAAAATTGGCGCGACCCTTCGCCGCCGTCGCCACCGATCTGCGCAGCGGCGAAGCCATCGTCTTTCAGACCGGCAACACCGGGATGGCGGTACGCGCCTCGGCCACCGTGCCGGGGGTGTTCCAGCCAGTGACCATCAACGGCCGCGAGTACGTGGACGGCGGCCTGGTCAGCCCGGTGCCGGCGGCCATCGCCCGCCGCCTCGGCGCCGATTTCGTGATCGCCGTGGATATCTCCGCCAAGCCGCGCGACGTGCACCTGCAGAGCACCCTCGACGTGCTGCTGCAGACCGTCGCCATCATGGGCCAGACCATTGGCCGCCACGAGACCGCGGACGCCGACGTGGTGATCCGCCCGGCCACCACCGAACTCTCCGCCACCGACTTCGCCGCCCGCCACCGAGCGGTGCTGGAGGGAGAAAAAGCCGCCGCCGCGGCGATGGCTGACCTGAAGGCGAAGCTGGCGCGGCGCGGGCGCACGCCCTAGCGCGGCGCCCGGTCAGCTACCGATGAATTTCGGCGCGCGCTTGGCGCGGAAGGCGGCAATGCCTTCGGCGTAGTCGTGACCGTCGTACACCTGGCGGCGCAGGCCCTGCACCCGTTCGAAGGCGCGCGGGGTGACGGAATGGGCGGCGGTGAGCACGCGCAACTCTTCCTTCATCACAGTGATTGCCAACGGCGCCAGGGTCTCGATGCGGCGCCCCATGGAAAGGCAGAAATCGGCGATCTCGCCGGCCGGCACAACGTGGTTGACCGCGCCGAGTTGGGCCGCGCGGCTGACGCTGACCGGCTCGGCGGTGAAGATCATTTCCTTCACCACATGCAGGTTCATGGTGTTGGTGAAGGTCAGCAGGCCGCTGATGTTGTAGGGGATGCCGAGCTTGGCCGGGGTGATGGCGAAGGTGACCTCGGGCGCCGCCACCAGGATGTCACAGCTAAAGGCCAGCTCGCAGGCACCACCCCAGACGCTGCCCTCGATCTGGGCGATGACCGGCGCCGGGCACTCCTCGATGGCGCGGATCACCACCCGCAGCGGATCGCTCCAGCCCAGCGGATCGCGATGCGCCGACGGCAGCTCGGCAACATCGTGGCCGGCGGACCAGACGCGCACACCGGGTTGGGCGCGCAGGATTACGCAGCGCGCCTTGGCCGTGTTGGCCTGGGCCAGGCGGGCGAGAACGCAATCGATCATGTCGCTGCTGAGCACATTGTGCTTGGCGGCGTTGGTCATGGTGATGACGGCAACGCCGCCATGCATCTCGAAATCGGTCAGATTCATGGGGCAGCGCGCAGGCGCTTGACGATCTCGCTGGTCAGGCCAGACTGGTTCATACAGTAGAAGTGCAGGCCCGGCGCACCGCCGGCCAGCAGGCGCTGGCACAGCCCGGTGACCACGTCGAGGCCGAAGGCACGGATCGATTCTGCATCGTCGCCGAAGCTCTCGAACTTCTTCCGCATCCAGCGCGGGATCTCGGCGCCGCAGGCGTCGGAAAAGCGCGCCAGCTTGGAGAAGCTGGCCACCGGCATGATGCCGGGAACAATGGGCGCGGTGATGCCCAAGGCGGCACACTCGTCGAGGAAGCGAAAGTAGGCGTCGGCGTTGTAGAAGTACTGGGTGATCGCCGAGTTGGCGCCGGCGATCATCTTGCGCTGGAAGGCCAGCAGGTCGTCGCGCGGGCTCTTGGCCTGGGGGTGGTACTCGGGATAGGCGGCGACCTCGATGCGGAACAGATCGCCGGTCTCGCGGCGGATGAAGTCCACCAGCTCATTGGCATAACGGAACTCGCCGGGGTCGGCCATGCCCGAGGGCAGGTCACCGCGCAGGGCGACGATGCGGTTCACGCCGGCTGCGCGGTATTCGGCGAGGATCTCGCGAATGCTCGCCGCCGAGGAACCGATGCAGGACAGATGCGGCGCCGCCTCGGTGCCGGCGGCGGCAATCTCCTTGACGATGGCGAAGGTGCGTTCGCGGGTGGAGCCGCCGGCGCCGTAGGTAACGGAGAAGAACTGGGGATTCAGCTTGGCCAGTTCGGCGCGGGTGACGCGCAGCTTGTCGACGCCTTCCGGAGTCTGCGGCGGGAAGAACTCGATGGAGATTTCAATGGGATTCATGTCGGGTCCACATAAAAAATTCGCGGTTGCCGTCGCCGCCGGTGATCGGGCTGTCGAACCAGTCCACCACGGTCAGCCCGCAATTGCACGCGGCTTGACGCAGGTCGGCCTCGACCACGGCGTACAGCGCTGGATCGCGGACGATGCCGCCCTTGCCGAGATTGTCGGCGCCCACTTCGAATTGCGGCTTGACCAGCAGCAGCATCTGGCCGTCGGCCTTGAGCAGGGGCGGCAGTTGCGCCAGCACCTTGGTCAGGGAGATGAAGGACAGGTCGGCAACGATCAGATCAAAGCCGTCGGCCGGGTAATGCTCGCTGAGGGCGACGCGGTCGATGCTGCGGGCGTTGATGCCCTCGATGCAGGTAATGCGCGCATCCTCACGCAACTTGCGATGCAGTTGCTGATGGCCCACATCCAGCCCCAGCACATGGGTGGCGCCGGCCTGCAGCAGGCAGTCGGAAAAACCGCCGGTACTCTGGCCGACGTCGAGGCAGTGCATGCCACTCACGTCGATTCGACTATGGGCCAGAGCGCCCGCCAGCTTGAGGCCGCCGCGGGAAACGTAGCGGTCGGCCTCATCCGTCTCGACGAACAGTTGCGCATTGGGCGCCAGCAATTGGGCCGGCTTGGCAACGACTTCGCGCCCCTGGGGGCCTTGCCAACTGACGCGCCCGCTTTCGATGGCACGCTGTGCCGCGGTGCGCGAAGGCGAGAGC
>DATDMT010000301.1:0-2637 GCA_036518635.1 Rhodocyclaceae bacterium | reverse complement strand
GTGCTGATCTCGGAGGCGGAAGTGGCGGCGGGAACCCGCTACTTCCAGAAATAGCCCATGTTTCCCCGCCTGGTGTTTGAATCCTTTCGGCGCCAGCGGCGGCGCAAACTGCTGGCCGGCGTGGCCATTGCGCTGGGCGTGGCGGTCGCAACCGCCATGATCGCCGTGGCCACCAACATCGGCGATAAGATCAACCAGGAGCTGCGCAGCTACGGCGCCAACCTGCTCATCACGCCCGAGGCAGATACGCTGGATGTAGAGATCGGCGGCATGGACCTGAAGCCGCCCAGCGACGGGGCCTTCCTCAAGGAAGCCGACCTGCCCCGCATCAAAGGGACGTTCTGGAAAAACAACATTGTCGGGTTCGCCCCCATGCTGACGGTGCGGGCCACTCTCGGCTCCGGCGCCCAGGCCGAGTCGGTGGAAGTCCTGGGCACGTACTTTGCCAAGCGACTTGCCTACGACCACGAATCGTTCATCACCGGCGTGCGCGCCACTAATCCCTGGTGGAAGGTGAGCGGCGCCTGGCCCAGCGACCAAAGCGACGACATACTTCTGGGCACAGACCTGGCTGCTCGGCTGGGCCGCAAGCCGGGCGACAGCGTCAAGATTAATGGCGAGTCCCGACGCGTAACCGGCATTTTGACCACCGGCGGCGCCGAAGACAATCAGGTAGTCGTGCCGCTGCACCTGGCCCAGGAAATCCTGGCCCGTCCGGGTGCCGTGCGCCGCGTTTATGTGAGCGCTCTGACCAAACCGGAAGACGCGCTCGCCCTGCGCGACCCCAAAACCATGTCTCCGGCGCTGCTGGAAAAGTGGTCCTGCTCGCCCTACGTGCAATCCATCGCCTACGTTCTGCAGCAGGCGCTCCCCCATGCGCGCGTGGAACCGATCCGCCAGGTCGCCAGCACCGAAGGCACGGTGCTGACCCGCATCCAAGGCCTGATGCTGTTGATCACGCTGGCCGCGCTGCTGGCTTCGGCCCTGGCTGTTTCCGCTGCCATGGCCACTGCCATTTTTGAGCGCCGCAACGAGATCGGGCTAATGAAAGCGCTGGGCGCCGCTAATACTACGGTGGGCTCCGTCTTTTTCGCCGAGTCGGTGTTGCTGGCCCTGCTGGGCGGAATTGTTGGCTTCTTCGGAGGCAGCCTGCTCGCTCGCGAAATTGGCCACAGCATTTTCAATTCGCAGATCGACGTGGAGCCGGTGCTTTTCCCCATCATTCTGGGCATCGCCACGGTTGTGACCTTCGCGGGCAGCGCGGTCGCCATTTTCCGCGCCATGCGCTTCGATCCCGTGTATGCCCTGAAGGCGGACACTTGAGAGCTGCTACTCCAACTCGCCGCTCGGACAAGCACCGCATGTTTCTGCGCATGTTGCTGCGCGCCTCGGTGGTGCGCCGCGGGCGGGCGCTCTCCGCACTGCTGGCCGTGGTGGTTGCGGCCGCGGTCGCCACCGCCATGCTGAACTTGTATGTGGATGTGCAAGCCAAGCTGCGCACGGAATTTCGTAAGTACGGCGCCAACATCGTGGTGGTGGCCAGGCAGGGCCAGCCTCTCCCGGCGGATGTGCCGGCGCGCGTGCAATCCGCCCTGGCCGGGCGCGGCGTTGCGGTTCCCTTTGCCTACGTAGTGGCCAGCACCACCGATGGCTCGCCCGTGGTCGCCGCCGGCACTGATATGGAGAGCGTGCGCCGCCTCGACTCCTGGTGGTCGGTTTCCGCCTGGCCCGGCGCCCATGGCCAAGCCCTGGTCGGCTCGCGCGCCGCCGCTGCAGTCAGCCCACACGGCCAAGCCTTCGATCTGAGTTTCCAGGGCCGCACCGTTCACCTCACCACCGCCGGCGCTCTCACCACGGGCGCCGCCGAAGATAGCCGCGTGTACCTGCCGCTATCTGAGTTCACTGCCTGGACGGGCGTGCAGCCTTCGACCATTGAAATTGCCGCCAGCGGCTCGGCTGCGCAGGTCACTGCCATCATGCGCCAGATCGCCGCCGCCGTCCCCGGAGCCGAGGTCCGCCCCGTGCGCCAGATCATGGAAGCCGAAGGGCGTGTGCTGGGCAAGACCCGCTCGACTCTGCTGATCGCCGCCGCCCTCATCATCCTGACCGCCGCCTTGTGCGTGCTGGCCACCCTGACCGCCTGGGTGCTGGACCGGCGCCGCGATTTCGCCATCATGAAGGCGCTGGGCGCCTCTGAGCGCCTGATCAGCGGCTTTTTCGCCGCCGAAGCTGCCTCCATCGGTGCCCTGGGCGCTCTGCTCGGCTATGCCATCGGCATCGGAGCCGCCGCCTGGATCGGCCGCGCCAACTTCCAGGCATCAATTTCGCCACGTCTCGCCGTCCTTCCCAGCGTGTTCCTGGGCAGCATTGTGGTAGCCTTGCTCTCCGCCACCTTGCCCATGGCCCTGCTGCGGAGGGTACAGCCGGCCACGATCCTGCGAGGGGAATAGCTATGATCCGACTGGAACACGTCAGCAAACTCTACCCGGCGAAGGCCGAGGAGAACGGCGGCGTCATTCGCGCGCTGGACAACGTGTCCCTCACCGTCATGCCCGGGGAATGGCTGGCCATCATGGGCCCCTCCGGCTCCGGCAAGTCCACCATGGTGAACCTGATCGGCTGCCTTGACCGGCCCAA
>DATDMT010000300.1:0-3172 GCA_036518635.1 Rhodocyclaceae bacterium | reverse complement strand
AGCGCGCAGCAGCGTCGTCTTGCCCGAGCCGGACGGGCCGAAGACGGCGCTGATGCCGCGTGCCGGCAGCGCCAGGTCGACGTCGAGCGAGAAGCCGGGGTGGTCGAGACTCAGGCGGGCTTCGATCATGGCTTGCGCGCGCCCGGTGGGTTGAGCGCATAGACTGCCAGCAGCACCAGAAACGAGAAGGCGAGCATGCCGCCGGCCAGCCAGTGGCTCTGGGCATACTCCAGGGCCTCGACGTGGTCGTAGATCTGCACCGAGACCACCCGGGTCTTGTCCGGGATGTTGCCGCCGATCATCAGCACCACGCCGAACTCGCCGATGGTGTGGGCGAAGCTCATGATCGCCGCGCTCAGGATGCCGGGCCGCGCCAGCGGAAGGACCACGCTGAAGAAGGTATCCAGCGGCGTTGCGCGCAGCGTTGCCGCAGCCTCCAAGGGGCGCTCGCCGATGGCCTCGAAGGCCTGCTGCAGCGGCTGCACGGCGAAGGGCAGGGAATAGAAGAGCGAGGCCAGCACCAGGCCGGCGAAGGTGAAGGGCAGCAGGCCCAGCCCCAGGCCCTGGGTGATGCGCCCCAGGGGGGCTTCCGGCCCCATCGCCACCAGCAGATAGAAGCCCAGCACGGTGGGCGGCAGCACCATCGGCAGGGTCACCAGGGCGGCGATGGGCCGCTTCCATGCCGAACGGGTACGCGCCAGCCACCAGGCGATGGGCGTGCCGATCAGTAGCAGCAAGACCGTGACGATGAAGGCCAGCTTCAGCGTCAGCAGGATTGCCGACCAGTCATCGGCGGCCATGGGGCTTCCAGTCAGAGTTCATAGCCGAAGGATTTAATCACGGCTTTGGCCTTGTCCGACTTCAAGAACTTCAGCAGCGCCTCGGCGGCCGGCTTGCCCTGGCCCTTGGCGAGGATCACCGCATCCTGGCGCAGCGGCGCATGCAGCGTGGCGGGCACCAGCCACCAGGAACCGTCGATCAGCTTGCCGTCCTTGTGCAGTTGCGACCAGGCGATGAAGCCCAGTTGCGCGTTGCCCGAGGCGACGAACTGTTGCGCCTGGCTGATGCTCTCGGCCAGCACCAGCTTCGGCCGCAAGGCCTCGCCGAGGCCCAGGGCCTTCAGCACTTCGCTGGCGGCCAGGCCGTAGGGCGCCAGCTTGGGATTGGCCAGCGCAATATGCTCGAAGCTGCCCTGCTTCAGCACCGCGCCCTGGGCGTCCACATAGCCGGGCTTCGGCGACCACAGCACCAGGCGGCCGGTGGCGTAGGTGAACTGGCTGGCGGCGATGGCGCCGCCTTCCTGCACCAGCCGCGTCGGGGTTTCGTCGTCGGCGGCCAGCAGCACCTCGAAGGGCGCCCCGGCCTTGATCTGCGCGTAGAACTTGCCGGTGGAGCCAAACACCGGCACTGCCCTGTGGCCGGTGGCCTTCTCGAAGTCGGCGGCGATCAACTGCATCGGCGCGCTGAAATTGGCGGCCACCGCCACATGCACTTCGTCGGCATGGGCCTGGCTCAGGGTGCCCAACAGCAGGGCCAGCAGCAAGGATTTGAAATTCATCGTCGTTCTCCTAGGCGGCGGTGGCGAGAAATACGCTGGGGGCCTTGAACACTGCCCAGGCGCTGCTGCCCACCTGGAGGTCAAGGCGCTCGCGGCTGTCGTGGGTGATCACTGCCGTCAGCACGTGCTTACCCTGGCCGAGCACCAGGGTCACCTCGGTATTCACCGGGCCGTCGTTGATCCGCGACACCACGCCCTTGAAGCGGTTGCGCGCGGAGATATGGGGCTCGCCTTCCTCCACCGCCAGCAACACCGACGAGGATTTGACGTAGGCCAGGGCCTCGCCTCCAACCGCGAGGCCGAGGTTTTCCACCGATTCCTTGGTGATCACGGCGGCCAGGTCGAGGCCGTCTTCCAGGTGCAGGATCACTTCGCAATCCACGATCCCGGGTTTGATGGATTTGACGGTGCCGGCGAACTGGTTGCGGGCGCTGATCTTCATGGACATTCTCCTGACAAGTTGACGGAATTCATCGACGCTGGCGGCGCTCTCACTGCCGGCCATGGCCTGGCTGAGGCGCGCCAGGGCGAGCTGGTGTTCGGCTTCGAGGGCGCGGTAGAAGGCGATCAGGCGCCGGCCGTAGTCGGTCAGCGCGGTGCCGCCGCCGTTCTTGCCGCCGGTGTTGCGTTCCACCACGGCCTGGGGCGCCAGGTTGTTGATCGCATCCACCGCGTCCCAGGCGGCCTTGTAGGACAGCGGCACGGCCTGGGCGGCACGGGTGATCGAGCCGTGCTCGGCGATGGCCTCCAAGAGGCGGATGCGGGTGTCGCCGAGAAAGGCGCCCAGGTCGGTGTCCACGCTTATGTGGCCGACCATCGGTTGCGGCTTGCGCCGGCGCGGTTTCGCCGTGCTCATCGCGGTGCCTCCTCGCCGAGACAGAAGAAGCCGCGGCCCTCCCGCTCCTCGCCCAACACCTCGCGGTAATGCAGCCAGCGGCCGTCGCGCAGGCGCCAGCTGCGGCCGCTTTCGGCATACAGCGTTTCGGCGTAGAAGTCCTCGCCGTCGTCGCTGCGCAGGGCCTCCAGCCGATAGCGGTAGTCGCACCAGCAGGGCAGGCCGTCCTCGTCGTAGCCGACGCGGCGGCTGGCGGCGGCCTCGTAATCCTCGAAGCGGCGGAACCATAGCGGCGCCACCACCGCATCGCGCCAGGCGGACGGCAGGCCGCGGCGCCATGCTTCCTCGGCGACGACGGGATGGCCCGGGGGCGGCCTCAATCGAATATTGCTTGCAGTGATCATTGCAATGCTCCGCGCAGTTCAGTTTCGTTGTGTACTTTGCTACATAACGCTGGCCGGACTCGTCCCAAATGCAACAGCTTTGTCGGGTCCGCCAGGATTATCGCTATATATCTTCGACTATAGCGATTCTTGTGCCAATGATCCGGATCAAGTAGCGCGGAGGATTCGTCTATCGCGTTGAGTTCAGCGTGATCTTCAGCCGTCGTGGCTAAAGCACACCCGGTAGTCGCTGCAGTCGGCGCAATGGGGCGACTTGCACATCAGCAGGCCGGTCTGTTCGCAGAGCTGGCGATAGAAGAATTTCTTCCATTTCATGTCGCCGCTGTTCTTCGCCGCCAGGGCCGGGAAGAAGCGCAGCATCAGGGCCGACAGCTC
>DATDMT010000299.1:0-7377 GCA_036518635.1 Rhodocyclaceae bacterium | reverse complement strand
CGTCGAAGATTTCCAGGGCGATCTCCATGCGGCCGCGGAAGTCCGGCACCAGCACCTCGATCTGGGTGCTGGGGGAGCGGCTGCGGGTCTCCTTGATGCAGTCGACGAAGTGCTGGGCACCGCCGTCGCGCAGGTCGTCCCGGTCCACGCTGGTGATCACCACGTACTTCAGCTTCATCGCAGCAATCGTCGCGCCGAGCTTGGCGGCGGCTTCCTCGTCCACCGGCAAGGGCTTGCCGTGGCCGACGTCGCAGAAGGGGCAGCGGCGGGTGCAGATGTCGCCGAGGATCATGAAGGTGGCCGTGCCCTTGCCGAAGCATTCGCCGATGTTGGGGCAGGAGGCTTCTTCGCAGACGGTGTGCAGGGCGTGCTCACGCAGGATTTGCTTCACTTCGCCGAAGCGGCTGGCGTTGGAGCCGGCCTTGACGCGGATCCAGTCGGGCTTCTTCAGGGTCTGCTCGATCGGCACGATCTTGATCGGGATGCGCGCCGTCTTGGCTTCGCCGCGTTGCTTGATGCCGCGTTCGCTCATGATGTCTTGTCCAGTTGGAGTTGCAGGTGGTGCAGCAGGCGTTCCGCCACCGCCGCCAGATTGCGCTCGCCGCACTGATCGCGCAACTGGGCCACGGCCATGCCGGCGTAGCCGCAGGGATTGATGGCGTCGTAGGGGCTGAGGTCCATGTCCACATTCAAGGCCAGGCCATGGAAGCTGCAACCGCCCTTGACCCGCAGACCGAGGGCGGCAATCTTGGCGCCGCCGACATAGACGCCGGGGGCACCGGCCAGGCGTTCGGCATTGACGCCGTATTCCGCCAGGCAGTCGATCAGGGCCTGTTCCATGCGATTGACCAGCTCGCGCACTTTGAGCTCGCGGCGACGCAGGTCGAGCAGCAGGTACATGACGATCTGGCCGGGGCCGTGATAGGTGATCTGGCCGCCGCGGTCGATGGGCACCACCGGGATGCCGACGTCGCGCAGCAGATGCTCCGGCTTGCCGGCCTGGCCCAGGGTGTAGACCGGCGGATGCTGCAGCACCCAAATCTCGTCCGGTGTGTCGACGTCGCGACTGGCGGTGAATTCCTGCATCGCGCGCCAGGTGGGCTCGTAGTCCACCGTGCCGAGCTGCTTGACGACCAGTGCGCTCACAGCACGACTTTGACGAAGGGGTGACCGGTCAGCTCGCGGTACAGGGCGTCGAGCTGCGCCTTGGAGGTGGCGCGCACGGTGCAGGTCAGCGACAGGTAGTTGCCGGCCTTGGAGGGGCGCATTTCCATGCTCGCGGCGTCGAAGCCGGGATCGTGGCGGATCACCACTTCGAGGATCGCCTGGGCGAAGTCGTCACGGGTGGCGCCCATGATCTTGATCGGGAAATCGCAGGGAAATTCGAGAAGAGTTTCGTCAGCCACCGCGCATCTCCGTTTGCTTGAACTGCCGATACCAGTCGGCCATGCGGCCATAGATGGGGCCGGGATGGCCCGTTCCAATGGGCCGGCCGTCAAGGCTGACGATGGGCAGCACTTCCTTGGTCGAGGAGGTCAGCCAGAGCTCGTCGGCCCCACGCACCTCAGCTTCTAGAATATCGCGCACTTCGTAGCGCAGGCCGTGGCGGGCCGCCAGCTCCAGCACCACGTCGTAGGTGATGCCGGGCAGCATCAAGTGGTTCTTCTGCGGCGCCAGCAGATGGCCGCCTTTCACCGCGAAGATGTTGGCGGCGGCGCCCTCAGTGAGGATGCCGTCGCGGAACAGCACGGTCTCGGCGCAGCCCTCGTCAATGGCCTGTTGCCGCAGCAGGCAGTTGGCCAACAGCGAAATGGCCTTGATGTCGCAGCGGTGCCAGCGGTTGTCGGCGGCGGAGATCGCCGCCACGCCGTGCTGGCGCAGGGCTTCCGGCGGCGCCACGAGGGCCTCGCCCATGATGAACACGGTCGGTGTGGCTTCCTTGGGGAAGGCGTGGTTGCGCACCGGCGCCGCGCCGCGGGTGACCTGCAGATAGATCGACTGGTCGGCGCTGGTGCCGGCCGCCACGACACGACCGATCAGCTCGGCCCATTCGGCGGCGGAATGCGGGTTGGCGATACGCACCGCAGCCAGGCTGCGGTTCAAGCGCTCAAGATGCTCGGGCAGGCGGAAGGGCTGCCGCGAGTACACCGGAATGACTTCGTAGACGCCGTCGCCGAAGAGGAAACCACGGTCCATCACCGGCACCCGCGCCTGTTCGACGGGGACGAGTTCGCCATTGAGATAGACCATGCCCATGGCTACTGGAACCACAGCTTGACGCTGTCCCAGGCGCGACCGACGATGCCGGCGAGGGGCACGTCCTCCAGCGCGTAGGCCGGGTATTCGCCGAGCAGGCGCTCGTCGGCAAACAGCTTGAGGGTGCCGACCACACTGCCCTTGGTCACCGGCGCAATCAGCGGCTGACGGCTGGCGAGCTGCACCTTGAGGCGCTTGGGGTCAGTGCCGGCGGGAATGGAAACCACGAAGTCCTGCAGGAAGCCGGCACCGACGCTGTTGCGGCCGCCCTTGAAGACCTTCAGTTGCGACAGGGCCTGGTCCTTCTGGTAGAGGCGCACCGCATCGAAATTCTGGAAACCGTAGTTCAGCAGGCGCAGCGACTCCTGGGTGCGCACCTCATCGGAAGCGGTGCCCAGCACCACCGAGATCAGCCGGCGCGGGCCGCGCAGCGAGGTGCCGATCAGGCAGAAGCCGGCGGCCTGGGAATGGCCGGTCTTCAAGCCGTCGGCGGTGGGGTCGAGCCACAGCAGGCGGTTGCGGTTGTGCTGGCGAATGCCGTGGTAGGTGTATTCCTTGGTGGCGTGCAGGGCGTGGGATTCGGGAAAGTCGCGAATCAGCGCCGCCGCCAGCTTGGCCAGATCGCGGGCGGTGGAATAGTGCTGCGGCTGGGCGCCGTCGAAATAACCGCTGGCGTTGAGGAAGTGGCTGTCCTTCAGGCCCAGACGGGCGGCCTCGCGGTTCATCATCTCGGCGAAAGCGTCCTCGCTGCCGCCCATGGCTTCGGCCAGGGCCACCGAGGCGTCGTTGCCGGACTGGACCACCATGCCCTTCAGCAGGTCGTCCACCGTCGCCTGCTTGCCGACGTCGAGGAAGGTGCGCGAACCCTGGGTGCGCCAGGCCCGCTCGGAGATCGCCACCGACTGCTCCGGCTTCAGCCGGCCCTGGCGCAGGGCGCTGTAGGCCAGGTAGGTGGTCATCACCTTGGTCAGCGAGGCCGGCTCCAGGCGCTGGTCCGGATTGCCCTCGGCGAGTATCTGGCCGGTGGCATAGTCCATCAGAATCCAGGCGGAAGCCGCCAGGGCGGGGGGCGGCGCAGCCTGGGCGCGAACCGTCAGGGAGAGCAGGCCAAGCAGCAGAAAAACCAGTAAACGCATGGGGTTACGACAAGGAATGGGCAACCGCAGATTATACGCGGCGGGCCGGCGGCACCAGTTGTGGATTGCCGCAGAATTAAGCAGTCGCCCGCCTCAGCGGCTGACCACGACCGGCTTCAATTCCAATTGTTCGGCGACCCGCTCGGCCATGCGCCGGGCCTCGGCGGCATCGGCATAGGGGCCGAGGCGCAGGCGATGCAGCTTGTCCGTGCTCTGGATCACCAGCATCTCGGCCAGACCACCCAGCTCGCGACCGATGCGGGCCTTCAGGGCTTCGGCGTTGTCGCGGTTGCCGAAGGCGCCGAGCTGCAGCCAGACGCCCTGGCCGTCGCTGACCTGGGGCAGGGCCGGTGCGGCGGCAACCTCGGCGGCCGCCGGTTTCGCCTGGGCAGGTAGCGCTGGCGCCGGGGCGGGCAGGGCGGCTAGCTGGGTCTCCTGGCCGGGCACAACGCTCTCCACCGTCACCTGGCCGCTGCCGTTGCCGACCAAACCCAGCTTCCAGGCGGCGGTGTAGGACAGGTCGATGACCCGGCCGGTATGAAACGGGCCACGGTCGTTGACCCGCACCACCACGGTCTTGCCGTTGGCCGGATTACTCACCCGGGCGTAGGAGGGGATCGGCAGGGTGGGATGGGCGGCGGTCATGCCGTACATATCGTAGGTCTCGCCGCTGGAGGTTTTCTGGCCGTGAAATTTCTTGCCATACCAACTGGCGACGCCGCTCTCGCGGTAGTTGCCGGGGCGCCGCTGCGGCACGTAGTCGCGGCCGAGCACCGAGTAGGGATTGTTGGCGAACTTGTGCAGCGGCTCGTTCTTTGGCACCGCATCGGGAATCGCTTCCATATTCGGCGGCGGATTGTCGCCGGGGCCGTCGTCCTGATAGAAGCCGCCGCCGCGCTTGAGCACGACGCCGGGGGTCTTGGCCTCCGGCTTCTTGGCGGCAACCGGCGCGGCCTCCCGCTGATCTGGAACGGGACGCGATATCTGGCTGCCGCAAGCGGTGAGAAGCAGGGGGATGAGGAATGAGAGATGGGGAATGGGGAAAACCGTTAGCCAGCGCGCTGCGCGCCACTTCCTCATTCCCCATCGCCCATTCCCGGTATTCATCACTTTTGAACCAGCATCCGGTTCTTATGGATGCTCATCAGGATGCCGATGCCGAGGAATAACGTCACCAGCGCGGTGCCGCCGTAGCTGACGAAGGGCAGGGGCACCCCCACCACCGGCAGGATGCCGCTGACCATGCCCATGTTGACGAAGGCATAGGTGAAGAAGATCAGGGTGATGGCGCCGGCCAGCAGGCGGGTGAACAGGGTCGGGGCATTGGCGGCGATCATCAGGCCGCGGCCGATCAGCAGCGAATAGATGGTCAGCAGCACCAGATCGCCGACCAGGCCGAACTCTTCGGACATCACGGCGAAGATGAAGTCGGTGTGGCGCTCGGGAATGAACTCCAGTTGGGCCTGGGTGCCTTGGCCCCAGCCCTTGCCGAAAATGCCGCCGGAGCCGATGGCGATGGTCGATTGGATGATGTGGAAGCCCTTGCCCAGCGGGTCGGATTCCGGATCGAACAGGGTCAGGATGCGCGCCCGCTGATAGTCGTGCATCCGCGACCAGGCAAATGGCGCAGCACCGCCGGCGGCGATCAGCAGACCGATCATCACCTTCCACGACAAGCCGGCGAAGAAGATCACGTAGAAACCGGCGGCCAGCACCAGGATCGCGGTGCCCAGGTCCGGCTGCTTGGCGATCAGCGCCACCGGCACCAGCAACAGCAGGGCGGAGACCACGTAGTCGCGCAGGCCGATGGCGACTTCGCGCTTCTGGAAGTACCAGGCCAGCATCAGCGGCATGGCGATTTTCATCAACTCCGAGGGCTGAATCCGCACGCCGACGTTGAGCCAGCGCCGCGCCCCCTTGGAAACGTCGCCCACCAGGGCCACGGCGATCAGCAGCAGCACGCCGAGCACGTACATCGGCACCGCCAGGTGCATCAGCCGCTGCGGCGGGGTCTGGGCGGCGACGCGCATGACGACGAAGGCGGCGAGGATGTTCATCGCCTGGGAAGTCAGCCGCTCCGGCGAGGCGCTGCCCAGCACCAGCAGGGCGACGCCCATCAGGCAGGCGGAAATGGTCATCAGCGGCGGATCGATCGGGGCGACGAAGCGTTGCCAGAGATTGCGCAGCATCACTCGTCCTCCTCGACGGCGCCTTCGTCGATCTTGGCCGGCTCCTTGGGCAGCTTGCCGAGCAGGTAGTAGTCGAACACCTGGCGGGCGATGGGGGCCGCCGCCTGGGCGCCGAAACCGCCGTTCTCGACCAGGATGGCGATGGCGATGGTGGGCTTGTCGGCGGGGGCGAAGGCGATGAACAGGGCGTGGTCGCGCATATTGGCCTGCATGTGCTCGGTCTTGTGCTCGGCCCCCTTGTAGGAGAACACCTGCGCCGTGCCGGTCTTGCCGGCGGCGACGTACTCGGCACCGGCGAAGGCGCGGGCGCCGGTGCCTTCCTTGTTCACGCCGACCATGGCGTTCTTGATCACGTCGATGTCCGACTGCTTGAGGGGGATGGTCTTGATCGGCTGGGGCTCCACCGGCGTCTGCTTGCCGGTCTTGGTGTCGGTGATGTACTTGACCAGGTGGGGACGGTACATCACGCCGTTATTGGCCAGGGTAGCCATGGCCTGGGCTAGCTGGATCGGGGTGTAGGCGTTGTAGCCCTGGCCGATGCCGATGGAGATGGTCTCGCCGGCGTACCACTTCTGCTGCTCCGGCTTCTTGAAACGCTCCTTCTTCCACTCCTGCGAGGGCAGCACGCCCTTCGACTCGCCTTCGATGTCCACCCCGGTGGTCTGGCCGAAGCCGAACTGGCCCATGAAGCGGGAAATGTTGTCGATGCCTAAGTCGTTGGCCAGCATGTAGTAGTAGGTATCGCAGGACTGGACGATGGAGGCGTACATGTTCACATGACCGTGGCCGCCCTTCTTGTCGTCGCGGAACTGGTGGCCGCCGAAATTGTAGAAGCCCGGATCGAAGATGGTCTGCTCCGGTGTGCGCTTGCCATAGGTCAGCGCCGCCAGGGCCATATAGGGCTTGAAGGTGGAGCCCGGCGGATAGGCGCCGTTGAGGGCCCGGTTCACCATCGGCTTTTCCGGCGAATCGTTGAGTTCCTGCCAGCTCTGGCTATCGATGCCGTCCACGAACAGGTTCGGGTCGTAGTTGGGCATCGACACCAGGGCCAGGATGCCGCCGGTGGAGGGCTCGATCGCCACCAGGGAACCCCGGTTGCTGCCGAAGGCCTTTTCCACCACCTCCTGCAATTTGGCGTCGATGGTCAGCGACAGGTTGTTGCCGGCCACCGCTGGCACCCGCGACAGAGTGCGCACGGCGCGGCCGCCGGCATCCACCTCCACCTGCTCGAAGCCGGTGACGCCGTGCAGATCGAATTCGTAGTGCTGTTCCAGGCCGGTCTTGCCGAAGTGTTCGGTGCCACGATAGTTGTCGTCCTGGTTCTTGTCCTCGATCTTTTCCAGGTCCCGGTCGGTGACCCGGCCGATATAGCCCAGCAGGTGGGCGGCATAGGCGCCAAAGGGGTACTGGCGGAACAGACGGGCCTTGATGTCCACGCCGGGGAAACGGAAGCGGTGGGCGATGAACTTGGCGACTTCCTCGTCGGTCAGGCGGTTGCGGATCGGCAGAGATTCGAAATTCTTCGACTCCTCCATCAGGCGCTTGAAGCGCTTGCGATCCTTGGCCTGGATGTCGATGATCTTGGCCAGCTCATCGATGGTGGTTTCCAGGTTGCCGGCCTTGGCGGGGGTGATTTCCAGCGTGTAGGCGGAATAGTTGCGCGCCAACACGACACCGTTGCGGTCCACGATCAGTCCCCGGTTGGGGACGATGGGCACCAGGGAGATGCGGTTCTCCTCGGCGCGGGTCTTGTAGTAGCTGTACTGGAAAATCTGCAGCCAGACGAAGCGGGCGAA
>DATDMT010000298.1:0-5352 GCA_036518635.1 Rhodocyclaceae bacterium | reverse complement strand
GGACGACCTGATCACCCGCGGCGTCGCCGAGCCCTACCGGATGTTCACCAGCCGCGCCGAGTACCGCCTGTCCCTGCGGGAGGACAACGCCGACCTGCGCCTGACCGAGGTCGGCCGGGAGCTTGGCCTGGTGGACGACATTCGCTGGGACGCCTTCAACCGCAAGCGCGACGCCATCGCCGCCGAGGTCCAGCGCCTGAAATCCACCTGGATGCGGCCCCAGCAACTGCCCCTGGGCGAGGCCGAGCGGGTGCTGGGCAAGCCCATGGAGCGGGAGTATTCCCTCTTCGATCTGCTGCGCCGGCCCGAGATCGGCTACCAAAATCTGCTGACCCTGCCGGGGGCGGGGGAGGGCATGACCGATCACCAGGTGATCGAGCAGGTGGACATCCAGGCCAAGTACCAGGGCTACATCGACCGCCAACTGGACGAGGTCGAAAAGGCCCGCGCCAGCGAGAACCTGCGCCTGCCGCCGGACATGGATTTCAGCGAGGTCCACGGCCTGTCCATCGAGGTGCGGCAGAAGCTGGCCCAGCATAAGCCGGAAACCCTGGGCCAGGCCTCCCGCATCCAGGGCGTCACCCCGGCGGCGATCTCCTTGCTGCTGGTGCATCTGAAGCGCCGCACTTCCGGAAAAGCCGCGTGAGCGCCGCAGATCAATTGCACCGGGGCATTGTTTCCCTCGGCCTCGATCTGCCCGAAGGGGCCGAGGCCAAGCTGCTGGATTTCCTCGCCCTACTAGCCAAGTGGAACCGCACCTACAACCTGACCGCCATCCGCCGCGAAGACGAGATGGTCAGCCATCACCTGCTCGACTCCCTGACTCTGGCGCCCTACCTGGACGGCGTCGCGACCCTGGCCGACATCGGCAGCGGCGGCGGCCTGCCGGGCATCCCCATCGCCATCGCCTGTCCCCAAATCGCCATCACATCGGTGGAGACTGTGGAAAAGAAGGCGACCTTCCAGCAGCAGGCGCGGATCCACCTGGGCCTAGCCAACTTCCGCGTGCACAAGGGCCGGGTCGAACAACTGCAGGGCAGCTTCGACGCCGTCACCTCCCGCGCCTTCGCCGAACTGGCGGACTTTGCCAATCTGGCCGGCCATCTGGTAAAACCCGGCGGTCGCCTGCTGGCGATGAAGGGGGAGTTTCCGACAGAAGAAATCGCCCGCCTGCCCGCGCCCTGGCGCCTCGCGGCGAGCCACGAATTACACGTCCCAGCGCTGGACGCAAAGCGGCATTTGATGGTTTTGGAAAGGTAGGGGAGTGATGCACATTTTTGCAATTGCCAACCAGAAGGGCGGGGTGGGCAAGACCACCACCAGCG
Source organism: Rhodocyclaceae bacterium (assembly GCA_036518635.1). Lineage (GTDB taxonomy): Bacteria > Pseudomonadota > Gammaproteobacteria > Burkholderiales > Rhodocyclaceae > AWTP1-18. Next base: position 4,027 of record DATDMT010000298.1, on the reverse strand, counting down.
TCAATCTGGCGGCCGCCCTGGCCCAGCACGGCCAACGCACCCTGCTGGTGGACCTGGACCCCCAGGGCAACGCCACCATGGGTAGCGGGGTGGATAAGCGCAGCCTGCCCAACTCCGTGTACCAGGTGTTGCTGGGCCTCGCCTCCCTGGCCGAATCCCGCGCGCCGTCGCCCTCCGGTAAGTACGACGTGCTGCCGGCCAACCGCGATCTGGCCGGCGCCGAAGTCGAGCTGGTGGACGTGGAGGCTCGTGAGGTGCGCCTGAAGCGCGCCCTGGCCGGCCATGCCGACGACTATGACTTCGTCCTGATCGACTGCCCGCCCTCCCTGTCGATGCTGACCCTGAACGGCCTCTGTGCTGCCCACGGCGTCATCATTCCTATGCAATGTGAGTATTACGCGCTGGAGGGCCTGTCCGATCTGGTGAACACCATCAAGAAGGTGCACGCCCACCTGAACAAGGACCTGAAGATCATCGGCCTGTTGCGGGTGATGTTCGACCCGCGCAGCACCCTCTCCAAACAGGTCTCCGACCAGCTAGAGCAGCACTTCGGCGACAAGGTGTTCAAGACCCTGGTGCCGCGCAATGTGCGCCTGGCCGAGGCGCCCAGCTATGGCGTGCCCGGGGTGCTGTTCGACAAGGCCGCCAAGGGCGCCCAGGCCTATCTGGCCTTCGCCGAGGAAATGATTCAACGCGTCAAGGATTGGGAGAAGCTCTGATGAATCCGCCGAAATTGAAGGGCCTCGGCCGCGGGCTCGACGCCCTGCTGGCCGCCAACAACAGCCCGGAATCCGCCCGCCAGGAAACCCTGCCGGTCACCGCCCTGCAGCCCGGCAAATACCAGCCGCGGACCCGCATGGACCCCGGCTCCCTGGAGGAATTGGCGGCCTCGATCAAGGCCCAGGGCCTGATCCAGCCGATCTCGGTGCGCTCCATCGCCAAGGCCGACGGCCAGGACCGCTACGAGATCATCGCCGGCGAACGACGCTGGCGCGCCTCTCAGATCGCCGGCCTGACCGAAGTCCCGGTGCTGATCCGCGACATTCCCGACGACGCCGTACTGGCCATGTCGCTGATCGAGAACATCCAGCGCGAGGACCTGAACCCCCTGGAAGAGGCCGCCGGCCTGCAGCGCCTGATCGACGAATTCGGCATGACCCACCAGCAGGCCGCCGACGCCGTCGGCCGCTCCCGCCCCGCCGCCTCGAACCTGCTGCGCCTTTTGCAACTGGCCAAGCCGGCCCAGGACATGCTGATGGCCGGCGACATCGAAATGGGCCACGCCCGCGCCCTGCTGCCCCTGCCCAAGTCCGAGCAGGGCCGCATCGCCGCGTTGATCGTGGACAAGGGCCACTCGGTGCGGGAGACCGAACGCATCGTCAACCGCGAACTGAATCCCGCGACCCACAAGGTCACCCCGGCCCCGGACCGGGACCTGCTGCGGCTGGAGGAAGACCTGTCCGATTCCCTCGGCGCCACCGTCAAGATCGCCGCCAACCGCAAGGGCGTCGGCAGCCTATCGATCCGCTTCGGCAGCCTGGATCAGCTCGACGGCATCCTTGCCCGGTTGAAGGGCTGATCCCGCGCGTTGGCGCTTTGCTTTATCGCGCCACGCTTGCCAGCGCTTGAGTCCGAGGCAAGGGGACAGCCTGATCCTGAGGGTGTGATACCCATACGGTTTCCAGATTGCCGCAGACTAGCTGGCTGGCCGGGGTGACGGTGGTTCGCTGCCAGGGGATGCGGCCGAAGAACCAGATCTTCCAGAAGGCCAGGGCCGTGGCCGGTTGTTGCGCCAGCAGTTCGGCGAAGGTCTCGATGCGGCCGACCTCGATGCCCAGGGCTTCGCGGTACACCTCGTGCACGAACTTGGAACAGAAGGTGCGGCGGGATTCGTAGCGGAAGCCGCTGTGATAGAGGGTTCCGATCCGGGCGTCGCAAGCGGCGCGCAGGGCCGCGACTTGGCCCTCGGTCAGTCCTTGGCGAGGGCGGCGGATCACATGCCAGCCGCCGGCGGAGCGGGAGAGGAAGTTCTGCAGCGTCGAGTAGCGGGCGAAGGGCACCTTGCTCTCGGCCACCAGCCAGCCGCCTTGGCCGTCGCCGAACAGGATGCCGACATGGGAGGTAGGGGAGCCGGTGGCCTCGGCCACCTTGCGGTAGAGCAGGTTGGGGATGCGCGAGAAGATCACGTCGCCGTCCCGGGGCGAGGGCAGGGTTTGCAGCGTGTTCGAATCCATTCTTGCGCTCCGTTTCAGGCGGCTTCCGCCATCTGCTTCAAGGTGACGTAATCGGTCTTGCCGGTGCCTAGCAGGGGCAGGGCATCCACCTGGACGATCTTGCGCGGCACCGCCAGTTCCGGGCTGCCGAGCTGGCGGGCGGCGGCCTGCAGTTGGTCCCGGGCCAGGGCCTTGTCGGTGGTGAACAGCACCAGGGCTTCGCCCCGGGCCGCGTCCGGCTGGCTCGATGCCGCATGCATCTTGTCGGGGCTGGCGGTGAGGGCGATCTTTTCCACCACTTCGAGGGAGATCATCTCGCCGGCCACCTTGGCGAAGCGCTTGACGCGGCCGAGGATGCGGACGAAGCCGTCCTCGTCCAGCTCCACCACGTCGCCGGTGTCATACCAGCCGGGGCCTGCGTCGGAATGGGGCGGCTCGATGACGCCGGGGTGGTCGTAGCGGTAGTAGCCGCTCATGACATTCGGGCCCTTGACGTGGAGCAGCCCGCCGCGGGCTATGCCCGGCACCGGGATCAGCTTGTGCTGGATGCCCGGCAGCAGTTGGCCGACGGTGCCGCTGCGGCTGGCCATCGGGTTGTTCACCGCCAGCACCGGCGCGGTCTCGGTGGCGCCGTAGCCTTCGTAGATGCGCAGGCCGAACTTCTCGAACCAGAGTTCCTTGACCGTCGGCGACAGCTTTTCGGCGCCGGCGATGACGTAGCGCAGGCGGAAGAAATCGTAGGGGTGGGCGAACTTGCCATAGTGGCCGAGGAAGGTGCTGGTGCCGAGGAGGATCGAGCAGGCGCGGTCGTAGGCCAGTTCGGGGATCACCCGGTAGTGCAGCGGCGAGGGGTAGAGGAACAGCCGGGTGCCGGTCATCAGCGGTAGCAGGCAGCCGGCGGTGAGGCCGAAGGAGTGGAACATCGGCAATGCGTTCAGCATTTTGTCCTCGACGTTGAAGTCGACGATGGCGCGGATCTGGGCGATGTTGGCGAGGATCGCCCGGTGCGACAGCACGACGCCCTTGGGCTTGCCCTCGGAGCCGGAAGTGAACAACACCACGGCGCTGTCTTCCGGCGAGTTGGCGTGACTGCCGCCATGGCGGCCGGCGCAGCGGGGCCACCAGCGGGCGTAGCCGATCCACCACAGCTTGTCGGCCAGCGTCACCTGTTCCCGCAGGTCTTCCAGATAGACGATGCGGACGTTCTGCACGGCGTTCACCTTGTCCACCAGCTTGCCCTGTTCGAGGAAGGCGCGGGAGGTGACGATGGTCTTGATGCCGGCGGCGATGCAGGCGTTCTGCATGCCCTCGGTGCCGGCGGTGTAGTTGAGCATGGCCGGCACCCGTTGATAGGTGGACAGGCCGATCAGCAGGCCCAGGGTCGGCGCCAGGTTGGGCAGCAGCAGGCCGATGCGTTCGCCCGGCTCGGCCAGGCGCGAGGCGAGGCGGCCGAGCATCAGCACCATGCGTTGCAGATCGCCGTAGCTGTACTCGATGCCCTTCACGTCCTCCACCATCCGGCGCTGGCGGCCGAAGTGGGCGGAGGCTTCCATCAGGGCGTCGAACAGGGTCTGGGGCGCCCGGGTGGCGAACAGCATTTCCTGCATGATCCGCCGCAGCGCCTCGCCGGCCTTGTGGCGGCGCAGCTTGGCGCTGGGCGCCTCGGGCATGGCCAGCGTGGTGGCGGGCTGCACCGAGATCACCACCTTGGGAAACAGGTAGCGCGGATGCTCGCCAGTGAGCCGCGAGAAGTAGCTCCGGGCCGGGCCATCGAGGCGCACCGGGACCAGGGTGGCGCCGGTCTTGGCGGCGAT
>DATDMT010000297.1:0-24879 GCA_036518635.1 Rhodocyclaceae bacterium | reverse complement strand
GTTCTTGATGTTGTTGTCGAACCAGTTGGCCGGCGGCGGTTTGACGATGTCGAAAAAGCGGAACAGCAGGAAGGCGATGCCCTGCCAGGCCAGCGCCCCCCAGGAGAAATACCAGCCGTGGGGTGAGGGCAGCAGGCTGGGGGGGAGGAACAGCAGTACCCCCCAGAAGGGCACGATCTCGTCCCAGACGATGGCGCCATGATCCGCCACGCCGAGGTGGCGGCCGGTGATGTCGCAAACGATCACCCCCAGCACGAACAGCACCAGTAGGGCCAGGGCGAACATCAGGTCGCCGGGGAAGATGATTCGCATCAGCGGATAGGCGGCCCAGGCGAAGGCCGTGCCGGCGGTGCCCGGGGCGAATACCGAGCGGCCGCTGCCGCAGCCGCAGGCGATGAAATGGGCCGGGTCGGAGAGGAGGAAGTTGATGGGGGGCGGGGGCAGTTTGGCCATGGGTCTATCCGAAATGATCGTAGCCGCGGCGGGCGGTGGGCAGGGCCTGGCCCGCTGCGTCGAGCAGGGTGATCTGTCCGGCCGGGCCGGTGGTGATGCGGCCGATGCAGGCCAGCGTGCCGAGGGCGGCGATGGTTGCATGATGGGCCGCTGGGGCGGTGAAACACAACTCGTAATCGTCGCCGCCGGCCAGCAGGCAATCCCGCGCCAGTTCGGCCGGGGCGCCGCAGTTCAGGGCGGCAGTGGGCAGGGCAGCGAAATCCAGGGCGGCTGCGAGGCCGGATTGTTCCAAGATGTGGCCCAGGTCGGCCAGCAGGCCGTCGGAGACGTCGATGCAGGCGCTGGCCAGACCGCGCAGGGCGAGGCCGAGAGCCACCCGGGGTTGTGGCCTTTGCAGGGAGGTGATGCAGGGCGCGGGGTCGGCCAGGGTGCAGCGCCCTTGCAGGTGGGCCAGGCCCAGCGCCGCCAGGCCGAGGGTGCCGGAGACCCAAATTTCATCCCCGGGCTGGGCGCCGTCGCGGCGCAGGGCCGCCTGTGGTGCGGTCTCGCCGAAGATGGTGACGCACAGGTTGAGCGGGCCGCGGGTGGTGTCGCCGCCGATCAGGTCCACGCCGAAGGCCGTGGCGCAGGCGAAGAAACCGTCGCCGAAGGCCGCCAGCCATGCCTCGTCGGGTGCCGGCAGGCTGATCGCCAGGGTGGCCCAGCGGGGCTGGGCGCCCATCGCCGCCAGGTCGGAGACATTCACCGCCAGGGTCTTCCAGCCCAGGTCTGCGGGATCGGTGTCGGCCAGGAAATGCGTGCCGGCCACCAGCATGTCGGAGGAGATCGCCAGGGCCATGCCCGGCGTAGGCGCGATCAGGGCGCAATCGTCGCCGGGGCCGAGCAGGGTGTGGGTCAGCGGGCCCTTGAAGTGGCGGTCGATCAGGGCGAACTCGGAGGGCATGTCCGCCGTCAGCGACTCAATGCTTGGATTCGTCCGGCCGCAACGTGGGGGCCACCTTGTCCAGCACGCCGTTGATGAACTTGTGGCCGTCGGTGCCGCCGAAGGTCTTGGCCAGCTCGATGGCCTCGTTGATCACGACCCGGTAGGGGGTCTCGATGTGGTGCTTCAGTTCGCAGGCGGCCAGCAGCAGGATGCCGCGCTCGATCGGCGAGACTTCCTGCCAGGGGCGGCTGATGAAGGCCGACAGGCTTTCGCGCAGGGCATCGGCATCTTCCAGGGTTTCCGCCAACAGGGACTTGAACAGGTCGGCGTCGGCCTTGGCGAAGCCCGGCACGGACTCGGTCTGGACCTGGATCGCGGCCTCGTCCTGGCCGCCCACCTGCCATTGGTAGAGGCCCTGGACGACGAATTCTCGGGCCCGATGGCGGCCGGATTTACTTGCACTCATTTGAACGCCTTCAGCAGATGAACCATCTCCACCGCACACTGAGCCGCCTCGCGGCCCTTCTGCGCCATGCGCGCCCGCGCCTGATCGTCGTTCTCTGTGGTGAGCACGGCGTTGGCGACGGGGATGCCGGTATCCAGTTGGACTTCGCTGATGCCGCGGGATGATTCGTTGGAAACAATTTCGAAGTGATAGGTCTCGCCGCGGATTACGCAACCCAGAGCGATCAGCGCATCGAAGCGGCCGCTCTTGGCCATGGCCAGCAAGGCCAGAGGCAATTCCAGGGCGCCGGGCACGGTGACCAGGGTGACGTCCTCGGCCTTGGCGCCGAGCTTGGCCAATTCCTCGCTGGCGCCGGAGAGCAGGCCGTCACCGATCTCCTCGTTGAAGCGGCTCATGGCGATGCCGAAGCGCAGGCCGTCGGCGCGGTATTGGGGGTCGAGTTCCTTGAAGTCCTTGCGGGCCATGGGGCGTTCCTTATTTGATGTCTTCCGGCGTCAGGTAGCCGGTCACTTCCAGGCCGAAACCGGCCATGCTGGGCAGGCGCTGCTGGCGGCCCATCAGGCGCATCTTGGTGACGCCGAGGTCGAGCAGGATTTGCGCGCCGGTACCGAACAGGCGGTTGTCCCAGCGGGCGCCGGGAGTCTCGTCGCGGCTGGTCAGAGCGGCGACCATGGCGCGGTTGATGTCCTTGCGCTGCAACAGGATCAGCACGCCCTTGTCGGCATCGGCCAGGATGGACATCGCCTGGTCGATGCTGAATGAATAGGTGAGGCCGTGGAAATCGATGAAGTCGAGGATCGACAGGGGCTGGTGCACCCGCACCAGCACTTCGTCACCAGGCGTGATCTCGCCGCGGACCAGGGCGAAGTGCAACTCGTCGCTGGTCTTCTCCAGATAGGCGTGCAACTGGAACTCGCCGTGGGAGCCGCGCACCGTGCGGCTGGCGACGCGCTCCACCAGCTTCTCGGTGGCGTTGCGGTAGTGGATCAGGTCGCGGATGGTGCCGATCTTCAGGCCATGCTGCTTGCCGAACTCGATCAACTCCGGCAGGCGCGCCATCGAGCCGTCGTCGTTCATGATTTCGCAGATCACCGCCGCGGGTTCGCGTCCGGCCAGGCGCGACAGATCGCAGCCGGCCTCGGTATGGCCGGCGCGCACCAGCACGCCGCCGTTCTGCGCCATCAGCGGAAAGATATGGCCGGGCTGGACGATATCCGAGGGGCGGGCGTTCTTCGCCACCGCCGCCTGCACCGTGCGCGACCGGTCATGGGCCGAAATGCCGGTGGTGACGCCCTCGGCGGCCTCGATCGACATGGTGAAGGCGGTGCCATGGGGGGTGCGGTTGTCCTGCACCATCAGCGGCAGGTCGAGCTGCTTGCAGCGTTCCTGGGTCAGGGTCAGGCAGATCAGGCCGCGGCCGAACTTGGCCATGAAGTTGATCGCTTCCGGCGTTACCTGGTCCGCCGCCAGCACCAGATCGCCCTCGTTTTCGCGGTCTTCTTCGTCGACCAGAATCACCATCCGGCCGGCGCTGATTTCGGCAATGATTTCGTGGATCGGGCTGATGTCGCTCATGGGGGGAATGCTTGTGGGAATCGAGTGAGGGCGCGATTCTACTCCCATGGGGCCTACCCCCGCCGGCCAGGCGCCTGCCTGCTAACAGGCCGGGTTCGACTGCAGGCCAAGCCTTCACCAAGGAGTCCGTGCTGCGCTGACTTCCGCTCAATAGTGATGGAAATCGAGCGCATCCAGTGCCGAATGCACGGTGAGGCCGAATTGGGCGATCTGCACTGCTGCCGTCGCGCCGCCGGCATCGGCATCGAAATACAGATTGCCCGTCTTGGCGTCATAGAGCAGATGGGCCGCCGAATTACCCGCCTGCGCGGCGGCCAGGCTGGTGCCGGAACTGAACTCCGCCGCTTTCAGCGAGCCGTCGGCGTTGAACAGGGCGCCGAAGACCGCGGGGTCGAGATCGACATGATCTCCATGGTGCAAGAAATCGGTAACCACGACCGAGTTGTCGCTGCCGGGGAGGGCGTGAAAAACGAACAGGTCGCGACCGGCGCCGCCGGTCAGGGTGTCATGTCCGCCGCCGCCGTCCAGCGTATTCGCGGCGGCGTTGCCGATCAGCGTGTTGTCCAGCGCATTGCCGGTCAGATTGATTGCCGCGGTTGAAACGACCCTGCCGTTTTCGACGTTGTCGGCCAGCATGTAGGTGCTGCCGGCGGTGGCCAGATTCACCCGGACCAGATCGGTCCCGCCGCCGGATTGCTCGATTACCTTGTCATTGACGCTGTTGACCACATAGGTGTCGTCGCCGCCACCGCCGATCAGCGAGTCGGCCGTGCCCTTGCCGGCACCACCGTTCAACACATTTGCCGCCGCGTTGCCGGTCAGCGTATTGCTCAACCCATTGCCGTTCAGATTGAGCAGGGTCGAGCCGGTATTGGAGGCGTCCAGGTTTTCGACGTTGACCGGAATCGTCAGGGTGGTGGCGACCACCAGATTCAGCGTGGCGCTTTGCAATTGCAGCGTGTCCGTGCCGCCGTTCGCCGCCTCCACCACCTGATCCTGCAACTTGGCGACGGTACCCTGCTTGATCAGGTCCACCACATAGACGTCGTTGCCGCCGCCGCCGATCAAGGTGTCCGTTCCCGCCATGCCGTTCAGGATATTGGCGCCGCTGTTTCCGCTGAGGATGTTGTTCGCGTCGTTCCCGGTGGCGTTGATGTCCGCGCTGCCCGTCAAAATCAGTTTTTCCACGTTCGCTGGCAGCGTGAAACTCACGCTGGACTTCACCGTGTCGATTCCCTGGTTGGCGTTTTCCACCACCAAGTCGGCGGCATTGCCGACCAGATAGACATCGTTGCCCAAGCCGCCAACGAGCTGCCGTGGAAGGCCGTTGTCATTCAGCGTGTCGCTAGCCTTGGTGCCGCTGAGTACGGGCAGCGCCGCGGTCGTAAATTGGTAGCCGCTGCTGCCGGCATAGGCGTTACCTGCCAAATCCTGAATGCTGCCGGCACTCAGTTCGACGGAATAGGTAGCGCTGAAATCAAGTGCGCTGCTGGGGTCGATGGTCAATGCCGTGCCGGAGATGGAAAGGTTCGGATGACTGGAGGCAGCCGGGTCGTAGCTTTCGACGACGGTGCCGGCGGCGTTTCTGAGAATGATTGATCCGGTTCCCAGCTTGATGGATTCGTTGAAGGTGATGACGATGTTGCTGCCGACGTCGACGCTGCTGGATTGGCCGGCAGGGCTGAAGCTGATGGCGTTCGGCGGCGTGGTGTCGGCTGGCGGCGTGGAGGGTGTCGTCGACCCGGTGTTGCCGGTGTTCGAGCCCGAGTTGTCGGGGGCTGCGGAGGAGAATGTCGCGGTCGGGAACAGGGCGGTCAGGTCGACGATGCCGCCGATGGCGAAATTGATTTCCTCAACATTGTTCAGCACCCAGTGGACGCCGCTGGCGGCGGAGACGGAGTCGACCCAGATGTCGCTGCCGTGCTGGGTGATCGAATACTGGGATTTGGCCGTATTGGCCGTGACGAAAAGCTTGTCGCTGCCGCCGGAACCGTTGTAATTGACCAAGAGGTCGAATTGCCCGGGCGTGAACGTATCGTTGCCTGACGTTCCGTTGACCACGCTCATGACCGACCCCCACTCAAGAAAAGCAGGCGCCTCGCGACAAATCACCCACTCGGCTGCCGGTCGGCCCCCTTCGTATGGTAGGTGCCGTGCTGGTCGATCGCAAGATAGCCGAAGCCGCTGCTTTCAAGGTAGGCCGCCGCTTGTGCCTCTTGCAACATCGCTATCGTGGTGATGCTGCCGGCTACCAAGGCCGACGGCGCCGTCACGCTGATCGACTGCCAATACCGCGCCGGCCAGCCGGTCTGCGGATTGAGTACGTGGCAGTAGCGAACGCCGTCCTGTTCAAAAAAACGCTCGTAGTCGCCGCTGGTGGCCAAGGCGCCCTGCAGCAGCGGCAGCCGGGCGCACAGCACCCCTTGCTGCCGCGGATGCTGTATGCCCATGAGCCAAGCAGTGTCATCCAGCTTGGGGCCCAGGATGCGCATATCGCCGCCAAGGTTTACATAGCCGTGGCGAATGCCTTGCAGCTCGAGCATTGCCGCCGCCCGATCGACGGCGTATTCCTTGCCGAAGCCGCCGAAATCCAATTCCATGCCGGCTACCGGCAGGCGCACCCGCCGCGCGCTGCGTTCGACCCGCGGCCAGCCGATTAGCTTGAGCGTGTCCGCCAGCGCGGCGGCGGCGGGCAGCACGCCCGCCTTGAAATCCCAGACGCGGCGCAGCACGCCTGAAGTGATGTCGAACAGTCCGCGGCTTTCCGTGTACAAGACATTTGCATAGTCGAGCAAGCCGTCGGTCTCCTCGTCGGATTCGACCCAGTCCGTGCCGGCGGCGCTGTTGATCCGCGACAGGAGGCTGTCGGCACGGTAGCGGGAATACTTGTACTCGATGCGCAGTACTTCGCCGATGGCCGCGTCGATCAATTGGGCGGCCGCCGCTGGGTCGCTGCCGTCGATGACGATTTCACAGGGGCAGGCCATGGCCCGGAAGGTCTTGCGAAACAGGCGTGAGGCGGAGGTAGGCGGTTCAACCATCGGCGCCACTGAAATCAGAAGCGGTGAGTGATGCCGAACTGCACGGCGCGAAACTGGAACGGCGCCAGCCCGTAGCTCCCCTGGGCGTTCCGCGCCCACTCCGAGCGTTGCTCATAGCGTTCGTACTTCACGTCTAAGCTCCAGTCCGGTCCGAAATCTTTGACCACCTTGAGGCCGAGGGTGGCTGCGCCAAAGGCGGAGAGCCGCTGGTCGCGGGAGTTGTACAGGGCCGCGGCTGATGGAAAGGTGATGCCGTCCCCGCGCGCCGGGTCCACTTCGACGTAGAACGTCGCCGCCTTTTGGGTGTAAAGCCGCAGCGAGGGTTGCAGCGTCCAGCCGCCCGGTAGGGGCTGCACGTACTCCGCCTCGGCGGTGTGGGCGATGATGCCGTAGTTGTCGTTGTAGTAGCGGTAGGAGAGGCGGCTGGTACCGCCGGCCCCGCTGAAGTGGTGATTCCAGCGTGCCAGGACGGTTGCGTGGTCGTGGCGGCGGGGTCGCTGGTCGAAGGTTTTGTAGGGGTCAGAGAAATAGCCGCGGCCGCGCGAGGTGCCGATTTCGGCCTGAACGATGTCGTACGGCGTCAGTATCTGCGTCACTCCTGCCAGGTATTCGGCGACCTGCTTGGTCTCGTGGCGGACGATGCGGTTGGTCGGATTGATCTCGTCGTTGTACATGGCGACGCCGAGATTGAAGCTCGTATTCTTGTCTTCGCTGGAGTGTGTTCCCTGCAGCGAGAAGCCGCGGGAAAGATAGTCGGACTCGCGTGAGTAGGCGGCGCCTAGCGTGAGGGTACCGTCCTGGAAATAGCGGGTGACGCCGCCGTTGTAGGCGTGGCGATCGTCACGCATCCGTGTCAGTGCCCGCGTGTGGAATGCCGGCGAGGCGCCGGAAATCGCGTCGACGGTGTAGGTGCCGCTGGCGGACCAGCGACCATCGGCGAAGGGCGCCAGGAAGAACATCGATGGCGCGGTGACGCGGATGCGGTCGGCCCCCGGCTGGCTGTCCTGATAGTCGAGAAACTTGACGCTGACGACTCCCCGGTCGGGGGCGGTTTCCGCTCGCGCGGCCTGAATGCCGGGCAGGGCCAGGGCGGCAGCCATCAGCGCCGCAGTGCCGACCGCGCATCCGGATGCGCTGGCGGCCTTCGCAGGATCGTTGTGCGTCAGCCTATCCATACGGGATTGCCATCGAATCGCGCGCCATCAGTTGCAGCCACAACCGCCGCCACCGACGCGCCCGCCGCCCGAGGCCCCCTCCTTGCTGAAATAAACGTGCTCGTCCAGGGCCGCCTCCAGCGGATCGCTGTCGAAGCTCATTTCCGGCCGCGCCAGATTGCCCTTCTGCCATGGCTGAACCGGCGTCATGCCGCTGCAGGCCGTCAGCAGCAAGGGCAGGGCCATCACCGCAAGACAGGAAAGCCCGCGCCTCATGGCGCTACTCCCAGGGCCTGCCGAATCTGCCGCTCCAACTCGTCGCGATCCGCCGCATTGAAGCCCATGTGCCGATAGACCACCACGCCGTCGCGGTCGACCAGATAGCTCATCGGCATGCCCTTGACGCCGTACTTGGCCGGGGTGTCGCCGCGACTGTCGAAAGCGATGGTGAAATCTGCCGGCACCAGCGCGAGAAAGCGCAAGGCATCGTCCGGCTTCTCGTCGACGTTGACCGCGATCACCTGCAGGCCCTTGGCGCCATAGCGGGCCTGCATCAGATTCATCCAGGGGAAGGACAGTCGGCAAGGGCCGCACCAGGAGGCCCAGAAATCCAGATAGACGACCTTGCCTTTGGCTGCGGACAAGCGGACCTGCGCAGTCCGGCCGGGGAGCGAGAAGTCCGCCGCGGCCGTCGGCGACGAGCCGGCATGGACCGGCGCCGTTACCAGCAAGACGCCGCCCAGCAACGTCAGTATTCGCAGCAATGCCGGCAATCGTGCGCCAGCCATGAACGGGGAAGCGGACATGCAGGGCCTTTCGAGGCAGGGGCAAGCCGAGACCTTTAGAGTCTAGCCGCTTCGGCCCCTATTGAAAGACCCCGCCCGCTTTCCAGGTCGGGCACTTAGCCCAGCATGCGCTCCACATAGCGGGCGATCAGGTCGATCTCCAGGTTCACCCGGCTGCCGGCCTGCAGGTGCTTCAGGGTGGTGACTTCGACGGTGTGGGGGATCAGGTTGATCGAGAACTTGCGGCCCTTGACCCGGTTGGTGGTCAGGGAGACGCCGTCCACGGTGATCGAACCCTTGCGCGCGATGTACTTGGCGAGGCCCTTCGGCGCCTTGATCACCAGCTCGTGGGATTCGCCCACCGGCTCGAACTTCTCCACCTCGCCGACGCCGTCCACATGGCCGGAGACCAGGTGGCCGCCGATGAAGTCGGACAGGCGCATGGCCTTTTCCAGATTCACCTCGCCGCCTTCGACATCAAGGCCGACGGTGCAGTCCAGGGTCTCGCGGGAGACGTCGATCTGGTAGCTGGTCTTCTTCTTGGCGATCACCGTCAGGCAGACGCCGCCGTGAGCGATGGAGTCGCCGACGGCGACGTCGGCCAGCTTCAGGCCGGGGGCCTCGACGGTGAGGCGCAGGCCCTTTTCCAGGGGCTGAATTTTGCTGATGCGGCCGGTGGCGGCGACGATGCCGGTGAACATGGAGACTCCAGAAAGTTAGCGATGCTGGTCGAGGGAAGCGAGGAACATCTCGGGCGGCTGGTAGCCCACCACGCGCGGAGGGATTTCCTTGCTGTCGCGGCCGAAGAAGATGATGCCGGGCGGGCCGAACAGCTCGAAGCGCGCCAAGAGGGCCTTGTCGGCCTCGCTGTTGGCGGTGACGTCGGCCTGCAGCAGGGTGAATTGGGCGAGGCGCTGGGCCACCGTCGGATCGGCGAAGGTGAGTTTTTCCATTTCCTTGCAGGAGACGCACCAGTCGGCATAGAAATCCAGCATCACCGGCTTGGTGGCCTTGGCCAGGCGCCCGTCGAGTTCAGCGATGTTGGCGATGCGTTCGAAATGCACCGCGCTGACCGGCCCGGCAGCCGCATTGCTGCGCAGGAAGCCGAGGGGTTGCAGCGGATCGCGGGAGCCGCCCAGGAGGCCGGCCAGCATTGCCGTGCCGGCCAGCAGCATCGCCAGGCCGACGCCTTTCCACAGCTTGTGCCAGCCGCTGGCGTTGGTCGGCAGCAGATCGATGGCGTGCAGGTAGATCGCCGGCACGATCAGCAGCAGGGCCCAGCCCAGCATCGGCAGCCATCCCGGCAGCACCGGGCTCAAGAACCAGAGGGCGGTGGCCAGCAGCAGCACGCCGAAGAATTTTTTCACCGCCTCCATCCAGGGGCCGGTCTTCGGCAGCAGGGAGCGGGAGAACAGGCCTACCGCCAAGAGCGGCGCGCCCATGCCGAGGGCCAGTGAAAATAGGGCGCTGCCGCCCAGCGCCGCGTTGCCGGTCTTGGCGATGTAGAGCAGGGCGCCGGCCAGGGGCGCGGCGACGCAGGGGCCGGCGATCAGCGCCGACAGGGCGCCCATCACCGCCAGGGCCGGCAGGGAGCCGCCGCGCCGCTCGGCGGTTGCCGACAGGCGGCTTTGCAGCGCGCTGGGCATCTGCAATTCGTAGAAGCCGAACATCGACAGGGACAGCAGCACGAAGATCAGGGCGAAGCCGCCCAGTACCCAGGCGTTCTGCAGCGCATTGGACAGCAGGGTGCCGCTGTAGCCGGCGGCGACGCCGGCCAGGGCGTAGGTCACCGCCATGCCCAGCACATAGGCCAGCGACAGGACGAAGGCGCGGCCGTGGCTCACCGCGTGGCCGTGATGGACGATCATGCTGGAAAGGATCGGTACCATCGGCAGCATGCAGGGGGTGAAGGAGAGCAGCAGGCCAAAACCGAAAAAGCTGATCAGGATCAGCCAGTAGCTGCCGTGTTGCAGCAGGCTGGCGATGCGCGAACTCTCGTCGCCGCCGCCCGCGCTGCTCGCCGGTCCGCCGCTGCCGGCGGCCTGGACCTCGACCACCGCGTGCTGCGGCGGATAGCAGATGCCCATGTCGGCGCAGCCCTGGTAGGTCAGTTTCAGCTTCAGGCCGTCGACGCTGCCCTCCACCGGCAGGGCCACGGCCATGCTGCGGTGATAGACCTCGACCTTGCCGAAGTTCGGATCTTCCTTGACCTCGCCCTGGGGAAAGCGCGGCGTGCCGAGCCGGGCAGCGCCGCCTTCGACGGCGAACTTGAAACGCTCACGGTAGAGGTAATAGCCGTCGGCGATTTCGAAGCGGGCCTCGACGGTGTGGCCGTCGAGGGCGCGGGCGCTGGCCTGAAAGGCCTGCTCCGGCGGCAGGGGCTCGGCGGCGAGGGCCGCCAGGGGCAGCCAGAACAGCAGCAGGAAAAGGCGGATCAGCATGTGGGGTTGTCGTCGAGGGTGGTTGCGCTGGCGACCCACGCCAGATAGGCGGGCAGGCCTTGTGCCACTGGGACCGCGACGATCTCGGGAAGTTCGTAGGGATGGTGGGCGCGAATCCAGGCCTCCAGAGCGTGGTAGCGGGCCACTGTGGTCTTGATCAGCAGCGGTACCTCGGTGGCCTCCTCGACCGTGCCCTGCCAGCGATACACCGATTGGCAGGGAGCGAGGATGTTCACGCAGGCGGCCAGGTGCCCCTCCACCAGCGCCGTGGCCATGCCGCGGGCCGCGGCGGCGTCGGGCAGCGTGGTCAGCACCAGCAGGGTTTCGGCGGCGGAATTCATGCCCGGATTCTACCCCGGCCGGTTTTCGCCCCCCCGGCACGGCCGCGGAAATACGGGCAGGAAGGGCCTCTGCCCGGAATTCACGGACCGGGTCGGGTTTCTATAATCTTCCGCCATTACCTTCCCGCTCCGCGTCATGGCCCAGGATCCGACCCTTGCCGAACGTCACGCCGCCGAAGTTGCCGCGCGGCGCGAGCGCATCGACGCCGACCGCCAGCGCCTGGGGCAGATCAAGGCCCAGGAACTGGCCGATTCGGAAGGCTACGCCCTGGCCCAAATCCGCATCCGCACCGAGCGCGAGGCGGCCCATCAGGCCGACGTCCTGCGCGATGCCGAACGCAAGGCCGAGCTGGCCGCCATCGAACGCCGTGCCGCCGATCTGGATGCGGCCAAGGAGGCGCGCCGCCGCAGCGAGGCCGATCAGGCCGCGCGGGCGGCCCAGGAAGCCCGCAGCCAGGCCGATCGTGCCGCCGAGGCGGTGGCGCTGGAGAAGAGAACTGCGTTGGAACAGGCCGCTACCGCCCTGGCGGCCCGCCGTCAGGCCGAGCGCGAAGCCGCCGCCGCCCGGCGCGATGCGCGCAGTGCGCGGCTTGCCGCATTCTGGATGACCCTGCGCCACACCTCGGCGCTGACTGCCGCGCTGCTGGCCCTGCTGCTCGGCCTGGCCGGCGGCTTCGGTTGGGCCTGGAAAAATGCGCCGCGCACTGCGGCCATGGTCAGCACAGGCGGCGAAGAAGCGCCGCTGAAATTGGAAACCCGCCTCTCAGGAGAGTAGGCGGCGACGCGACAGGCGCAGGGCCACGGCGAAGGCCGCGACGCCGATCCCCACCAGCACCGCCAGGTGCAGCAGCACGTTCTCCGGCACCTCCCCCAGCAGCAGCGGCCGCACCAGGGCCACCGCATGACTGAGCGGCAGCCAGTGGGCGACGGCCTGTACCGGCACCGGCAGTTGGCCGATGGGGAAGAACACCCCAGAGAGCATCATCATCGGCGTGATCGCCAGGGTGAAGTAGTACATGAAGAAATCGTAGGAGGGCGCCAGGGCGGTGACGATCAGGCCCATCCCGGAAAAGCACAGGCCGATGACGAAGATCAGCGGCAGCGCCCACAGCGCCAGGGCCGAGTGGACGAAGCCGAGCAGGGCCATCACCAGCAGGATGGCGCTGCCGGCCAGGCTGGCGCGGGTGGCGGCCCAGACCCATTCGCCGGCCAGGACGTCCTCCAGCGCCACCGGCGCGATCAGGATTGCGTCCCAGGTCTTTTGCACCTGCATCCGCGAGAAGGCCGAGTACAGCGCTTCGAAGGAGGCGGCGTTCATGGTGCTGGCGCAGACCGTACCCGAGGCCAGGAAGGCGATGTAGGCCACCCCGCCCACCTCAGGCAGCAGGCTGCCGAGGCCGTAACCGAGACCGAACATGTAGATCATCGGGTCGAGCAGGCTGCCGAGCAGGGCCGGAATGGCCATCTTGCGCCAGACCAGGAAGTTGCGGCGCCAGACGGCGAGCCAGCGCAGGGAGAGCAGGAAGGCCATCAGTCGCGCAGCTCCCGTCCGGTGAGTTTGAGGAACACGTCTTCCAGATTGGCCGGCCGGTGCAGGCTGCGCAGCGCCGGGCGCTGCTCCAGGTCGGCCAGCAGCGGGTTGGCGTCGGCGACGTAGCAGAAGGCGGTCTCGCCGCTGACCTCGATGCGGCGGGAAAACCGTGGCGCCACGTCGCGCGCCCAGTCCGGCGCGCCCTCGCCGAAGACCTCCACCACCTGGGCCTCGATCTGTTCGCGGATCAGGATGCGCGGCGGTCCCTCGGTGATCATCTTGCCGGCGTCCACGATGGCCAGGCGGTCGCACAGGCGCTCCGCCTCGTCCATGAAGTGGGTGGTCAGCAGGATGGTCTTGCCGGCGGTCAGCAGGCGCTTCAGGCGTTCCCAGATCAGGTGCCGGGCCTGCGGGTCGAGGCCGGTGGTGGGTTCGTCCAGCACCAGCAGGTCGGGTTCGTTGACCAGGGCGCGGGCCAGGGTCAGGCGCCGCTTCATGCCGCCGGACAGGGTCTTCAGGCGGGCGTCTTCCTTGCCGCTGAGGCCAGCGAATTCCAGCAATTCGGGGATACGGCGGCGTACCGCGGCATCGCCCAGGCCGAAGTAGCGGCCATACACCAGCAGGTTCTCGCCGCAGGTGAAATCCGGGTCGAGGTTGTCAAACTGAGGCACCACGCCGACCCGCTGCCGTGCCTCGCGCGCCCGGCCCGGCACCGGTTCGCCGGCGAGCATCAGCTCGCCGCGGTCGGGCGTGGTCAGGCCGAGGCAGCAGCGCAGGGTGGTGGTCTTGCCGGCACCGTTGGGGCCGAGCAGGCCGTAGCACTCGCCGGGCTTGAGTTCGAAGGAAAGCCCGGCCACCACTTCGCGGCCGTCATAGGATTTGTGCAGGTCGCGGACCGTCAGCGGAGAACTGCTCATGGCGCTGGACACTCAGTCCTTCCAGGCCTGCTGGATGATTTTTCGAATGATATGGAGGCGGCGGTGGAAGAAATGGTCGGCGCCGGCCACCACGATGACCGGCAGTTCCAGCGGCTCGGCCCAGGCCAGCACATTGGGCAGCGGCACGGTCTCGTCGGCGGAGCCGTGAATGACGATGGTATCGGCGGCGACGGCCTCGGTCTGATAGCTGCGGGCGCCTTCGACATAGCCGGAGGCGGTGCCGACCAGCACCAGGCGGCGGGCTGGAGTGCCGGCTTCGAGTAGCTGCTTGGCCAGCCGCGTCACCACATAGGCGCCGAAGGAGAAGCCGGAGAGGTAGAGCGGCAGTTCGTCGCCGAAGCGTTCGCGGGCATAGCGGTACACCGCCAGCAGATCCTCGGTCTCCTGCACGCCGTGGTCGTGCTCGCCTTCCGAGCCGCCGACGCCGCGGAAGCTGGGGCGCAGGGTGATGCAGCCGAGGTCGCGGAAGGTCCGCGCCAGGGTGGTCACTACCTTGTTGTCGGCGGTGCCGCCGAACAACGGATGCGGATGGCCGATCAGGGCGATGCCCTTGGGCGCTTCGCCGGGTTCGACGAAGATTTCGATGCGGCCGGTGGGGCCGTCGATGAAGACGTGTTCGTGGCGGCTCATGGCGTGGCGGTGTGGGGGCGGGTCAGATTTTCAGACGGTCGACGATCTTGCCGTTCTGCAGATGGCTCTGGATGATTTCGTCGATGTCTTCCTGGTCCACATAGGTGTACCAGACGGCTTCAGGATAAACCACCAGCAACGGGCCCTGATCGCAGCGGCCTAGACAGCCGGCCTTGTTCACCCGGATGTCGGGCAGGCCCAGTTCCGTGGTCTTTTCCTTGGTGTAGGCCTGCATCTTGTCGGCGCCGTGGTTGTTGCAGCAGGTCTCGCCGGGGGCGCGCTGGTTGGTGCAGAAAAAAATGTGGTGCTTGTAATGGCTCATCGCTGCCTCCATGGAAGGCAGCGATTATCTCAGACCTTGGGGGCCGGGTATTTGACAGCGTTCTTGACGATCTTGTCGCGGGCGGCGTCGAGCAGGTCGATGCCCAGCACGTCGGCCAGCTCCACCAAGTAGATGAAGGTGTCGGCCACCTCGTCGCGCACCTCGGCCAGCTTGTCGGCGGGCAGGTTGAGGCTCTCCTCCGGCGTTGCCCACTGGAAGTGCTCTACCAGCTCGGCGGCCTCGACGATCATCGCCATGCTGAGGTTTTTCGGCGTGTGGTAGCGGTGCCAGTCGCGGGCGTCGCAGAAGGCGCGCAGGGCGTCGCGCAACTGGTTCAGGTCGTCGAATTTTTCCATGGGTCGTATTCCGGAATCAGCAGCCAGGGCAGGGCGAGGAAGGGCCACAGCATCGAGGCCAGGCGGGTCAGGCCGTTGAAATTGAGGAAGTGGCCCTGGCGCCAGACCTGGGCGGCCTGGACCAGATAGGGGTTTTCCGGCACCAGGTTGACCAGCACCGTGGCGAACAGCAGGGCGACGCCGGCCAGCAGGCGGCGCGGCAGCGAGGCGAGGAACAAGGCTGGGAAGAACAGCGCAGCGCCGAGGGCGACGCCGCGCGCATTGCCCGGGGTGATCCAACGCAGGGCCTGATCGGGCGCCACCAGCACGGCGGCGGCGGCGCTGCGGATCAGGCAGGCGAGCAGCAGCAGAACCAGGAAGCTGCCACTGCGGTTGCGCTTGACCAGGCAGGACAGCACCAGCCCGGCGGCGAAGGTGTTGGCCGCGGCGATCACCGTTTCCAGGCGCGCGTGGCGCACTGCGTCGAAGCCCGCCATGTCTTCCAGATCGAGCAGGTGGCGCAGGTCGCCGACGCCGAACAGCAGGATTTCCGGATTGAGCTGGGTCAGCAGCCAGAGGCCCATCAGCAGCAGCCCCAGGTCACCGGCACGGCCGGCGACGATGCGCTGGCCGCGCAGATCGTGCAGGCGTCCGCCGGAGAGCAGGGCGCGGCCGCGGCCGAGGGCCAGCACGGCGCCCAGCGCGGCGCCGAGACTGTTGTTGACGAGGTCGAGATTGGAGGGGACGCGGCTCGGCAGGTAGTTCTGCACCGCCTCCATGGCGAAGCTGAGCAGGGCCGCCAGCAGGGTGGCGGAGAGGGCGTTGCCCCAGTGCGGGGTGGCCTTCTGCAGAGCCGTGCAGAGGAAGAAGCCGAGGGGGATGTAGGCGAGCACATTCACCGCCACATCGAAGGCCGTCAGGTAGCGCGGCCAGCCGGCGGTCAGCCAGGCCAGCAGCGGCACGCCGTTGTCACGCCAGCCGGAAAAGGGGTGCAGGCTGGCGTAGATCACCAGCAGGGCATAGGCGACAGCGAAGTAGAACGGCAGCCGCGAATCCGGCCCGCTATTCATCCTGCGCTCAGGCCGGGCGGACGAAGCGCTGCAGGCCGAGGGTTTCGATCAGATGCTTGGGGTGGAAGCGCGACAGGTCCACGCCGTCCAGGGTGTTCTTCACCAGTAGGGCCAGTTCGGTATCGCCCTCGTTGAGCAGGCGGCGGCTGAAGAACAGGGTATCCGGGTCTTCCTCGCGGGCCAGCAGGGCGATGAAATCGCGGGTGCCGGCGGAGATGGTCAGGTCCACCGGGTTGCTGTCGAACAACGGACGGAAGAAGCGGCCGTCGTAGCCGAAGCGCAGGGTCAGGCCGGCGTCCAGCACGCGGATCGCGAAGCGGCGGCCGGCCAGTTCGGCCAGCGGCTCCCGCGGCAGCAGGCGGCCGAGGGCCAGGTTCAGGGCGGAGACCAGGGTCAGGGTCGGCGGCAGTTGCGGCAGGCGGGCGCCGATGCGGGCCACCAGTGGCGGCAGGACGAATTGGGGGACTTTCAGTTCGGGCAGCTTCACGGCGCGGTTCCTTCCTTGACCAGATCGAGGCCCGGGCGGCCGTACCAGAAGCCGTTGCAGGCATTGCTGGACAGGGCATCCGCGCCGGAGTGGCGTCCCTCGATGGCGGCGTGGAACAGGGCCAGGGTTTCGGCGCTGCCCGCGGCTTGCGGGCTGATGCGCAGCACCTCGACACCCGCTGCCTGCAACTGGGGGACTTCCTGCAACAGATTATAGGTCTTCGCCGATTGGGTCTGGACGCCGTTGATGGTGAGGAAGAACTCGCCCTCGCGGGTCGCCAGGGCCATGCCTTCGGGATGGTCGATGCAGCGGAAGCCGCAGGCGTCCTTTTGCACGTTGAAGCGGCGGGCGGTGAAACAGCGCGCCGAGTGGGCCAGGGCCAGCTTGCCGTAGGCGAAGATTTCGGTCTCCATCCCAGCCGGGCGGGCTTGTTGCAGGGCCTGCAGCGCCGCCTGGCTGAGTTCCGGCGGCATTACCCAGCGCCGTGCCCCCCAGCCGGCCAAGAGCTTCAGGGTTTCGCCGTTGAAGACGTTCAGGCTCGGGCCGGCGACGAAGGGCAGGCCGCATTCGGCCAACAGGCGCACCGCGCCCATGTCGTTGGCCTCGATGGCCAGCCGCGGATCGGCCTGGACGCGGGCGATCAGGCGGCGCACGGCCTTCAGGTCGGATTCGGATTCGATCAGGGCGAGGGTGGACAGCACCACTTCCTTGCCGGCGTCGGCCAGGCGTTCGGCCAGGTCCAGCCAGTCTTCCAGACGCAGCTCGTGGCGCCGCGAGCAGACCGTCTCGCCGAGATAGATGATGTCCGCCGGGGTATCCAGCATCGCCAGGTAGAAATCCTCCACCTGCTGGCGCGGCCAGTAGTAGAGCAGGGGGCCGAGGGCGAGTTTCATATCACTTCCAGGGGCGGTGATAGGCGCCGAGGGTGTGGCTCTGGCCCTCGGAAACCTTGTTGAGTTCGGCCATCCAGGCGGCCTTCGGGGCGAAGCGCTCGGGGTCGCGGCGGGCGCTGTCGATGGCCTCGCGCCAAACCCGGGTGACCTGGGCGACGTAGGCCGGACTGCGCTGGCGGCCCTCGATCTTGATCGCGCTGACGCCGATGTGGATCAACTGCGGCAGCAGTTCCAGGGTGTTGAGGCTGGTGGGTTCCTCGAGGGCGTAATAGGTCTCGTCGTCCACCTCGAAGCGGCCCTTGCACAGGGTCGGGTAGCCGGCCCGTTCATCGTTGCCGAAGCGGTCGATCAAGAGGCCGTTCAAACGGGTTTCCATGCCCTGTTCGGTCTGTTCCCAGCGCACCGACTTGCCCGGCGAGCAGGCGCCGTTGCAGTTGGGCGAGACGCCGGTGGCGTAGGCGGAAAGGGAGCAGCGGCCCTCGACCATGACGCAGAGGCCGCCGAAGCCGAAGACCTCGATCTCGACCTCGGTGTTGCCGATCAGTTGCTCGACCTGGGCCAGGGACAGCACCCGCGGCAGCACCGCGCGGCGGATGCCGAACTGGCGGCGGTAGAGGTTGATGGCCTCGTAGTTGGTCGCCGAGCCCTGCACCGACAAGTGCAGGTTGAGGTTCGGATAGCGCTGCCGGGCATAGGCCATCAGCCCCGGGTCGGCCAGGATCAGCGCATCGACGCCGCAGGTCACGGCGCGATCCACGGCGGCGGTCCAGCGCGCCCAGTTGTCGGCCTGGGGGTAGGTGTTGAGCGCCACCAGAACTTTGACGTCCTTGCGCTTGGCGTAGGCGACGCCGTCGGCGAGGCTGCGCTCGTCGAAGTTCAGGCCGTTGAAGTTGCGCGCGTTGGTTTCGTCGCGAAAGCCGGTGTAGACACAGTCGGCGCCGTTGTCGACGGCGGCCTTGAGGGCCGGCAGTCCGCCTGCCGGGCAGACGAGTTCCAGGGTTGCCATGAGGGGTCTCCGCGTGAGGGCGGGGAGTCTACGGCATGTCGAAATGGCAAGCCTTGAGCTATGTCAATCCAGGGTCTGCCGACAGTTCCTCCGCCACCACCCGGTCGCGGCCGCCGCGCTTGGCGGCGTAGAGGCGCTGGTCGGCCCGGTCCACCAGGCGTTCCGGACTGTCGCCGTCCCGGTAGGCGGCGATGCCGGCGCTGACGGTGACCGTCGCCACCTGGCCGTCGAACTCGAAGCGCAGGTCGGCCACGGCGCTGCGCAGCGCCTCGGCCAGGGCGGCGGCCTGGGCCCGGTCGCAGTTCTTCAGCAGCACCAGGAATTCCTCGCCGCCCCAGCGGCAGGGAATGTCCGATTCGCGCAGGCGGCTCTTCATGGTGGCGGCGACCTGCTCGATCACCTGGTCGCCGCAGAGGTGACCGAAGCGGTCGTTGATCTGTTTGAAATGGTCGATGTCGAGCAGCACCGCCGCCAGCGGCGCCGGGCTGCGGCGCAGCTCGGCCAGGGTTTGCAGGAACAGCACTTCGAAGGCTTGGCGGTTGAGCAGGCCGCTCAGCTTGTCGATGGTGGCCATTTCCTCCAGGCGGCCCTGGTAGCGGTTCAGGGTGACGCCGGTCAGCAGCAGGATCAGCAGGCTGACCCCGGCGCAGATCGCCAGGTTGATGTAGAGGGTCTCGCGGATGCCGGCCATGGCATCGTCTTCGACCTTTTCGACGAAGAGGAACCACTTCAGCTCCGGCACGTAGCGCACGTTGAGCAGGTGGTTGCGGCCGTCGAAACGGTATTGGTAGGAGCCCAGCCGGCTCGCCAGAATTTGCGGGGCGATGTCGCGCAGGCTGGGCACCTTCGCGATGTCGTCGGCGCCATGGCTGGGGCGCTCGCCGAACAGCACCACCTTGCCCTTGGCGTCCACGAAATAGACGCTGCGCTGGTAGCGCTTCTGGTAGTCGCTGAGCAGGTGGCGCACCGCGTCCACGGTCAGGCCGACGCCGGTGACGCCCAGATAGCGGCCCTGGTAGTCGAGCACCCGGTAATTGATGAAGATGGTCAGGGTGTTGCGGTTGACCTGATCCGGGTCCACATTGATTTCGTAGGGCTCCTCCATCTGCCGCACGCGGAAGTACCAGGCGTTGTCCGGATTGTCGGCGCGCATCGGCGGCTTGACGCCGCTGGAGTGGTAGTAGAGGCGGGTGGACTCGGAGACGAAAAAGCTGGTGAAGGCGCCATAGCGCCGCTGCACTTCCTCCAGGTACTTGGTGATCCGGGACACTTCGTTTTCGCCGGCCAGCACCCAGTCGCGGAGGAAGGTGTCGCTGGCCATCATCGAGGAGATGAAGATCGGCCGCACCAGATCCTTCTGGATTTCCGAATACACCGTGTCCGAGGTCAGCGGCAGTTCCCGGTCCACGATGGCGGCGTGGATTTCGCCCTTGGAAACGAAGTAGCTGGCCAGGCTGGTGGCGAGAAAGCCGAGCACCAGCAGGGCGCCCAGGATCAGCATTAGGCGGCTTTTGCCAATGGCCTTTTGACTATTGCGGCGGGTGGTGGCCATGGCGCGGAGCTGAGTCTCAGGCTTTGTGGTGGTGAATCTGCTCGGCGTGATGGGTCTGGGCGGCGGCGTGGTGGCCGTGGCGCAGGGCATCGTGGATCAGCGGGTCGTGGTGCAGCTTCTGCGGCAGCAGCGAACCGGCGACCATGCCGATGGCGCTGGCGATGACGCCGGCAAACTGGGCCGGCAGGAAGGGGTCTTCCGGTCCGGCGATCAGGATCGACAGCCAGGTGGAGACGCCGAGGAAGATCGCCAGGATCGCGCCCTGGTTGGTGGCGCGGCGCCAGTAAAGGCCGCAGACCAGCGGCACGAAAGCCATCACCAGGGTGATCTGGTAGGCGTTCTCGACCATCTTGAAAATGCTCGCCTTGGAGTACATGGCGTAGATCGTCACCAGCACGGTGAAGCTCAGGGTGACGATGCGCATGGTGCGCAGCAGCTTCTTGTCCGACATATGGGCCATCATCGGCTTCAGCAGGTTTTCGGTGAAGGTCACCGAGGGCGCCAGCAGGGTGGCCGAGGCGCAGCTCTTGATTGCCGACAGCAGGGCGCCGAAGAACATCACCTGGGCGAACAGCGGGGCGTGTTCGATCACCAGCCGCGGCAGGATCATCTGCGGGTCCACATCAATCAGGCCTTCCACCATTTTCGGATCGAGCATGGTCGCCGAGTATGCCAGGAACATCGGCACGAAGGCGAAGAAGAAGTACAGGCCGCCGCCCAGCACCGAGCCCCAGATCGCGATCTTTTCGGTCTTCGACGACTGTACCCGCTGGAACACGTCCTGCTGCGGGATCGAGCCGAACATCATGGTGATCCAGGCGGCGCCGAAGCCGATCATCTCCTTCAGGTCGGGGGCCGGCCAGAAGCTGAACTTGCCGGCCTGGGCGGCGTGGTCCACCACCGCGCCGACGCCGCCGACCATGCCGGAGACCGAACCGCCGATCCACAGCATGCCGATGACGATGATGATCATCTGCAGGAAGTCGGTGATCGCCACCGCCCACATGCCGCCGAAGATCGTATAGATCAGGATCGTCGAGGAGCCGATCCACATGCCGGCGAGCTTGCTGATCTCGCCGCCGGAGACGACGTTGAACACTAGGCCGAGGGCAGTGATCTGGGCGCCGACCCAGCCCAGGTAGGAGATCACGATGGCGATCGTGGTCAGCACCTCGACGCCGCGGCCGAAGCGCTTCTTGTAGAAGTCGCCGATGGTCAGCAGGTTCATCCGGTAGAGCGGCGCGGCGAAGAACAGGCCGACCAGGATCAGGCATAGCGATGAGCCGAAGGGGTCGGCGACGACGCCGTGCAGGCCTTCCTTGAGGAAGGTGGCCGGGATGCCCAGCACCGTCTCGGAGCCGAACCAGGTGGCGAATACCGTCGCCGTGACCATGTAGAACGGCAGGTGGCGGCCGGCGACGGCGAAGTCCTTGGTGTTGTGGACGCGGGTCGCGGCATACAAGCCAATGCCGACCGAGATGACCCAGTAGATGATGACGAACCAGAGCAGCATGCGGAAATCCCTGCGGGAGCGGTGGGGCGGCGTGACGTATCAACCACGGCGCAGAATCAGGGGCGGATTATACTGGCCCGCATAGGGCTTCCGCCCCATGCCGTGAGACTAGAAAGAGATCGCCCACCCTGATGGAAACCAGCGGCCGCTACGCCTTCGCCTACCAACCCGTGCTGAATGCCGACCAGGCTTCTGTGGCGGTGGAACTGATCTATCGCCATGCCGCGCCGCTGGACGGCGACGAAGCTGCAGCCGCGGCGAATGCGGTGCTCAGCGCCTTCATCCATGCTGGCCTCGACGATCTGCTGCGCTTGCGCCGCGCCTTCGTGCCGGCCAACGAACAACTCTTGGCCAGCGACTTGTTGCATCTGCTGCCGGCCGACCGCTTTGCCCTCGAGGTCAGCGCGCCGGTGGCGGCAAAGATGATCGAGCGCTGCCAGCAACTGCGCGAGCAGGGCTACCGGCTGATCGTCGAGGCCGGCGAGGGCCGCACTCTCGGCCCCGCCGCGGCGGTGGCCGACGTGGTGATGTTCGACGGCCCGCGGGCGGCGCTAGGCGGTTGCGAGAGCTTGATCGAGGAAGCCTGGGGCGGCGGCGCCCAGCTCTATGCCCGCGGCGTCGAGACCCAGGAAGTGTTCGACACCCTGCAGCGCAAGGGCTTCCACCTCTACCAGGGCTACTACTTCGCCCATCGCCAGGAGGTTAGCGGCGAACGGGCCGACCCGCGCAAGTTGGCGGTGCTGGAAGTGCTGGCCAAGCTCGCCGGCGACGCCGACGACCGGGTGCTGGAAGGCAGCTTCAAGACCGACCCGGTGCTTTCGATCCATCTGCTGCGCCTGGTGAATTCCTCGGCCTTCGCCCTGCCGACGCCGATCCGTTCCCTCAAGCACGCCTTCAGTATTCTCGGCCGCCAGCAGTTGGCGCGCTGGCTGCAGGTGCTGCTGTATGTGCTGGATGGCGAGAGCGAAGCTTCTCCGCTGCTGGAACTGGCGCTGCGCCGCGCCCGCTTCATGGAATTCGTCCTGACCTATCGCACCCACCAGGAACGCAGCATGCTGCAGGACGAGGCCTACATGGTCGGCCTGCTGTCCTTGGCCGATGTGCTGATGAACTGGCCGATGGAGCGCATCGTCGAACGACTGCACCTGGCCGATGAACTCAAGGCTGCCCTGGTCGAACGGCGCGGCCCCTTGGGGCGCCTGGTCGAACTCTGCGGGAAGTTGGAGCAGGCCGATTTCGAAGCCGCCGAAGCCATCTCTGCCGAGTTGCAGCTAACCGAAGAGGCGATTGTCACCGCCCAGCAGGAAGCCCTGGTCTGGGCCCATCGGGTAATCCACGGCGCGCCGCCTGAAGAAGCCCCGACGGAGGGCGCCGACGGCAATGCACCGACCGCGGGCGACGCCGCGGACTGAGGGTCAGCGCCTGACGTAGGCCAGCAGCAAGCCGCCCAGCGCCACGGCAATCAGCGCCAGCCAGCGGTTGCGCTGCCTCGCCTCGTCGCGTACCGATTCCAGCAGGGCGAGCACCTTGGCCGGTTCCCGTTCCACCAGGGCCTGGTTGATCAGGCGCGGCAGGGCCGGGATCAGCGCCGCCCAGCGCGGCGCCTCGCGCTTGACGTTGCGCAGCAGGCCGCGCCAGCCCACTTGCTCGTTCATCCAGCGCTCGAGGAAGGGCTTGGCGGTCTTCCACAGGTCCAACTCCGGGTCGAGCTGGCGGCCGAGGCCTTCGATGTTGAGCAGGGTCTTCTGCAGCAGCACCAGTTGCGGCTGGACTTCGACGTTGAAGCGGCGCGAGGTCTGGAACAGCCGCAGCAGCACGCGGCCGAAGGAAATCTCCTTCAGCGGCCGGTCGAAAATCGGTTCGCAGACGGCGCGCACGGCGGCTTCGAATTCGTCGATGCGGGTGTCCGGCGGCGCCCAACCGGACTCCACGTGGGCCTCGGCGACACGGCGGTAATCGCGCTGGAAGAAGGCCAGGAAGTTCTCCGCCAGGTAGCGCTTGTCGGTCTCGTTCAGGGTGCCGACGATGCCGAAATCGAGAGCGATGTACTTGCCCCGGTCCGGCCCCTCGGTGGCGACGAAGATGTTGCCCGGGTGCATGTCGGCGTGGAAAAAACCGTCGCGGAACACCTGGGTGAAAAAGATTTCCACCCCGGCGCGGGCCAGGGCCGGGATGTCCACCCCGGCGGCGCGCAACTGGTCGATGCGGGAGATCGGGATGCCGTACATCCGCTCCATCACCATCACCGATTCGCTGCACCAGTCCCAATGCACCTCGGGCACCTTGAGCAGGGGCGAGTCGGCGAAGTTGCGCCGCAGTTGCGAGCAGTTGGCCGCCTCGCGCATCAGGTCCAGCTCGTCGTGCAGGTACTTGTCGAATTCGGCCACCACCTCCCGCGGCTTCAGGCGCTTGCCGTCGGGCCAGAGCCGTTCCAGCAGCGCTGCCGCGGCGTCGAGCAGAGCCAAGTCGTGTTCGATCACCGGCGCGATGCCGGGGCGGAGAATCTTCACCGCCACCGCATGGCCTCCGTCCTGGGCCTTCAGCGTGGCGAAATGCACCTGGGCCACCGAGGCCGAGGCCACCGGCACCGCGGAGAAATCGGCGAAGACCTGGTCGATCGGCATGCCGTACTGCTTTTCCAACTGGGCGATGGCCTGCTCGGAGGGAAAGGGCGGTACGTCGTCCTGCAGCCGCGCCAGCTCGTCGGCGATGTCCGCCGGCATCAGGTCGCGGCGGGTGGACAGCATCTGGCCGAACTTGACGAAGATCGGCCCCAGCGCTTCCAGCGCCTGGCGCAGGCGCACCGCGCGCGGCGCCGAGAGGTCGCGCCAGAACAGCAGGCGGTTGGCAATCCGCGCCGGCAGCACCGAAGGGGCGTGGTCCAGCACCATCAGGTCGAGCCCGTAGGCAAGACCGACACGAACGATTTTGATCAGGCGAAACAGACGCACGGGGGAATTCAGGTCGGCAAAGGAGGCGGAACTCTACCGCCAATCGTCCGGGGCCGAAAGTTCGGCTGCGGCCGGTTGATTGCTTGACCCGGGTCGTCAATCCTGACAAGATGAGAAAAGTTCTCATCTAGTTAGCCAGCCAGCCGGCAGCCCGGCGAGCCAGCCAAACCGAATCCCACCGTTTTGGAGACGCTCGCCATGTTTTGCTCCCACCTCGTTCGCGGCCGCAAGGCCCTTGTCCTGTTGGCCGCCGGCCTGTTTTCGTTCACCGCCGCCGCCGTCGAATATCCGATCGGTACCCCGCAACAGAAGAACGGCATGGAACTCGCCGCCGTCTATCTGCAGCCGGTGACCATGGAGCCGGACGGCATGATGAAGAAGGCCGAGGAATCGGACATCCACATCGAGGCCGACATTCACGCGCTGGCGAACAATCCGAACGGCTTTCCGGAAGGCGCGTGGATGCCTTA
>DATDMT010000296.1:0-3198 GCA_036518635.1 Rhodocyclaceae bacterium | reverse complement strand
CGCGACTACCTGGAGGGTGCGGCCCGGGGCGACTTCGTCCAGGAGCGGCGGGTGGTCGGCGCCGACGAACTGCCCTTCGAATTCCTGATGAACGCGCTGCGGCTCTGCGACGGTTTCGATGCCGGCCTGTTCCGCGAGCGCACCGGCCTGGCCCTGGCGACGATCCATCGGCAATTGCTGGCGGCCCAGCGGGAGGGCCTGCTGGAGCTCAGCCCGGAGCGGATTGCGCCCACCGAACAGGGGCGGCGCTTTCTCAACCGACTGCTGCGCAGCTTTCTGCCGGAATGAGCGCGGCGCATTCGACCCGGTTGCGGCCGCCGTTCTTCGCCCGGTAGAGGGCCCGGTCGGCCTGCTGCAGCAGGTCATGCAGCGACAAATCGGGGGTGGTACTGGCGGTGCCGATGCTCACCGTGTACTCGGGCACGGTGGCGCCGCCGGCGGCGGCATATTGGCGGATGCGCTCGGCCACCTGCGCCGCCACCGTCGCATCGGCCTGCGGCAGGACGGTGAGAAACTCTTCGCCGCCGTAGCGACCGAGCAGATCGAAGCGGCGCAACTGGGCCTTGGCTCCGGCGGCGAAATGCACCAGGGTCAGGTCGCCGGCTAGGTGGCCGTGGC
This sequence comes from Rhodocyclaceae bacterium, assembly GCA_036518635.1. Classification (GTDB taxonomy): domain Bacteria; phylum Pseudomonadota; class Gammaproteobacteria; order Burkholderiales; family Rhodocyclaceae; genus AWTP1-18. The sequence goes on along the minus strand of DATDMT010000296.1, from coordinate 2,580 downwards.
GGTCGTTGATGCCCTTGAAATGATCCAGGTCGATCAGCAGCACGGAAAGCGGATGGCCGTAGCGCTGCGCCCGCTCCAGCTCGATGCCCAGGCGGTCCATGATGCAGCCGCGATTGAGGGTGTCGGTCAGGGCGTCGTGATAGGCGGCGTAGCGCAGCTCGTTGTGCAGCCGCTCATTGGCCAGCAGCAGGAAGCACAGGGTGTTCAGCGCGCCGGAAACGCCGAAGTTCACCAGGAACAGGGTCTGGATCGGCGTCGGGTCGGACAGGCTGAGCGTGGTGTCGAAACCCAGCAACACCCAGACGGCGCGAAAGCCGAAGATGCACGCTGCCACCCCATGGCAGATCAGGCCGAAGCGGACCGCCAGGTTGTGCGGACGGATGGTCCAGATCACAGCGCAACCGGCCAGCAGCAGGCCGCAACTGAAACTGGCGTTGATCGCCGCCTTGATTGGATAGGGGCTGCCGCTCAAGGTGGCGCCGGCCATCGCGGCGATGCTCACGGCCCAGGCGCAGGCCAGGGCTTGCTGCGGCACCGGGCGTTCGGCGAAGCGGCAAAGACCGATGAAGCAGAGGGAGCAGCCGCCCCACAGCAGGCCGTTGGCGATCACCACGGTAACGAAGTCGGGCCACTCGCCGCGTTGGGAAAACACCATGCTGGCAAGAAACATCAGCAGGCCGCCGCGCGCCCATTCGCCCAGGCCGCCGATCGAACGCGGATAGCCGCGCCGCATCGCGGCGAGGATCAGGGTGATCACCAGGGACAGGGTGGCCGTGGTGTAGAGGATCGAGCTGGAGTCTAGAGGCCGCACCGGGCCAGTGTAGTACGTTCATTTCGGGCCTTCGACCATGTCGTCAGCCCGGCTTTTGCGACTACTTGCGGCGGAAAACCACGTCCCAGACTCCATGCCCCAGCCGCAGGCCGCGCTGCTCGAACTTGGTCAGCGGGCGGTAGTCGGGGCGCGGCGCGAACTGCGCCGCGGTGTTTTCCAGCAGGGCCTCGCCGCTGAGCACCTCCAGCATCTGCTGACCGTACTCCTCCCAGTCGGTGGCGCAATGGATGTAGCCGCCGGGAGCCAGGCGCAGCGCCAGTTCATGCACGAAGGGCGGCTGCAGCAGGCGCCGCTTGTGGTGGCGCTTCTTCGGCCAGGGGTCGGGGAAGAAAACGTGGATGCCGGCCAGGCTGCCCGGGGCGATCATGTCGCGGACGATTTCCACCGCGTCGTGCTGGATCACCCGCAGGTTGGCCAGTTCGCGCACGGCGATTTCCTTCAGCAGGGAACCGACGCCGGGGGTGTGCACTTCGATGCCGATGAAGTTGTTCTCCGGCTTGGCGGCGGCGATGGTGGCCGTGGTCTCGCCCATGCCGCAGCCGATTTCCATGATGGTCGGCGCACTGCGGCCGAACACCGCCGCGTAGTCCAGGGTTGCGGCGGCGTAGGGGATGCCCCAGCGCGGCAGGCCGTCGTCGTAATAGCGTTGCTGGGCGTTGGAGACGCGCCCCTGGCGCAGCACGAAGCTGCGGATGTGGGCGTCCTGGCGGGGGTGTTTGGTTTCTTCGGTCATGGATTTTCTAAACGCAATGGCAGGTGCTGCGCGGCGGCGCCTAGTGGCGATAGTGGGCGGCGGGTGGCGGCGCAGTGGGGGCGGGTTCCGGTTCGGCGAGCACCGGGCAGTCGCCGGCGGCCGGCTCCTGGTCCATCTCCCGCCAGACCGCGCCGGGGAAATCCGGGTCGCCCTTGCGAATCGCCTCGCGCCGCCGCTGGTAGTACTTTTCCAGGTCGTAGCGCTCCTGCCGCAGCGCCTCGGGCAGGCTGACACAGGCGGGGCCGATCAATTCGGGGGCGGTTTCCAACTGCGGCTTGAGGCCGACGGCGGCGTCGATGGCTTCCGGCTGGGCCCGGTCGCGGCCGAAGTAGTGGCGCGCCAGATCGGTCTCGGCGGCGCGCACCCGCGGCAACTGCTTGTCCAGCCAGTCCAGGTAGGCATCGGCGGCGGCGATCTGGCCGCGGTTCTGGCACTCCAGGCCGAGCAGGCGCACGCCATGGACGATGCCCCAGATCATCTGATGGGTCAGCAGGCGCTGGTTGTCGAAGACATAGCCGGGCGCCTCGCGCTGGCAGTCGTCGGCACGGGCAACGCCGGTCAGCAACAGGGTCAGCAGAGCGATGCCGGCCGCAGCGTGTTTCACTTGCCGATCAGGCCGGACGTGGGCGAACTGGGCGAGGCGCTGTAAAGCTTCTTCGGCATGCGTCCGGCGAGGAAGGCTTCGCGCCCGGCCTCCACCGCCTTCTTCATCGCCGCGGCCATCCGCACCGGCTCCTGGGCCAGGGCGATGGCGGTGTTCATCAGCACGCCGTCGCAACCGAGTTCCATGGCGATGGCGGCGTCCGAGGCGGTGCCGACGCCGGCATCGACCAGCACCGGCACCTTGGCCTGATCGATGATCAGGCGCAGGTTCCAGGGATTCAGAATGCCCATGCCGGAACCGATCAGGGAGGCCAGGGGCATCACCGCGACGCAGCCGATCTCCTCGAGGATGCGCGCCTGGATCGGGTCGTCGGAGCAATACACCATCACC
>DATDMT010000295.1:0-8252 GCA_036518635.1 Rhodocyclaceae bacterium | reverse complement strand
ATTCCGGCCGCACCGCATTCAAGGCCCGCCTGCACGAGCTGGGCATTGAGGTCGAATCCGAGCAGGTGTTGAACTCCGCCTTCGCCCGCTTCAAGGAACTGGCCGACAAGAAGCACGAGATCTTCGACGAGGACTTGAATGCGCTGATGTCCGAGGATGTGGTGACGCCGGAGCAGGAACGCTTCCGTCTGCTCTCGTCACGCTTCCACTCCGAAACCGGCGAGGCGCCGGTGGCTGCGGTGACCTTGATCGCCGACGGCGTCGAACACCACGCCGAGTCCACCGGCAGCGGCCCGGTCGATGCGGCCTTTAAGGCCATCGAATCGGTGGTTCAGAGCGGTGCCGACCTGCTGCTGTATTCGGTGAATGCGATTACCACCGGCACCGATGCCCAGGGCGAAGTGACCGTGCGCCTGTCCAAGGCCGGCCGCATTGTGAATGGACAGGGGGCGGACACCGATATCGTCGTGGCCTCCGCCAAGGCTTACCTGAACGGCCTGAACAAGCTGCTGACCGGCCAGGAGCGCGTCAACCCGCAGGGGGATGTTTGACTGACGGACGGGTTGCCTTGGCGTAGAAGATCGCGCTGAGGAACAACACGGTCGCCAGGGCGGTTTCCACCATGGCCAGCCAGCGTGAGGCTCCCGGGTCGCTGACGGCCCGCACCAGGCCCTCGCAGAGATAGGCGAGGGTCAGCATCGAGGCCCATTGGAAGGTGTAGCGTCGGCCGCGCAGGATGCCGAACAAGGGCAGCAGCAGGGGCAGTACCTTCAGCACTAGCATCGAACCGCCGGGACGTAGCGGCGCCAGCCACAGCTCCCAGGCCAGGCAAAGAAAAATCAGGGCAATCAGGCTGGCGCTGGCCAGCAGATTGAGCGTTCGCGGAGAGAACATGGCAATGGCATCGGGGCGCAAGGCCCGGGAAATTAAGGGGCGGATTATATGCGGCTGCTGACGTTGCCCTTTCGCGTCTTTCGCCGCTTCCTCGACGAGCGCTGCGCCCAGACCGCGGCGGCCCTGTCGTTCTCGACCCTGCTCGGCCTGGTACCGATGATCGCCGTCGGCGCCGCCATCGTCAGCCGCCTGCCGATGGCCGACAGCCTCGGTGCCGCCATCGAGAAGTTCATCGTCGCCAACTTCCTGCCGGAAAAAGCCGGCGGCATCATCGCCCGCTATGTTGCCCAGTTTGCCGACAAGACCGAGCGCCTGACGCTGATCGGCGGTGCCCTGGTGGCGGCCACGGCGCTGATGCAGATGCTGACCATTGAGCATGCCTTCAACGCCATCTGGAAGGTCGGCGAGAGCCGCCCCTTGCTGCGCCGCCTGGCGTTGCACGCGGTGGCGCTGCTGCTCGGGCCGGTGCTGTTCGGCATCAGCTTCGGCGTCATCACCTATCTCGCCACCGCCTCCCTCGGCCTGGTGGGCAAGTGGCACGATGCTGCGGCCTGGGTGTTCCGCGCGATTTCCTTCCTGTTCGCCACGGGCCTGTTCTGGCTGCTTTATCTGAAAGTGCCGAACAAGGCCGTGCAGCGTAGCCATGCGTTGGTCGGCGGCCTGATCGCCGCGGCCGGCTTCGCCCTGATGCAGTGGTTGTTCGCCAGCTACATCACCGGCATGGCCAGTTACCGGATCGTCTACGGCGCGTTTGCCGCGATCCCGATCTTCCTCGGCTGGCTCTATTGCTCCTGGGGGGTGATCCTGGTCGGCGCCTTGATTACCGCCGAGCTGCCTGCGGGCAAGCGCGGACGCTGACGGCTATTCCGGCTGGGTGATACGGCGGAAGTCGAAGACCTCGACGCTGCTGGTCTGATGCCGCGGCTCACCCACCGCGCAGGCGGAAAGCCGCAACTGGCCGCCTTGTTCGGTGAGCAGGGTGAATTCCTTGAAGGCCTCGGTGGTGCGCGCCAGCAGCAGCGCTTCGGGCAGGCCCAGGCGCTGGATCGGCGGCAACAGCAGCGCCGGGATCGGTTCCGCCCCCGCCGCCGTGGGCACTAGGCGTACCGCTGTGGCGGTGGGCGCGATCAGTTCGACGCCGAGTTCGATGTGGGCCGGATTGTCGCTACGCGCCCAGCGCACCAGGCAGATGCTCCACGGGTCATTGAGGCCGGGGCGAAAGCCGACGGCGCTGCCGGCGATCAGGCCGCCGATGTCGCCGCCCAGATGCATCATCGCCAGGCCGCTGGGGCTCTCGTTGAGCACCATCCAGTCCGACACCGAGCCCGGGTCGACGCTGCCGCCCTGGAGCATGCGCCACAGCTCGCCGAGGCGGACGCAGACCTGGCCGCGGCTGGTCTGGCCGCGGCGGACGAACTGGCGGCGGCGCGGGTTGCGCCAGTGGCCGACGGCGCGGCGCAGCACGTTCAGATAGTCGGGCAGCGCGGCTTCACGCGGCAGCTTCAGGGCTTCCGGCGGCGTGCCATGGGCGAGGAAGTCCACATAGGTGCCGATCTGCTCGGCCAGGCGCTGGCAGTTGAAGTACAGCACCGGCTGTCCGTCCGGCGCCGGCAGGCGGCTGCCGGCCATGGGCGGCTGGCCGGTCTGGGGATTGATCCACAACCACTCCTCGCCCTCGGCCGGCGGCTCCGCCTGGAGCGTCACGCCATGGCCGAAGGGGCGCAGCACCTCAGCCAGGAAATTCAGTTCGCGCGGCGTCAGCCCCTCGGGTTGGGCCGCCATCAGGGCCAGCATGTGGCCCAGGCGATCGTGGGCGTCCGGGTTGTCCAGGCCGCCGGCGCGGCGGAACGCTGCCAGGGCGTAGTCCCATAACTCGGCCGGAGGCGGCGCCAGGGTCAAGAGGGCGATCATCTGCTGGCGGTGGGTGTGGGTCAGCACCTGCATCGCGTCGTCGCGCAGGGCATTGCGGCTGGTGGTGGTGATCGTCGGGTCCTGCGAAACGCCATGCAGGCAGCGCGTCGCCAGATCATGGATTTCGCCCATGGCCCGCGCTACATTGCGAATCCGCAGCGGCAACGGCAGCATCACGTCCAGCAACAGCGGCGCCACCGCCGCATCGGTGCGCGCCAGGCGCGGTCGGAAGGCGCGCAGGCAGACGCGGCGCTGGGCCTCGGGAATCTCGGCACCGGCGACCGCCTGCAGGTGGCGGCGCATCGGCACCAGCTCGCGCAACGGGTCGCCGTCCGGCTCGGCCGCGAGCCAGGCAAAGGCGTCCTGCAGAGGTTGTGGCGGGGCAGAAAGGTTCATCGTAGGCCGGTGTGGGGCGGGTCGGACGATTCTAAGGTAAGCCCGGATTTGTCCTCGTGACAAATTCGCCGCAAGGCCGATCTTCAGCAGTCGATATAGATGCTTGTTTTAAGCGGAGTTTGCCCCTATAATCGCCGGCTTTCTCCGAATTCCGACAAGGGAACGACATGGTTGTCATTCGTCTCGCCCGTAGCGGCGCTAAGAAGCGCCCCTTCTACAACATGGTAGTCACCGACTCCCGCAATCGCCGTGATGGCAGCTTTGTGGAGCGCGTTGGTTTCTACAATCCCGTCGCCGCCGGATCCGAGCAGGGCCTCGTGATCAACGTCGAACGTCTTGCTTACTGGCAAGGCCAGGGCGCTCAGCTGTCGCCGACCGCTGCCCGTCTGGTCAAGCAGTTCAGCGCCAAGAAGGCCGCCTGATAGGCATGGTGGTACTGGGGCGGATCGTCGCCCCTTACGGCGTCGCCGGCTGGGTGCATATCCATCCCTTCGGTGACGATCCTGATGCGTGGCGTTCCATGGCCCAGTGGTGGCTGGCGCGCGACGCGGAGGGCACCGAGTGGCAGCCTTACCGTCTCCTGGGCTTCAAGGCCCATGGTGACAGTTGGGTGGCCCGCTTCGAGGAAGTGGCCGACCGGGCCGGCGCGGAAGCGCTGAAAGGCATGTATCTGGCCGCGCCCCGCGAGGCGTTGCCGCAGCCTGCCGAGAACGAGTATTACTGGGCCGATCTGATCGGCCTGGCCGTGATCAACGAGGCCGACGAGTCCCTGGGAACGGTGGAGTCGCTGATCGAAACGGGCGCCAACCACGTGTTGGTGGTGCGCGATGGCGAGCAGCAGCGTTTGCTGCCCTACGTGGATCAGGTGGTAAAGGAAGTCAGCCTTGCCGAGAGGCGTATCAAGGTGGACTGGGGGCTGGACTGGTGAGTTTGCGCTTCGACGCGATCACCCTGTTTCCCGAAATGTTCACCGCGGTGACTGCGGCAGGCATTACGCGACGCGCGCTGGAACGGGGGCTCTGGTCCCTGAGCTGCTGGAACCCGCGCGACGCGACGACGGACAATCACCGTACGGTGGATGATCGACCGTATGGCGGCGGACCGGGCATGGTGATGTTGCCGGGGCCGCTGGAAAAGACCATCGCTGCAGCCAAGGCTGCGCGGGGCGGCGGAGCTCAGGTGGCCACTAAGGTGATCTACCTGTCGCCGCAGGGTGCACCGCTGACCCATGCCCGCGTGCTGGAACTGTCGGCCGGCGACGGAGCGATCCTGCTCTGCGGCCGTTATGAAGGTGTCGATGAGCGCTTGATCGAGCGTTGCGTCGACGAAGAAATTTCGCTGGGCGACTTCGTGTTGTCCGGCGGTGAAGTACCGGCCATGGCGTTGATCGACGCCTGTGTGCGGCAGTTGCCCGGGGCCTTGAACGACGATGCCTCGGCGGTGGAGGACTCCTTCGTCAAGGGCCTTCTCGACTGCCCCCACTACACGCGGCCGGAGGAGTACGAAGGAATGCGGGTGCCGGAAGTCCTGACCTCCGGCAACCACGAGCAGATCCGGCGTTGGCGCCTGAAGCAGGCGCTGGGGCGGACCTGGCTGCGGCGCCCCGAAATGCTGGAGCGGCGCGGCATGAGCAGTGAAGAAGCGCGACTGCTGGAGGAATTCCGGCGCGAGCGCGGTTAATACCAAACCGCGCACATCAGGGGGCGACTCCTGCTCTGTGCGAAAGGCCACCGGCCATTGATATTGGAGATTGAAATGAATCTGATCGAACAACTCGAAAAAGAAGAAATCGAGCGTCTGGGCAAGACCATTCCCGATTTCGCCCCCGGCGACACCGTGATCGTCAGCGTCAAGGTGAAGGAAGGCAATCGCGAGCGTCTGCAGGCCTACGAAGGCGTGGTCATCGCCAAGCGCAACCGCGGCCTGAACTCCAACTTCATCGTGCGCAAGATTTCCGCCGGTGAAGGCGTCGAGCGTACCTTCCAGACCTACTCCCCGCTGATCGGCTCGATCGAAGTCAAGCGTCGCGGCGACGTCCGTCGCGCCAAGCTGTACTACCTGCGCAGCCGTTCCGGCAAGTCCGCGCGTATCAAGGAAAAGCTGGCTGCTCGTCCCGTTTAAGCGGGAAGGCAAGCAGCAGCAAAAAACGGGGCGTACCATACGCCCCGTTTTCTTTTGTGGAACGCCCTATGCGCTTGTCCTTGATTCTCGCCCTGGCCGTGGCCACCCTGATCGGCTGCACGCAGAATCCGATCTCCGGCCGCAGTCAGTTACTTTTATACCCCGAGCAATCGGCGATTGCCGAATCTGCCCAGACCTATCAACAGATGGTGGGCCAGCTCGACAAGCAGGGCAAGCTCAGCCATGACCCGGCAATCGTGGCGCGCGTGCGCCACATCACCGACCGGCTGATCGACCAGGCAGTGCGCTTTCGCCCCGAGACCAGCAACTGGGCCTGGAGCGTGCGGGTCATCGACGACCCGAAGACCGTCAATGCCTGGTGCATGCCCGGCGGCAAGATGGCGGTCTACACTGGCCTCCTGGAGCGCCTGCATTTGACGGACGACGAACTGGCTCAGGTGATGGGCCACGAAATCTCCCATGCTCTGCTGAAGCACGGTGCAGAGAAAATGTCGATGCAGATGGTAGCCGGCGGAGCCTTGCTTGCAGCGGGCATCAGCGGCAGCGACACCAAGGAGCGACAAACTCGCCAAGCTGTTATTGGAGCTGGCGCAACCCTGGCGTTCCTGTTGCCCAATAGCCGTGAAGCCGAGGCTGAAGCCGACCGGGTCGGCATCGAACTCGCCGCCAAGGCCGGCTACCACCCCCATGCCGCCAGCACCCTGTGGCAGAAGATGATCAAGGAAAACGGTGCGGATTCGCGTTTTGACTGGCTTAGCACCCACCCGGCGGCGCCCAAGCGCCTGGACAGCCTGGCGGCCCTGGAAGGCCGCATGCAGCCCTTCTACGAGGTGGCGCCGAAGAGTGGGGCGGTCAGCCGCAACTGGACTTCGCTGCCGCCCAACGAGCCGCTACCGGCAGCCAAGAAGGTGGAACCTGCGCCTGGGCCTGCCAGCGTGGACGAAGACAGTTCCGCCGCCCGCATGGAAGCGCGCCGCCGCAAGAAAAAGGAACAGTAGAAAAAAAGAGGGGCGCCTTGGCGCCCCTCTTTTTTGCCGTTTAGCCTTTTGCCTTAAGCCTTGCGCTTGTCGCGCTCGATCAGGGCGTAGGCCGAGTGGTTGTGAATCGACTCGAAGTTTTCCGATTCGACCACGTAGGCGTCGATCCGCGGTTCGGCGTTGAGCACCGCCGCCACGTCACGCACCATGTCCTCGACGAACTTCGGATTGTCGTAGGCCTTCTCGGTGATGTACTTCTCGTCCGGTCGCTTCAGCAGGCCGTAAAGCTCGCAGGAGGCCTGGGCTTCGATCATCTGCACCAGTTCCTCGATCCACACCAGGCTGGTGGTGTGGGCGGTCACCGTGACGTGGGAACGCTGGTTGTGGGCGCCCCGGTCGGAAATCTTCTTCGAGCAGGGGCAGAGGCTGGTGACCGGCACCACCACCTTGATGATCTGGCGGTATTCGCCGCCGGCCAGGATCTCGCCGATGAAGCTGACCTCGTAGTCCATCAGGCTCTTGACGCCGGACACCGGTGCGGCCTTGTTGATGAAGTAGGGGAAGGTCATCTCGACGTGGCCGGTCTCGGCTTCCAGCCGCTCCACCATGTGGCGCAGCATGTCCTCGAAGCTTTCCACCGACAGCTCGCGCTCGTGGCCGTTGAGAATTTCCACGAAGCGGGACATGTGGGTGCCCTTGAAGTTATGGGGCAGGCCGACGTACATGTTGAAGGTGGCGATGGTGTGCTGCACGCCCTGATCCCGGTCCAGTACCTTGATCGGGTGGCGGATCGCCTTGATGCCCACCTTGTTGATTGGGAGGTGGCGGGAATCTTCGCTGCTTTGTACGTCGGGAATGATCATCGGGTCTCTGCCGTTCATTTTGTCGTCTCTGTCGGGGATGGGTAGCTCATTATACCCGACGGATTTACTCTGCCTTTAGTTCCCTGCGAAGGCCTTTACCTGGCGCTCGATGCCTGTGCCATCCAGGCCCAGCTCGGCCAGCAGCAGGTTTGAATCGCCGTGGTCGATGAACTGGTCGGGCAGGCCGAGGCGCAGCAGGGGTACCGCGCTGCGGAGTTCTTCCAGGCAACGAGCAATTTCCGCACCGGCGCCGCCGACCACCGAATTCTCCTCGATGCTGACCAGCAGCTCGTGGGATTCGGCCAGTTGCCGCACCAGTTCCCGGTCCAGGGGTTTGACGAAGCGCATGTTGGCCACCGTCGCGTCCAGCGCCTCGCCGGCTTTGAGGGCCGGCGTCAGCATCGAACCGAAGGCCAGCAGGGCCACTTTGCGGCCCTGGCGTCGGATTTCGCCCTTGCCCAGGGGCAGGGCCTCCAGGCCGGGCTCCAGGGCCGTGCCGGGGCCGCTGCCGCGCGGGTAGCGCACCGCGCTGGGGCCGTCGTGGTGGAAGGCGGTCGTCAGCATGCGGCGGCATTCGTTCTCGTCGGCCGGCGCCATCACCACCATGTTGGGAATGCAACTGAGGAAGGACAGATCAAAGGCGCCGTTATGGGTGGCGCCATCGGCGCCCACCAGGCCGCCGCGGTCGATGGCCAGCACCACCGGCAGGTTCTGCAGGGCGATGTCGTGCACCAGTTGATCGTAGGCCCGCTGCAGGAAGGTCGAGTAGATCGCCACCACCGGCTTCATGCCCTCACAGGCAAGGCCGGCGGCGAAGGTCAGGGAGTGCTGCTCGGCGATGCCGACGTCGTGGTAGCGCTGCGGGAACTCCTCGGCGAAGCGCACCAGGCCCGAGCCTTCGCGCATCGCCGGGGTGATGCCGACCAGGCGCTCGTCCTGCTTCGCCATGTCGCACAGCCAGTCGCCGAAGATCTGCGTGTAGGTCAGCTTGCCCCCCGACTTGCCCCCCTGGATGCCGTTCTCGGCGTCGAACTTGGCGACGCCGTGGTAGAGGATCGGATCGTCCTCG
>DATDMT010000294.1:0-6834 GCA_036518635.1 Rhodocyclaceae bacterium | reverse complement strand
CGCTTCGTCGAGGGCTTCGGCGCCCTGCTGGAAAATAGCTGGAACGGCATCTTCCATCTCTGGCACACCTGGCAGGACCGCCGCTACGGCCGCGTCGTGGCCGAGAAGCGCGAAGCCGTGGTTGAGGTGGAGCGTAAGAAGATCGAGGAAAGCCCGCCCGTGCCGATCAAGATCGAGCCGGTGGAAATCGAGATTCCCGTGGCACCCAAGGCCCTGGCCCGGGCCGAGAAGGAGCGCCAGGCACCGATGTTCTTCGACGCCCCCGGCGAGGCCCTGCCGCCCCTGCACTTGCTGGACGATCCGAGCCACAGCGCAGACGATATGCCCAGCGCCGAGACCCTGGAATTCACCTCGCGCCTGATCGAGCGCAAGCTGGCCGACTTTGGCGTCGAGGCCAAGGTGATCTCGGCCCTGCCGGGGCCGGTGATCACCCGCTACGAGATCGAGCCGGCCACCGGCGTCAAGGGCAGCCAGATCGTCAACCTGGCCAAGGACCTGGCCCGCTCCCTGTCGGTGATCAGCGTCCGCGTCGTCGAGACCGTGCCGGGCAAGTCCTGCATGGCCCTGGAACTGCCGAACCCGAAGCGGCAGACCGTGCGCCTGAAGGAAATCCTCGGCTCCAAGGCCTATCACAGCCTCAATTCGCCCCTGGCCATGGCCCTGGGCAAGGACATCTCCGGCGGCCCGGTGGTCACCGACCTGGGCAAAATGCCCCACCTGCTGGTGGCCGGCACCACCGGCTCGGGCAAGTCGGTGGGGATCAACGCGATGATCCTCTCCCTGCTCTACAAGTCCGAGCCCAAGGACGTGCGCCTGATCATGGTGGACCCGAAGATGCTGGAACTGTCCATCTACGAGGGCATCCCGCACCTGCTGGCGCCGGTGGTGACCGATATGAACAAGGCCGCCAACGCCCTGCACTGGTGTGTCGGCGAAATGGAAAAGCGCTACAAGCTGATGTCGGCCATGGGCGTGCGCAACATCGCCGGCCTCAACAGCAAGATCCGCGACGCCGAGAAGGCCGGCACGCACATCCCCAACCCTTTCTCCCTGGTGCCGGAGAACCCCGAGCCGCTGAAGACCATGCCCTACGTGGTGGTGGTGATCGACGAGCTGGCGGACCTGATGATGGTGGTCGGCAAGAAGGTCGAGGAATTGATCGCTCGCCTGGCGCAGAAGGCCCGTGCTTCCGGCATCCACCTGATTCTGGCGACCCAGCGGCCCAGCGTGGATGTGATCACCGGCCTGATCAAGGCCAATATTCCGACGCGGATTTCCTTCCAGGTCAGCAGCAAGATCGACTCCCGCACCATCCTCGACCAGATGGGCGCCGAGGCGCTGCTCGGTCAGGGCGACATGCTCTATCTGGCCCCCGGCACCGGCCTGCCGACGCGGGTCCACGGCGCCTTCGTCGCCGACGAGGAGGTGCACCGGGTCGTCGAGCATCTGCGCAAGGTGGGCGCGCCGGAGTACATCGAGGATGTCCTGTCTGCCCCCGCAGCCGAGGCCGACGGCAGTGCCGGCGGCGAAGCCAGTGGCGAGGCCGAGGCCGATCCGATGTACGACCAGGCGGTGGAAGTGGTGCTGAAGACTCGCCGCCCGTCGATCTCCCTGGTCCAGCGCCATCTGCGCATCGGCTACAACCGAGCCGCGCGGTTGATCGAGGCGATGGAGCACGCCGGCCTGGTATCGCCGATGAACGGCGCCGGCGGCCGCGAAGTGCTGGTCCCCGAGCAGGCGGAATAGGCCGCGGCGGCGAGCTTCGTCGCCCCATGGTCGGCATGGGGGATAATTGCTGCCATGAATCCGCGACTTTTCCTACTCCTGCTGGCGGCCCTTGCCGGCTTTGCCGCGCCGGCCGCCGCTTCCGGCCTCGAGCAGCTCAAGGCCTTCCTTGCCGAGGCGCGCTCCGCCAAGGGCACTTTTTTCCAGAGCGTCACTGCCAAATCCGGGCGCAAGCCGCAGCAGTCCACTGGCAGTTTCGCCCTGCAGCGGCCGGGCAAGTTCCGCTGGGCCTATGAGCGGCCCTATCCGCAACTGCTAGTGGGCGACGGCGAAAAGCTCTGGTCTTACGACCCGGACCTGAATCAGGTGACAGTCAAGAAACTCGGCAACGCCCTGGGCGCCACGCCTGCGGCCTTGCTGGCCGGCGAAGCCCTGGAGCGCAATTTCGAGCTGAAGGAAGGCGAGGCCGCCGAGGGCTTGGAATTTGTCGAGGCCACACCCAAGGCCAAGGAATCCACCTTCGTCAGCCTGCGTCTCGGCCTGCGCGACAACCAGCCGCAGCTAATGGAAATCCACGACCATTTCGGCCAAACCACGCTGCTGCGCTTCACCCATTTCGAACTGAATCCCAGCCTGGCCGCCGGCACCTTCCGCTTCGTGCCGCCCAAGGGCGCAGACGTCGTCGGTGAGTGATCTGTTCGCAGCCGCCGCGTCGGCCCATGCTCCCCTAGCCGAACTGCTGCGGCCGAAGACCCTGGATGAGGTGATCGGCCAACAGCATTTGCTAGGGCCGGGCAAGCCGCTGCGTCTGGCCTTCGAATCGGGCACGCCCCATTCGATGATCCTCTGGGGGCCGCCGGGGGTGGGTAAGACCACGTTGGCGCGCTTGATGGCAGACGGTTTCGACGCCGAGTTCATCGCGCTCTCGGCTGTGTTCTCCGGGGTCAAGGACATCCGCGAGGCGATGCAGCGGGCCGAACTGACAGTGGCCCAGAGCGGCCGCCGCACTTTGCTGTTCGTGGACGAGGTGCATCGCTTCAACAAGGCCCAGCAGGACGCCTTCCTGCCCTATGTGGAATCGGGCGTGGTCACCTTCATCGGCGCCACCACCGAGAACCCCTCGTTCGAAGTCAATTCGGCCCTGTTGTCACGGGCCGCGGTGTATGTGCTGCAGAGCCTGTCGGAAGACGAGCTGCGCCAACTGTTCCTGCGCGCCCAGCAGCATGCCCTGGTGGGCCTGAACTTCGACGACGATGCCCGCGACCGGCTGATCGGCTATGCCGACGGCGACGCCCGGCGTTTGCTGAATGTGCTGGAGCAGATGCGTACCGCCGCCCTTACCGCAGGCGTCAGCCAGATCGACCAGGCTTTTCTGGAGTCGGCCCTAGCGCGCGACCTGCGTCGTTTCGACAAAGGTGGCGACGCCTTCTACGACCAGATTTCGGCCCTGCACAAGTCGGTGCGCGGCTCCGACCCCGATGCCGCCCTCTACTGGCTGGTGCGCATGCTCGACGGCGGCGCCGACCCGCGCTACATGGCGCGGCGCCTGATCCGCATGGCCAGCGAGGATATCGGCCTGGCCGATCCGCGCGCCCTGCGCCTGACCCTGGACGCGGCCGAGACCTATGAGCGCCTGGGCTCGCCCGAAGGCGAACTGGCCCTGGCCGAAGCCGCCATCTACCTGGCCGTGGCGCCCAAGTCGAATGCCGCCTACAAGGCCTACAACGAGGTCAAAGCCCTGATTGGCCGCGACAAATCGCGGCCGGTGCCGGAGCACCTGCGCAACGCACCGACCAAACTGATGAAGGAACTGGGCTTCGGTCGCGAGTATCGCTACGCCCACGACGAACCCGAGGCCTACGCCGCGGGTGAAAACTATCTGCCAGACGGGGTGACGACAGCAGGCTGGTATGTGCCGACGCCGCGGGGCTTGGAACAAAAAATCGGCGACAAGCTTGCCCACCTCCGCGAACTGGACGCGAAAGCGGGCAAAAAGCGCTAACCGTCAATGACTGTGGGCGTCGGCCGGATGGTAGCGGTTGAAGTGCGTGAAGGCCTGTTCTGCAACCTGCCGTTCATCTTCTTCGCCGGAGCTTGCCGCCTCGTTGATGACGTCTTCGAGCATGCAGCGGACGACCGCTTCGCCTTCGTCGCTCTGCACCAGGCAGCAGGCCAACTGGGCCGCGCAAGCAAAGGATAAATGCTCATGATGGGCAATGAGCTTGACTTCGTCTTCGTTCAAATCGCAGTAGTCGAGACAATCTCTCATGGAAAGCATGTGACAACTCCTCATGACGAACTTGATGCCGATGATGGGTTCGATTTTTTTATTGTCTCTCTACTCAAAAGTATTGGTTTTTCTGAATAAAATTCAAGGGTTAGATCAAACAAAGGCGCTTCTTCTTTGCGATTCAGGCCCTTGCGTTTGCTTTCTCATCCACTTCCGTAAAAAACCTGCTTCGCCTTAAGGAATTCCCATGCTGGACATCCAACTGCTCCGTAACAACCTGGCCTTCGTCGCCGAGCGACTCGCCACCCGGGGCGTCACTCTCGACACCGCCGCTTTCGAAACCATCGAGGCCGAGCGCAAGCAGGTGCAGACCCACACCCAGGATTTGCAGGCCAAACGCAACAGCCTGTCGAAGCAGATCGGCATGCTGAAGGGCAAGGGCGAGGATGCTTCCGCGGTGCTGGCCGAGGTGGCCGGTATCGGCGACGATTTGAAGGCCAACGAAGACAAACTGGCTGCCCTGCAGGAGCGCTACCAGGCCTTCCTCGCGACGATTCCGAATCTGCCTCACGAGAGCGTGCCCGTCGGCCAGGACGAGACCGGCAACGCTGAAGTGTTGCGCTGGGGCACGCTGCCCAGCTTCGATTTTGAAGTGAAGGATCACGTGGATCTGGGTGCCGCCCTCGGCCTGGATTTCGAAACCGCCACCAAGATCGCCGGCAGCCGCTTCACCCTGATGAAGGGCAGCCTGGCTCGTCTGCACCGCGCCATCGCCCAGTTCATGCTGGACACGCATAGCGGTGAGCACGGCTATACCGAGTTGTACGCGCCCTATCTGGTGAACGCCGAAAGCATGTTCGGCACCGGCCAGTTGCCCAAGTTCGAGGAAGACCTGTTTCAGGTGCCGCGCAGCGATGGCAGCAAGCTCTACCTGATTCCCACCGCCGAAGTGCCGGTGACCAACATGGTTCGCGACGAGATTCTCGATCCGGCCGCGCTGCCCCTGAAGTTCGTCTGCCACACCCCCTGCTTCCGCTCCGAGGCCGGCTCCTACGGCCGCGACACGCGGGGCATGATTCGCCAGCACCAGTTCGACAAGGTGGAGTTGGTCCAGATCGTCTCGCCCGAGCAGTCCTGGGATGCGCTGGAGCAGCTCACCGGCCACGCCGAGGCGATCCTGCAGAAGCTGGAACTGCCCTATCGCAAGATGGCCCTGTGCAGCGGCGACATGGGCTTCTCCGCGGCCAAGACCTACGATCTGGAAGTCTGGCTGCCGGCGCAGAACACCTACCGCGAGATTTCCTCCTGCTCCAATTTCGAAGCCTTCCAGGCGCGCCGGATGCAGGCCCGTTTCCGCAACGAGAAGAACAAGCCGGAACTGGTGCACACCCTCAACGGCTCCGGCCTGGCGGTGGGCCGCACCCTGGTGGCCGTATTGGAAAACAACCAGCAGGCCGACGGTTCGGTGCGCATTCCGAAGGCCTTGCAGCCCTATATGGGCGGCCTCGAAGCCCTCAGTCCGGGCAAGTAAGCCCCGCGTTCAACGCCCAGCCGGGAGCTTCAGGCCGAAGCCCCGGACCGGCAGCGGCGTCGGTCGCCAGGCCGGCTCGAAGTGGCTGAGGATGTCGTGGAAGGTGCGGATGTTCTCCACCATGATCACCGCCTCGCCTCCTCGCGCCTTGCCGCTCTTCAGTCGGGCGTAGTACTCGGGGCGGGCCATCAGCGGTAGCACCTTCTTCATCTCGAACCAGGAGTTGGTGTCGCGCTTCAGCCCGAAGGCAATGGCGAAAGCGCCATTCATGTGGCCCTGGCCGAGGTTGTAAGTCGCCAGCGCCATCCAGGTGCGGTCGGGTTCGGGAATCTCGTCCGGCAATTCGTCGCGCAGGTCCGCCAGGTAGCGGGCCCCGGCACGGATACTCTGGCGCGCATCGAGGCGGTTGGAGACGCGCAGCCGGTCGGCGGTGTCCTCGGTCAGCATCATCATGCCGCGGACGTTGGTCGGCGAGGTGGCCAAGGGGTCCCATTTCGATTCCTGGTAGGCCAGAGCCGCGATCAGCCGCCAATCGATGCCGCTGGCGGCCTGGGCATCCTGAAAATCTTTGCGGTAGTGGGACAGCCGGGTCTGGATGTCCTCGATGAAGTCGGCGATGCCTTGCGGCTTGATGCGCTCGATGTGGCCGAAATAGCGGTCCTTCATCCGCGCCGTGGTGCCGTCGCGGTTGGCGCCTTCGATGAAGGCCCGGGCTTTCTCGAGCAGCGCCTTGTTGGTCGGCGCGAAGCCCCAGCCGAAGCGCAGGCGGCCGGGCAGGGCCATGGCGACTTCCAGGTTGGGCAGGAATTGCAGCGCCAGGTGGAACTGCAGCAGGTCGGTGGCGGCGAAGTCGGCCTTCTGGTCGGCGACGTCCTGCAACAGCTCGAATTCGCCGACGCCAGTGCGTTCCAGTAGGGTGAATTTGGGCGGGTTGCCAGCCATGCGTGCCAAGGCAATCGCCTGAGGCGACGCCACCATGGCTTCGACGCGTTTGCCATCCAGCTCGGCGCCGTCGGTGGGGAAATCCAAATCGCTGGCCGGCCCCACCAAGATCGCATCGGTTTCCCGCAGCGGTGGCGTGAACTGCAGTTCCAGGCCGTCCTCGATGCTGGCGGCCGCGGCGAAATGCACCTTGCCGGTCTTGACCAGCTCACGCAGCTCCAGTTGATTGCCCACCGGGATGAAGCGCACCGGCAGCTTCAAGTAGTCGGCGAAGGCCTGCACCATGTCGTGCTCGAAGCCGTTGGCCTTGCCGTCTTCCAGTTGGTAGGAGGAGGGGCCGCTGCGGATTGCCACCACCAGCTCGCCGTTTTTCTCCGGCGGATCGAGGCGGCCGCAGCCGGCCAGG
>DATDMT010000293.1:0-12165 GCA_036518635.1 Rhodocyclaceae bacterium | reverse complement strand
CAGCGGCATCAGGCAGTCCATCAGGATCAGGTCGTAAGGCTGGGCCGCCACCTTGGCGACGGCCTGTTCGCCGTTTTCCGCCAGGTCCACATCGGCATAGCCGAGCTTGCGCAGCATCGCCAGGGCCACCATCTGGTTGGTGCGATTGTCCTCGGCGAGTAGCAGCCGCGTCGTGCGGCGGCGCGCTTCGGCGATGGAATGCCGCGTCACCAGCGGCGCTGCCGTTGCCGCCGCATCGTTGCTGAGCACGGTGAGGATGCAATCCAGCAGCAGGCTGCGCTTCACCGGCTTCGGCAGATAGCCGGCGAAGCCGATGGCGCCCAGGCGCTGGGCATCGCCATACTGGCCGGTGGCGGTGAGCAATACCAGGCGGGTGCCGGCCAATGCCGGTCGTTCGCGCACCCAGCCGCCCAGGGCCTCGCCGTCGACGCCGGCGAGCATGCGGTCCACCAGGGCCATGCGATAGCCGTCGGCCGCCGCCTGGGCGGCTTCCAACTGTCGCAGTGCGTCTTCGGCGTCGCCCGCGGTGTCCACGCGGAAGCCCCAGCGGCTGAGCAGCTCGCAGAGCAGGCGGCGATTGTGCTCGCTGCGGTCGACCACCAGGATGCGGCTGCCGGCGAGGAGCGCCAGGCGCTCCTCGCCCGGCAGCCGGGCCTCGGCCTGGCCGGCGGGCTGGCGCTGGAAGCGCACGGTGAACCAGAAGGTCGAGCCTTGGCCTTCGGCACTGTCGACGCCGATCTGGCCGCCCATCATGTCCACCAGTTGCGCCGAGATGGCCAGGCCCAAGCCGGTGCCGCCGTACTTGCGGGTGGTGCTGCTGTCGGCCTGTTCGAAGGGGCGGAAGATTTGCTCGAGGCGGTCGGTCGGGATGCCGATGCCGCTGTCGCTGACCGAGAAGCGCAGCAGCACGCTGCCCTGGTCACCGCCGACGACGTCCACCGCCAGATTGATGGTGCCGGTCGAGGTGAACTTGACCGAGTTGCCCACCAGATTGATCAGTACCTGGCGCAGCCGGCCGGGGTCGCCGCGCAGTTGGGCCGGTGTCGGGCCGGTGATCGACCAGGCGAATTCGAGGCGCTTGGCCGCCGCCCGCAGCGCGTAGATGTCGGCGAAGTCCTCCAGCAGCGAGAACAGGTTGAAGTCGTTGTTGACCAGGGACAGCTTGCCCGCCTCGATCTTGGCGAAGTCGAGTACGTCGTTGACGATGGCCAGCAGGGCTTCGGCGCTGGAGCGGATGACTTCGCCGAATTGGCGCTGCTCGCTGCTCAGCGCCGTGTCGAGCAGCAGGCTGGTCATGCCGATGACGCCGTTCATCGGCGTGCGGATTTCGTGCGACATCATCGCCAGGAATTCGCTCTTGGCCCGGTTGGCCTGTTGCGCCAGGTCGCGGGCCTTGATCAGCTCGCGCTCGGTGACCACCCGTTCGGTGATGTCGTGGAAGCTGAACACCCGGCCGATCACCTGGTCGCCGACGGTCTGCGGCCGCGTGCGGCGCTCGAAGCAATGGCCGCTGGCGAGTTCCAGCAGGTCGAAATGCTCGCCGTCGTCGTCCGCCAGCGCGGCGTCCATGCCGCGTTGATAGGCGGCGGGATCGAGCAGTTGCGCCGACAGCCAGGCGTTGATCGCCGCGTCGCCCTCCTCCAGCACTGCGTCGGGGAGGCCCCACATGCTGCTGAAGCGGTGGTTCATGTTGACGATGTGGCCGTTCTGGGCGACCACCAGGATGCCGTCGTCGGTGGCTTCCAGCGTCGCCTTCAACTGCGCGGCGAGCTGGGCCAGGTTTTCCGCGCCGCGCTTCAGCCCGCTCTGGTCGCGCACCCGCAGCACCAGCCAATCGCGGTCTGCGGCGGCAATCCGGCGCACGTCCTTGATCACCGTCAGCATGCTGCCGTCGCCGCAACGGTAGAGGCTTTCCATGTCGCTCACTTCGCCGGCCGCGCCCTGGCGCACCTCCTCCCAGTAGAAGACGTCCGCCAGAGCGCCTTCCAGCTCGGTGATCGGCAGCCCCACCAGGACTTCCGGGGAGTAGCCGAGCTGCCTCGCGGCGGCCGGGTTGGCGGCCGCAATCCGTAGCGTAGCCGGGTCCACCGCCAGCAGGATTTCGCCGGATTGGGCGAACAGCAGTTGTTCCAGGCTCATGCCGTCATCATCCCTCTGCATTCGGGCCGCTGCCCGGGTCGAAGTAGTAACTGACGCGGCGGCGCGGACTCAGATAGTCGAAGACTGCCGGCAGCAGTTGGCCGGGGCGGATGGCCTTGGTGATGTTGATGTCCGGCTCTTCCTCCAGGTCGAGGACGATGGCTTCGTGTTTCGGCACCTCCGGGTCGTACACCACCACCGTCGGCTTCAGCGGTCGCGCCGCATTGACCGCGATGACCAGGCCCATGGCCTCGTTCGACAGGCTGACCACGGTACCCGCCGGGTACACGCCCATGAAGCGGATGAAAATCTGCAAGAGCTTGGGGTCGTGACGCTGGCGCTGCTGGCCGAACATCAGCGCCAGCGCCTCGTGGGGCGTCAGCGCCTGGGCGATGTTGGCCGGGTTGCACAGCTTGTCGTAGGTGTTGGCGAGGGCGACGATGCGCGCCAGCGGGTCGATGGTGTCGCCCTTCAACTGGCGTGGATAGCCGCTGCCGTCGTAGCGTTCGTGGTGCTGATTGATGATCTGCAGCGCCGCCGACGGCAGCCCGGCCTTGCGGCCGATATCGGCGCCGTACTGGCAGTGCAGCTTGCGGAAGTCCCGCTCGGCCTTGGTCAGGTTGCCCGGGTTGTGCACGATCCGCGGCGGAATTTCGGCCAGGCCGATGTCGTGGAACAGGGCGCCGATGCCCACCACCCGGACCACCTCGGCCGGCAGGTGGAGTTCCCGCGCCAGGATCATCGACAGCACGGACACGTTCAGGGAGTGGAAGTAGGTTTCCTCGGCCCCCGGCTTTTCGCTCATCACCTGGATCGCCAGGTCGGGGGCGGCGAGCAGGGCGTCCACCATTTCGCCGACCAGTGCCCCGGCCTCGGCCAGGGTCTGCTCGGGCATGGAGAAAATCGTCTGGTTGATCTTCTTCACCACCGCGGCGGCGCTGAGGAAGGCCTGCTCGACGCGGGCAATCTGCTCGCGGTGCTCGGCCAGGCGCTCGATCCGCGCCTGCTTGGCGGCGATGATGGAAGCTTTGAGGGCGGCCTGTTCCGGCGTCTCCTCCACGGTGGCCGCGGGGGTGGCCGCGGCCTCGGTGGCGCTTGCTGCAGGGGCGGCGGCCGGCGTGGCGGTCGGCGTCGCTGCCGGCGCTGCGGGGGGCACGGCAGGCTGCGCGGCGAGCGGCGGCGCAGCGGCACCTTTCGGCAGCGGTTTGTGGTCGCTGCGCTCGGGATCCCAGCGCACCTGCTGCAGTCCGAGCTGGCGGATGGTCTGCAGTTGCTCCTCGCTGCGAATCTTGAAGTTGTTGAAACTGAAGGGGTGGTGCATCCAGCCCACGTCCAGATAGACGTAGACCCCGATCTGCAACTGCTCGACGGAAATGATGTTTTTTGCAGCCATGGATGTCGCGTTCCTAGTCTGCCGACGTTATCACGGATGGCATATCGATGACGGGGTTATTGTCGTCGCCAGGCATCGAGTTCTTTCACCAGGATCAGGCAATCCCTATGCAGCTCCGCCAGCGGGGCGGCGGCCGCGCCGCTGCGCAGCGCCTGTTCCAGTTCGCGGCAACGGCCGGCCAGCTCGCCGGCCCCGGCCTGCAGCAGCAGGCCTTTGACGGAGTGTGCGGCGCGGCTGGCGTTGTCGTAATCGGCTGCGGCGACGGCCTGTTCCAGCTCTGTCAGATAGCGCGGCAGATCGTCCTGGATCGAGGTCGCCACCATGCGCGCGATCTCCCGGTCGTCGGCGCTGTTGGCGAGCAGGGCCGCTTCGTCGAGGATGCGCGTCGCAGCGCCGCCGGCGCCATGCCCGGGCAGCCACTGGCGCAGGGTTTGCAGCAGCGTTTCGATCACCAGCGGCTTGCTCAGGTAGCCGTCCATGCCCGCTGTCTGGCAGGCCGCGAGATCGTCGTCCAGATCGCTGGCGGTCATTGCCACGATCGGCAGTGCGCGCTTGTCGTCGCCGGCGGCACCGGCGCGAATCCGGCGCGTCGCCTGATAGCCGTCCAGCGTCGGCATCTGGCAATCCAGCAGGATCAGGTCGATCGGCTGCTGCCGCAACAGCTCGATCGCCTCCTCGCCGTTTGCCGCGGCGACGGCTTCGATCCCGAGACGTTCGAGCATCGCCAGCGCCACCTGGCGGTTGGTCGCATTGTCGTCCGCCACCAGTACCCGCGCCGGTCGCGGCAAGCCGGGCGAGTGCGGCGCGGCGGCCGTTGCGGCCACGGTCGGCAGCGGCAGCCAGAAGCTGAAGCAACTGCCGCTGCCGAGGGTGGATTCGGCTTTGATGCTGCCGCCCATCAGCTCCACCAAGCGCTTGCTGATCGACAAGCCGAGGCCGGTGCCGCCGAAGCGGCGGGTGGTGGAAGCATCGGCCTGGTAGAAGGGGGCGAACAGGCCGGCGACGGTTTCGGCGGCCATGCCGATGCCGCTGTCGCGCACGGCGATGCGCAGCCGGCCGCTGCCGTCGGCCAGGGTTTCATGGCTCGCGGTCACGCCGACGCTGCCGCGCTCGGTGAATTTGAGCGCGTTGCCCAGCAGGTTGGTCAGCACCTGGCGCAGCCGGCCGGCATCGCCGGCGAGCCAGGGCGGCACCTCGGCGGCGATCTCGCAGTGGACGGCGACGCCCTTGGCCTGGGCCTGGGCGGCGAACAGCTCGCAGGTGTCGCGGAGCAGGGCGCGCGGCTGGAAGGGGGCGACGGCCAGGTCTAGCTTGCCGGCTTCGACCTTGGACAGGTCGAGGATGTCGTTGATCACGCCGAGCAGGCCTTCCGCACTGCTGCGCAGGATCGCCAGATAGCCCTGCTGCTCAGCGTCGAGGGGGGTGGTGGCGAGCAGTTGCGCCATGCCGATGACGCCGTTCATCGGCGTGCGGATTTCGTGCGACATGTTGGCGAGGAATTCCGACTTGGCGCGGCTGGCCGCCTCCGCCGCCTCCTTGGCCAGGGCCAGGGCCTGCGCCGCGCGCCGCTGCTCGCTCATGTCGCGCATCACGGTGGATAGATAGGAAGGCGCGCCGCCGGCATCGCGGTGGACCATCAGCACCTGGGATACCGGGATTTCGTGGCCGTCCCGGTGCAGCAAGGCGTTCTCGCCCTGCCAGACGCCGTCGCGCAGGACGATCGGCAAGGCATCCTCGAGCACCCGCTGGGCCGCCCAGGGCGGATGCATGTCGGCGATGTGCAGCGTGCTCAGATCAGTGTCGAGGGGCAGGCCGACCATGCGCAGCGCCGCCTGGTTGTGATAGCCGAGGTGGCCCTGCATGTCGGCGGTGCCGATGAAGTCCGGCGACTGCTCGGCGATCGCCAGCAGACGGGAGCGCTCGGCCTCGGTGCGCTTGCGCTCGGTGATGTCCTCGATGAAGGCCAGGGCCCGTTCCGGCCGGCCTTCCTGATCCCGTTCGAGTATCGCCGACAGCAGCACGTCGCGGCGTTGCCCGTCCTTGCGCAGCATCTGCAGCGCCACCCCATCGTTGCGGCCGGCCTGGAACAGGCGCGGCAATTCGACCTGGAGCACATGGTCGCGTGATTCGGCGGTGAGGAACTCCACCGAGCGTCGCCCCAGCACCTCCTCGCGGGTGTAGCCGAGCGTGGCCAGCCAGGCATCGCTGACGAACAGCAGCCTGCCCTCCGCGTCGATCGAGTGCAGCATCGCCGGCGAGGCCTCGTACAGCTCGCGATAGCGCGCCTGGCTGGCGGCCAGCTCGCGGGTCATCTTCTGCGCCAGGGCCGCCGCCTTGGCGCCGGTCAGGGCCTGGGCGCGGGCCATGGCGAACAGCAGCAGGCTGACCAGGGCGCCGGCGATGAACACCAGCAGGCCCTTCTGCCGGTCGATGCCGGCCTCGAATTGCGGCGTCGGGCGGAAGCGCAGGGTCCAGACCTGGCCGAACGGATCGAAGGTCTCGCTCCTCTCGAATGCGTCGCTGCCCGCCGCCGCGCCCTTGCCCGCATCGGCATAGAGCAGCGCGTCGGCCTGGGTGCTCCTGCCGGCATAGACATCCAGCGCGACTTCCGGCCAGCTATGACCGAGGATACTCAGCATCAGGTCGCGGGTGCGGAAGGGGCTGTACACATAGCCGCTCAAGGCGGCGCGGCGGGCCTCGACCGTGTCGACGGCGGCGCCGTGGCGATACACCGGCAGTACCAGTAGCAGGCCCGGCTGGATGTCCTTGCCGTCTTCCTGGACCAGTTGAATCTTCCCCGTCAGCGCGGCGCGGCCGCTGTCGCGTGCGGCTTCCAGTGCGGCGCGGCGCACCGGCTCGCTCATCAGGTCGAGGCCGAAGGCGCGCTGGTTGCGTTCGTCGAAAGGTTCCAGGTAGATGATCGGGGCATATTCCGTGCGCTCTCCCGGTGGCTTGACGGCGAACCCGGGAAAGCCCTCGCGCTGCACCCGCTGCTCCAGGGAAAATTTTTCTGCGGCCGAGACGTGGGCGACGAAACCGAAGCCCTGGATGCCCTGGAGTTTTTGCCGGATGTTTTGATAGGCGACGAACTCTCGCCACTCCGCGCGCTCCACTTCCTTGGAGGCGGCGAACAGGCCGCCGCCGCCGCGCAACAGGCGTTCGTAATCGTTGAGCCGGTCGTCGATGGTCCAGGTGATCTGCCGCGTCAGGGTGAGGAAGCGTTCGCGGGCGTTCTGCTCGATCTGCCCCGACACCAGGTGCCAGCCGAGGATGGTGACGCCGAGGGCGGTCAGCAAGGCCAGCCAGGGGGCCGACTGGGTGCTGCCGGCGAGCGCCAGCTCCTGTTCGATGCGCTCGGCCCGGTCGGCCGCCAGCACCAGTGCGATGGCGGCGCAGAGGGCGAGGAAGCTGTCGAGCAGGACCAGCGAGTCGTTCAGCGGCCCGCCGGCGAACGGCCCGTGTGCGTGGGTGGTGCCCCACACCGCCAGCGTCGCCACCACCAGGGTGCAACTGGTGGCGCCGCGCAGGCTGTAGCGCAGGGCGGCGAGAGACAGCAGCGGGAACAGCAGGAAGGTCCACGGCCGCGCGGCAGCGTGGTCGGTAATGACGCCACCGAAGACGATGAAGGCGGCGCCGCCGAGGGCGACGGCCAGCGCGGCTTCGGCCTGGATGGCGCGGGGCCGCCAGGCCGACCAGTCATGCTCGGCCCAGGCGACGATGACGGGGACCAGTAACAGCCCGCCGCAGACGTCGCCCAGCCACCAGGTCCAGGCAACGGTTTGGGCGATGTCCGGCGGCACGATCTCCGCCAGCACCAGGCTGGCGGTGCCGATCCCGGCGCTGAGCACGGTGGCGCCGAGGATCGCGGCGATGAAGCGGAAGACGTTGCGCTGGCTGCGGAACGGCGGCCAACTGCCACGCCGCAGCAGCCAGGCGCCGAGAGCCGCTTCGGCGCTGTTGCCGAGGGCGATGGTGGCCGAGGCGATCCAGTAGGGCACGCCGAGCTCGCCGTGCCCGCTGTGAAAGCTGGCCAGGTTGGCGGCAAACGCGCCGAGGGCGATCGCCGGCCACAGTCGCAGGCCGCCCAGCAGCAGGGCGGCGATGGCGATGCCGGTGGGCGGCCAGACCGGCGAGGCGTTACTGCCTTCAAAGGCCAGCAACAGGCTGAGGCGTGCGGCGGCGAAATACAGCAGCGCCAGCCCGGCCGCAACCGCCAGGGGATGGCGGTCCACCAGGCGGCTCAGCCGTGGCGAGGCGTCAGCACCAGGCAAGGGATGCCCCGACGATCATCACTTCTTCTCCTCAGTATTCCGCGGCGCTTGCGAAGGCTGACGTCACGGCGCTCCTCTTGCGGGAGACGTAAAACTTTAGTGTAAGACTAGGGTAATGGAAAAACCGCTCTCCCGGCTCGTCGGCGCGGGCGAAAAAAAGGCCGCCCGAGGGCGGCCGCAAGCCACGATGGCAAGAGGAATTCGTTGGCGTTAGGGATAGAAACGGCCGTTCTGCCGCGCGCGGGCCCGCAGTGCCGGCGGCGGCGCATACAGGGCCGTCATGGCGGGATCGGCGCTCCAGGCCTCGCAGCGACTCACCACCTGCGCCAGGCCGAGCCAATCGGCATACTTCAGCGGACCGCAGTGGTGGCGTGGGAAGTTCAGCGCCAGCAGCAGGGCCTGGTCCACCTCGTCGGGATTGGCGACGATGCCCTGCTCCAGGCAGTCGGTGGCGGCGACGATCAGCGGCAGCAGCAGGCGCTCGAGGATTTCGCCGTCGGCAAAGTTGCGCTGGCCGCCGTCGGGCGGCGCTACCAGTAGCGCCTGGCCGGCGCGATTGGCGAAGCAGTCGCCATGGGCCAGGCCGAGGGCATCGGCGATCGCCGCAAGGGTCGACAGGCCCGCGGCCTCGGCCAATGCGAGCGGGCTGGGCGACCAGCCCCAATCGGCCATGACACGGTCGATGTCGGCCCGGTCGGCGCCCTGGCGCAGCAGTTCGCAGGCGCCCAGCACCGTCGCCAGCAGCAGGCGATAGACCAGCAGCCCCGGCGCGCCGCGAACGATCAGCGGCTGGCCGCCGTTCTTGGCGATGTCCGCCACTGTCGCTGCCAGCAGGGCCGGATCGCTGTCCTCCGCCTGGACCACTTCGACCAGGCGCGAGTCTGCGACGGCGCGCGGGCTATGGGTGTTGACGATGCCCGCCGTGGCCGCTTGCGGCTGGCGCGGCGCGGCGGCGGCGCGGCGGCCCGCTTCCTTGATCCGCTTCTTGAATAACTGATCGTTGGCGAAGACCTGGATCATCGCCGCCGCCGCCTCGGTCTTGCCGATCTCGGCGAAGGCGCGCGCTTCCAGGGCAAGGGCTTCGTCGCGGGGCAGGCTGGCGGTGCTGCCGATGGTGTCCACCGCGCGCAGTGGGCCCGGTTGATGGCGCGCCACCGGCGCCAGGCGGGCACGGGCCTCCGCCAACAGGGCAGTGTCGGCCTGGTAGGGCGCCAGGCGCCAGCGCCGCCGGCCGCGCCACTCGTGTTCGCCGGCGACGGCGGCGCGCAGCCATTGCAGCGCGCTGTCGCGCAGCGCTTCGAGGTCCGCCACGGCATCGGCGGCGCCCACTTCCAAGGCTTCCTCGGCATTGTGGAAGCGGCCGCCGACGATCCAATCCAGCGCCGTCGCCAGGCCGCACAGCCGCGGCAGGCGCACCGTGCCGCCCCAGCCGGGCATGATGCCAAGGGTCACTTCCGGCAGGCCGACCTGGGCGCCGGCCGCCATCACCCGGTAGTCGGCGCACAGCGCCAGCTCGAAACCGCCGCCCAGGGCGTAGCCGTTGATGGCGCAGACGATGGGCACCGGCAGGTCTTCCAGGGCGGCGAAGCCGCGGCTGCAGGCGAGGATCTCCGCCGTCACCAGATCGACGTCCTGGCGGAACTGGGGGATGAATTCGAAGATGTCGGCGCCGGCGATGAACACGCCCTTGGCGCTGGACAGCAGCAGGCCTTTCAGGTCGGCGCAGGCGCGCAGCGCCGCCACCGCGTCGTGCAGTTCGACGTGGGTCGCCGCGTCGAACTTGTTGACGCTCTCGCCCTGGCGGTCGAAGCAGAGTTCGTAGAGCCCCTCACCGAGGGCGGTGACGCGCAGTGATTGGCCGGTGTAGGTCATAAAAAGATCGGCGGGCCCTTGGCGACCCGCCGATTCCGTCAAAGAAAAAATCAGTTCAGGCCGAGGGCTGCCGCGGCTGCTGCCAGGGTCGTCGCGCCGCTCGACAGCGTGTCGCCGTAGGCGCGGGCGAGGGGCAGTTCCTGGGCGCAGTAGAAGTGGGCGGTGGCGATTTTCTGTCGGGCGAATTCGGCATCAGTCGCGGCCAGGCCGACGGCGGCCGCGGCGCTCCTGGCCATCATCCAGCCGCCGGCGACAGTGCCGAACAGGCGCAGGTAGGCGACCGCGCCGACCAGGGCGACACCCTGCTCGGCGTGGTTGGCGAGCACCCATTCGGTGGCTGCGGTGAGCACGCCGAGGGCCTGCCGCATCGCATTGCCGATGGCCTTCAGGTCGCCGTTACCGGAGCGCAGCAGGACGCCGATGTCGGCGTTGATGTCGCCGAACAGGGCGCCGGCAGCGGCACCGCCGTCGCGCACGATCTTGCGCATCATCAGGTCGTTGGCCTGGATGGCGGTGGTGCCTTCGTAGATGGTGGTGATGCGGGCGTCGCGCAGATGCTGGCAGGCGCCGGTCTCTTCGATGTAGCCCATGCCGCCGTGCACCTGCACGCCGGTGGAGGCGACCTCGATCGACAGCTCGGTACACCAGCCCTTGACCACCGGGATCAGCAGATCGACGCGGGCCTGGTGCAGCGCCCGCAGCTCGGTGTCAGGGTGGCAACGGGCCTTGTCCATCGCGCCGGCGGCCAGGTAGGCGAGGGCGCGCATGGCTTCGGTGCGCGACTTCATGCTGGCCAGCATGCGGCGCACGTCGGGGTGGTAGGCGATCGGGCGGGTGGTGGCATCCATGCCGGCGATGCGGCCCTGGACACGGTCATGGGCGTAGGCCACGGCCTGCTGCAGGGCCCGCTCGGCGATGCCGACGCCTTCCAGGCCGACGGCCAGGCGGGCGGCGTTCATCATGGTGAACATGTATTCCAGGCCGCGGTTGGCTTCGCCCACCAGATAGCCGGTGGCGCCGCCGTTGTCGCCGAAGGACATCACCGAGGTGGGGCTGCCGTGGATGCCCAGCTTGTGTTCGATGGAGACGCACTTCAGGTCATTGCGCGCACCCAGCGAGCCGTCGGCATTCACCAGGAACTTGGGCACGACGAACAGGGAGATGCCCTTCACGCCGGGGGGCGCATCGGGCAGACGGGCCAGCACCAGGTGGACGATGTTCTCGGCGCAGTCGTGCTCGCCCCAGGTGATGAAAATCTTGGTGCCGCTGACCAGGTAGTGGTCGCCTTCGGGCACTGCCTTGCTGCGCACCGCGGCCAGATCGGAGCCGGCCTGCGGCTCGGTCAGGTTCATGGTGCCGGTCCAGCTACCGTCGATCATCTTCGGCAGGTAGATCGCCTTGAGTTCGTCGGAGGCATGGTGCTGGATCGCCTCGATGGCGCCCTGGGTCAGCATCGGGCAGAGGCCGAAGGCCATGTTGGAAGCGTGCCACAACTCGCTCACCGCGGTGCCGAGCAGGCTCGGCAGGCCCTGGCCGCCGTAGTCGGGATCGCAGGTGAGGCCGATCCAGCCAGATTCGGCGAACTGCTTGTAAGCCTGCTTGAAGCCGGGAGAGGTGGTCACCGCATCGACGCCGTCATGCAGCGCGCCCTGGCGGTCGCCCACCGCATTCAGCGGCGCCAGCAGCTCGGCGGCCATGCGTCCGGCCTCGTCCAGCACGGTGGCGGCCAGCTCGGCCGAAAGGTCGTCGCAGCCGGGCAGGGCCGCGACTTCATTGAGGCCGGCGACGTGCTCGAGGGCGAACATCATGTCCTTGACGGGGGCCACGTAGGTGGTCATGGGATGCTTTCTCCGTGTCTTATTGCTTGAGGGCGGCGGTGAGTTCCGGCACCGCGCTGAACAGGTCGGCCACCAGGCCGTAGTCGGCGATCTGGAAGATCGGCGCCTCCGGGTCCTTGTTGATGGCGACGATCACCTTGCTGTCCTTCATCCCCGCCAGATGCTGGATCGCGCCGGAAATGCCGACGGCGATGTAGAGGTCGGGGGCGACCACCTTGCCGGTCTGGCCGACCTGGAAGTCGTTGGGCACGAAGCCCGCATCCACCGCCGCGCGCGAGGCCCCCATGGCGGCGTTAAGGGCGTCGGCCAGGGGCTCCAGCAGGGCCTTGTAGTTGTCGCCGCTGCCGAGGCCGCGGCCGCCGGAGACGACGACACGGGCGCCGCCCAGCTCGGGCCGTGCCGACTGGGTCAGCTCGCGGCCGACGACCCGGGACAGGCCGCTGTCGGCGGTGGCGGCGACGGCTTCAAGCGCCGCGCTGCCGCCCGGGTTGGCGGAGGCGAAGGCGGTTGGTCGGACGGTCAGCACCTTGACCGCGTCGCCGCTGTCCACCGTCGCCAGGATGTTGCCGGCATAGATCGGGCGGACGAAGCTGGAGGGGCCGAGCACCTTGATCACGTCGGAAATCTGCGCCACGTCGAGCAGGGCGGCGAC
>DATDMT010000292.1:0-2557 GCA_036518635.1 Rhodocyclaceae bacterium | reverse complement strand
GATCTTGTCCACGATGATGAAGCTGATCCAGAACACCGCGACGCCGAGGATCGAATAGAGCAGCGAGGTGAGCAGCACCTGGGGATTGATGAGGTCGGTCATGGCCTTCTCCTTACTTGTGATAGTTGCCGCTGCCGTGGGCGGACGAGCGGGTGGGACGGCTGTCTGCGATGTTGTCGAACAGGCCGTAGCCGCGGTAGTCGGCATAGCCGACCATGGCCACCGAGGCGAGGCCGAGGATCAGATAGAAGCGCGCCAGCATGGCCTGCCTCCGGGGCGGGTGGAATCAATCGTCTTCGTCATCGCCGGACTTGCTTTCCTTGATCAGCGGATGGTCGCTCTCCTCCCAGCGGTCCACCTCGAAACTGTAGCTGTTGAAGCTGGTGAAGATAGGGAACAGGGAGAGGAAGAGCAGGGTCAGCACCAGGGGCGACCATTGCGGCCCGGGGCGCTTGACCTGGATGCGACCGTGGATGTTGCTGGCGTTGTCGTCCATGTCGTGGTCGACGCTGATGAAGTAGGTGCCGGGGGGCACCCCAGCGAACACCACGTGGTCGCTGTTGCTGCCTTCGGACCAGCTTTCATTGTCCTCGACACCGCTGTAGTGGCTCAGTTCGCTCTTGGTGTTCCAGGCCTCACCGCTGTCCTTGTTGATCAGCGCCAGGTCGAGGGCCACCCAGTTGTTGCTGGCGTCGGAATCGGCCTCCACCAGCACCCGGTTGTCGGCGCCGGTGAGGACAAAGTCGGCGGTCTCGTGATGGCCTTCGCCCTCGGCGCTGAAATTGATCGGCAGGTCCACCAGCCGGCTGCCGGGGCCGAACCAGACCAGCAGCAGGTGGATGGCCACGGCCAGCCCGGCGCAGCGCCAGAAGCTGCGGCACATCCGGCGGTGCCGCTCGGCGCGGTGGTTGGGCTGGTTGGCGCCGACGCCTTGCCGTTCCGGCGGCGCCTCCGCCAACTTGAAGGCCTGCCAGACTTCCTCCGGCTCCAGATACTCGGCGACGGTCCAGGTGGCCTCCTTCTGGTCATACTCGCGGGACAGCATCCGCGGCGGCGCGATGTAATCGTCCACCGCCACCTTGTCGCCACGCCGCACCCGCCAGGAGAACTCGCCGAGGACGATGTCCACCTCGGCCTTGTAGCGTTCGAAGTGCTTGAACTCCTCGCTGTCGAGAAAGATCTTGCCGTCCTGCGGCACCACGCTGCGGCTCAGCACCCGGCCCAGGCTCCAGTGGCCGCGGGCCTCCACCAACCAGCGCTGGCTGCCGTCCGGGGCCAGCAGCAGGTATTCGCTCCAGTCGCTGACCTCACCGTCGACCTTGCAACTGCGTGCCAGGTAGCCGATGACTTCGAGGGCTTCGCCGCGCAGGCTGCCGCGGCTGCCGATGGGAATCCGCGGCAGCCGGCTCAGCTCGGTGGCGCCGCTGATCTTTTTCACCGTCTCGTTGCTGGTGTCGAGCACCGCGCCGCAGGAGCCGCAGCCCACGGTCTTGGTGTCCTCCTGGTTCAGCTTGAGGGGCGCACCGCAGGCCGGGCAGTTGAAGCTGCGGGCCTTGACCGTGGGCGCCGCCGCCGCCGCGTCCTGACGCAGATTGCTCCAGCCCAGGCTGGCGAAGGCCACGCTCTCGCCGACGAAGACCAGGGGCCGGCCGTCCTCCTCGCTGTAGTCGAAGGTGGCGAAGCGCCCCGCCTCGTCCCGCAGGTCGGCGGAGGGGGCGGGATAACCGGCGCCGACCTTGAAGGGCAGCTCGCCGGCGCCGGCGACGCACTCGCCGGTGATCAGATTGCTGACGCTGAAGGCCTTGTCACCGATGTTGAACACCTGGCCCACCTGCAACTCGCCATAGGGCGGCAAAGGGTCGGGGTACCAGAGGGCCTCGCTGACCACGTATTCGCCGCCGGCCTCGGACAGCCAGCCGCTCTTGCCGTCGTCGAACAGCAGATGCCATTCATTCCACAGCCCGGCCTCGTAGCGCAGTTGCAGGCGGCCGATGACGACGAAATGGCGGCCCTTCCAGTTGCCTTCGGCGCCCCGCTGGACCGGGCTGCGATCCTCGATCAGCTCGGCCATGCGGCCGAGGTTCTCAAGCGCTTCGCCCTGGCGCAGCAGGGTGCTCTGGCAGTAGTCGCAGACGGCCAGGATCGAGACGGCGGAGCGGAACTCCACCGTCGCGCCGCAGGAGGGGCAGCTAGCGGTACGAGCCATGGGTCCGAAGCGCTGAGTTCTCGGCCAGTGCCTTTAAGCCAGCTTCTTCAGCAACTCGGCTTTTTTCGCGTCGAACTCGGCCTGGGACAGGATGCCCTTCTCCACCAGGCCATGGAGTTTCTCCAAGGTTGCCACCACCTCGTCGGCGGAGACCGGTGCTGCCGCAGCCGGCGCCGCGGAGGCCGCGCCGCCCAGGGTCTGGGCCATGGTGTTGGCCACCTGCTGGCCGACACCGAGACCCACCCCGACCCCGGCGCCGAGTCCGGCCAGGCCGCCCTCGTTCTGCGCCGCCAAGGGAATGCTGTTGGCCACCTGGTACTGGGTGTAGGCCTGCATGCCGCCCATCATGTT
>DATDMT010000291.1:0-17577 GCA_036518635.1 Rhodocyclaceae bacterium | reverse complement strand
CTAGGAGGATGTGCCGATGAACCACCCCGTCGCAGCGCCCGTTGAAACCGCGTCCCTGATCCGGCCCCTAGGCGGCCGGGAATTCGAAGTGATCCGCCGCAACGGCGCGATCGTCGCCTTCGACGCCGACAAGATCGCCCTGGCCCTGTCCAAGGCCTTCGTCGCCGTCGAGGGCGGCGCCGCCTCGGATCGGGCCCGGGACCTGGTGACCAGGCTCACCGAAACGGTGATCGCAGCCTTCCGCCGCCGCCTGCCGGCCGGCGGCACGCTGCACATCGAGGACATCCAGGACCAGGTGGAACTGGCGCTGATGCGCGAGGGCGCCCACGACGTGGCGCGGGCCTATGTGCTCTACCGCGAGAAGCGCGCCGCCGAGCGCGCCCTGCAGCAGGCGCCAGCGGAAGGGCCGCAATTGCAGATCAGCGACGGCGCGGGACGCCGCCCCCTGGACCACCGCCAGTTGCGGGCGATCTGCGCCGAGGCCTGCGCCGGCCTGGGGGATGGCGTCAGCGCCGACGAGGTGCTGGAGCATGCGCTGCGCAACCTCTACGACGGCGTCGCCTACACGGCGGTGCTGCAATCCCTTGTGCTGGCCGCGCGCAGCCTGATTGAGCGCGACCCGGACTACGGCCGGGTGGCCGCCCGGCTGCTGCTGCACAGCGCCCGACGCGAGACCCTGGGCGAGGAGATCGGCCTGGCGGCGATGACGGCGCGCTATGCCGACTGCCTGCCGCGACTGGTGAGCGAGGGCGTCGAAGCCGGCCTGCTCGATCCGCGCCTGGCCGAGTTCGACCTGGAGCGCCTGGGCCGCGCGCTGCGCCCAGAGCGGGATCTGCAGTTCGGCTACCTGGGCCTGCAGACCCTCTACGACCGCTACTTCCTGCACATCGAAGAACGCCGCATCGAGCTGCCGCAGACCTTCTTCATGCGCGTGGCGATGGGCCTGGCGCTGAACGAGATCGAGCGCGAGGCCCGCGCCATCGAGTTCTACGAGCTGCTGTCGAGCTTCGACTTCATGAGTTCGACGCCGACCCTGTTCAACAGCGGCACGCGCCACTCGCAACTCTCCTCCTGCTACCTGACCACAGTCGGCGACGATCTCGCCGACATCTACGAGGCGATCAAGGAAAACGCCCTGCTGCAAAAATTCGCCGGCGGCCTGGGCAACGACTGGACCCCGGTGCGCGGCCTGGGCTCCCTGATCCGCGGCACCAACGGCAAGAGCCAGGGGGTGATCCCCTTCCTCAAGGTGGTGAACGACACCGCCGTCGCGGTGAACCAGGGCGGCAAGCGCAAGGGCGCGGTCTGCGCCTATCTGGAGACCTGGCACCTGGACGTCGAGGACTTTCTCGAACTGCGCAAGAACACCGGCGACGAACGGCGCCGCGCCCACGACATGAACACCGCCCACTGGGTGCCGGACCTGTTCATGAAGCGGGTCGCCGAGCAAGGCGAATGGACCCTGTTCTCGCCGGCCGACGTGCCCGACCTGCATGAGCGCTACGGTGCCGACTTCGAGGCCGCCTATTGCGCCTACGAGGCCGCCGCCGACGCCGGGAAAATCAAGCTCTACAAGCGCCTGCCGGCGGTCCAACTATGGCGGCGGATGCTGACCATGCTGTTCGAGACGGGGCATCCCTGGATCACCTTCAAGGATGCCTGCAACGTGCGTTCGCCCCAGCAACACGTGGGCGTCGTGCACAGCTCCAACCTGTGCACCGAGATCACCCTCAACACATCGGCCTGCGAGACCGCGGTGTGCAATCTGGGCTCGGTGAACCTGCTGGCCCACCTGCTGCCCGGCACCAACGGCCCGCAACTGGATCAGGCCAAGCTGCGCCGCACCGTGACCACCGCGATGCGCCTGCTCGACAACGTCATCGACCTGAACTACTACGCGTCCCGCAAGGCACGCAACGCCAACCTGGCCCATCGCCCGGTGGGCCTGGGCATCATGGGTTTCAGCGATTGCCTGCAGGCGGCGGGCATCGCCTATGCGTCGGAGTCGGCGGTGGAGTTCGCCGACCGCTCGATGGAAGCGGTGTGCTACGAGGCCTACCGCGCCTCCACCGAGCTGGCTGTCGAGCGGGGCCGCTACTCCAGCTTCTCCGGCAGCCTGTGGGATCGCGGCATCCTGCCCCAGGACAGCCTGGAACTGCTGGCCCGGCAGCGCGGCGGCCACCTGGAGTGGGACGCCAGCGCCACCCTGGACTGGGACGGTCTGCGCCAGCGCATCCGCCAGGTGGGCATGCGCAATTCCAACTGCGTCGCCATCGCCCCCACCGCGACGATTTCCAACATCGTCGGCGTCGCCGCCTCCATCGAGCCGGAGTACCAGAACCTCTACGTCAAGTCGAACCTCTCCGGCGAATTCACCGTGGTGAACGAGAGCCTGGTGCGGGAGCTGAAGGCGCGGGGCCTGTGGGACGAGGTGATGATCGCCGACCTGAAGTATTTCGACGGCTCCCTCACGCCGATCTCGCGGATTCCCGAGGAGATCAAGGCGCGCTACGCCACCGCCTTCGAGATCGGCGCCGAGTGGCTGATCCGCGCCGCGGCGCGGCGGCAGAAGTGGATCGACCAGGCCCAGTCGCTGAACCTCTATGTCGCCGCCGCCTCGGGCCGCAAGCTGGACGAGCTGTATCGCCTGGCCTGGACTTCGGGACTGAAGACCACCTACTACCTGCGCACCCTCGGCGCCACCCACATGGAGAAGACCGTCGGCGGCGACCGACCGGCGGAGATCGCCGAGCCGGCGCCCAAGGTCTGCTCGATTCTCGACCCGGACTGCGAGGCCTGCCAATGAGCGCCTTCGACGATTGGGGCGACGCCGTCGCGCTCGCACCCGTGACTGCCGCGGCCGCCGCTGCCGCCCCTGCAGCATCGCCGCGTTTGGCGCCGGTCAATGCCGCCGACAAGCGGGTGGTGAACGGCCAGGCCGACATCAACCAATTGGCGCCCTTCAAGTATCCCTGGGCCTGGGAGTTCTTCCTCAACGCCAACCGCAACCACTGGACGCCGCTGGAAATTTCGATGGCCCAGGATGTGCACGACTACCAGCACAAGCTGAGCCCGGCGGAGCGCCATGTCTTCGAGAACGTGCTGGCCTACCTGACCACCTCGGACATCCTGGCGATGCGCAACATCGGCCTGGCGGTGATGGAAAAGATGAGCGCTCCCGAATTGCAGCTCTACCAGGCGCGCCAGGTCTACGAGGAGGCGCTGCACACCTGGACCTACCAGCACTGCATCGAGAGCCTGGGCCTGGATCAGGGCGAAATCTACAACCGCTACCGGGTAGTGCCGCAAATTCAAGGCAAGATCGCCCTGGCCAACCGGCGCCTGGAGCGGGTGCTGCGCTCGGACCTGGACCTGACGGATCGGGACAACCTGCACGAGTTCGCTCTGTCCTATCTGTTCTTCGCCGCGGTCTTCGAGGGCTGCTGGTTCTACAACGGCTTCACGCCAATCTTCGCCCTGCAGCGGCGCGGCCTGATGAAGGGCGCGGCGGAGCAGTTGCAGTACATCATGCGCGACGAGGTACTGCACTGCGCCTTCGGCATCCGCACGGTGCGCACCCTGCTGGCGGAGGAAGGGCTAACGCTGGACCCGGCGGCGCTGAGCATCATGTGGCAGGAGGCCGAGGCGGCCGAGGCGGACTATGCCGATTACATTTTGCGGGAGCCGATCCTGGGCTACAACGCGGAATTGCACGTCGGCCAGTTCCGCTTCGTCGCCAACCGCCGCGCCCGCCAGCTAGGCCTCGCCGAGCCCTTCCCCGGCGCCGAGAATCACCTGCCCTGGCTCGACGAGCAGGCCAACCTGCGCAAGGAGAAAAACTTCTTCGAAACCCGCGTCACCGAATACCAGATGGGCGGTGCGCTGAGTTGGGAGTAGTCGCCGATGGCGGCGGCCCTCACTGCTTAAGCAGCGGGCAGCCGCCGGCACTCAGCGGACGGAAGGCCTCGTCGCCGGGAATGG
Source organism: Rhodocyclaceae bacterium (assembly GCA_036518635.1). GTDB lineage: Bacteria > Pseudomonadota > Gammaproteobacteria > Burkholderiales > Rhodocyclaceae > AWTP1-18. The sequence continues at coordinate 13,596 of DATDMT010000291.1, read as the reverse complement.
TCTTCAGCACCTTCAGGTAGTCCCAGGCTTCCTTGACCTCGCTCGGCCGCTTCACCTCCATCAAGTACACGTCGTGCACCATGCGGCCGTCGGGGCGCAGCCGGGCGTTGCGGACGATGGGGTCGCGGATCGGCAGCTCGCGCATCTTCGCCACCACGGTCATGCCCTGGTCGCTGCCGCTGGCGGCGACGGCCTTGAAGTAGTGAGTCAGCGCCGAATACACGCCGGCCTGCAGGTCGTTGGGCATGGCGCCGGTGCGGGCGTAGAAGCGGCGCGACCAGGCGCGACTTTCGGCATCCAGGTTCCAGTAGAAGGAATGGGCCAGGCGCAGGCCCTGAGCCAGTTCCGGCTTGATCAGATGCACGTCGTTGAGGGTGGTGGCGACCGCCGCCAGGATGGTGTTGCCCTGGCTCACCCGCAGCAGGTCGAAGGATTGGCGCACGGCGCGGATCATGTCCTGGCCGGCGTTCACCAGGGCGATCACGTCGGCGCCGGATTCGGCGGCGACGCGCAGCTTGGCGAACAACTGCTCCTCGCCGAAGCGGTGGCGCACGCTGCCGATCACCTGGCCGCCGCTGGCGCGGATGATGGCCGTCAAATCCTGCTCGACGTTGCTGCCGAAGGCGTTGTCCACCACCAGCAGATACCAGCGCTGCTTGCCGAGATGGGTCAGCTCGCGGCCGAGCACGCTGCTGAAGGCGAAGCCGTCGTACATCCACTGCACGCCGGTGGGCGCGCACTGGGCGCCGGTCAGCGCGCTGCTCATGACGCCGTTGTAGAAGGCGACGGCGCCGCGGGAGCGGTTCACTTCCTGCACCGCCAGGGCCTGGGGCGAGCCGACCACGTCGGCGATGACGTCGATGCCTTCCTCGAACAGCCAGCGGCGGGCGATGGCGCGGGCCTTTTCGACATCGTTGGCGTGATCCGCGACGACCAGGCGGATCGGCTTGCCGGCCACCTGGCCGCCGAAGTCCTCGATCGCCATGCGCGCCGCGGCCTCGGAGCCGGGGCCGGCAATGTGGGCGTAGGTGGATTCGAGATCGAGCATCAGGCCGACGCGGACCTCACCGTCGGAAATAGCCGCCGGCGCCGCTTGCGCCGCGCCCAGCAGGGCCGCGGCCAGGCCGCACAGGCAGCGGGCAAGGAAGGCGCGGTAGTTGGGCATGGGGCGGCTCGACGGAAGGCTGGGGCGGACTATCTTACTCATGAATTTCAGGCCTAAACCATAGAGCCTATAGAGCGCAGTAAACTGGCCCCCTGCCCAGGCGATGGGGAATGTCGCCACAACAATAATAATTCCACCCTCAACGCACCCTCTGCGGGGACTGCAAATGGAACCACGGTCGCTCATTGAGCGCCGCTTTACGCTGTTGATGCTGTTCGCCGCGCTGGTGGCCAGCGTTGCCCTGGTCGTCGGCTTCGTACGCTTCAACGATTTGCACCGGGAATTCCTTTCGGCAAACTTCAACAGCGTGCATGGCGCCCGCACCCTGCTCAAGGCGCGCTATTTCCTCGGCCAGGCCGACGAGCAACTGAACTGGGCCGCCGCCGCAACCCCGGCGGCGCGCAACGAACACCTGCAACGGGCGGTGGAGCTGCTCAGCCTGGCGGAAAACTACGCCGCCGAAGGCCAGGACAGCGATCCCACGCCCCGCTCGAACCTGGCGCTGCGGCTGAAGTCGCTGCGCCGCGAACTGGAGCAGCCGCTGCACGGCAGCCCGGCCCTGCCGGCCCTCGGCGCGGAACTGCGGCGCCTGGCGGCGGACGTGGAAGTGGCCGAACTGGACCGCTGGGGCAAGCTGTCCTCGCTGAACAGCGAGCTGGACCGACAGATGGCCAATCTGCGCGGGATGCTGATGCTGCTGCTGGCCGGCGTCGCCGGCGGCTTCGTCATCGTCGGCCGGGCGCTGTGGGTGACCCATCGCACCGAGGCCCAGTTGCGCCTCGCCAAGACCGAGGTGGAGGCGACTCAGCAAGCGACCCTGGATGCGGCGCCGATCGGCATCGCCTATGTGGACCTGGCCAACCCGCAACGGGCGCGGATCGTGCGCGTCAACCGGACCATGGCCGCCTATTTCGCTTGCGAGCCGGAGCAACTGGTGGGCCGCCCCTTCGGTCCCCTGGCCGAGGACTGGGACGCCCTCGGTCATAGTGAAGCGCTGCAGCGGCAGTTGGCCGGCGGGCAGATGGTGCGCGGCGAGTTGCAGCTCACCCGCGACGACGGCAGCCGGTTCTGGTGCGCCCTGTCGGGCATGGCAGTGGATTCGGCGCTACCGGCGCGGGGCGTGGTCTGGGCGCTGGAGGACATCGAGGAGCGCAAGCGCGCCGAGACCGAGCTGCATCAGGCGCGGCTGCGGGCCGAAGAGGCGAGCCGCGCCAAGAGCGTGTTCCTGGCCAATATGAGCCATGAAATTCGCACGCCGATGAGCGGCATCATCGGCATGACCGACCTGTGCCTGGCCAGCACCGCCGACAAGACCCAGCAGAACTACCTGCGCAAGATCAAGGGCGCCTCCAAGGCCCTGCTGCACCTGCTCAACGAGGTGCTGGATTTTTCCAAGATCGAGGCCGACAAGATCACCCTGGAAGCGGCGCCCTTCGAACTCGACGAGGTGTTCGACGACCTCACCGCCCTGCTCGGCCAGCAGGCGGAGCAGCAGGGCATCGAGCTGATCTACGACGTGGACCTGGCCGGCGCCGAATCCCTGGTCGGCGACTCGCTGCGCCTGGGCCAGGTGCTGACCAATCTGACCAACAACGCGCTGAAATTCTCCAGCGGCGGCAACGTCGTGGTGCGGGTGCGCACCGAGGTCGTGGATGCGGGCCGTACCCAGTTGCACTGCTCGGTGTCCGACCAGGGCATCGGCCTCAGCGCCGAGCAGCAGGCCAAGTTGTTCACCGCCTTCACCCAGGCGGATTCGTCCACCACCCGGCGCTACGGCGGCACCGGGCTGGGCCTGGCGATCAGCCGCCGCCTGGTGGAGATGATGGGCGGCCGAATCTGGTTGGAGAGCCGCCCCGGCCAGGGCAGCACCTTCCACTTCAGCGCCCAGCTAGGCCTCGGCGCCGACCTGCGCGGCACCGGCGCGGCGCTGGCGGCGCCCTTCGCCCCCTTTGCCGGGCGGCGCGTGCTGGTGGCCGACGACAACCCGGAAGTGCTGCGGGTGGTGTCCGGCTACGTGGACCGCCTCGGCCTGCTCGCCGTGCCCTGCCCGACCCTGGCCGCAGCCATGGACGAACTGGCGGCGGCAGCCGACGACTATCTCTGCCTGCTGGCCGACTGGAAGCTGCCCGGCGTCGATCACGGCCAGGCGCTCCTGGCGTGGCCGAGCCTGCCGCCAACCATCCTGATGGTGGACTTCAGCCATGCCTGCCGCCCGGCGCCCGCGGCCGGCGCCTGCGCCGGCCTGCTGATCAAGCCGATCACCATCAAGCACCTGGCCCACGAACTGCAGATCGCCCTCGGCATCGCTCCCGGCGAATCGGCCGAAGGCACCGTGCCGGCATTCGACGCCTCGGCGGTGGCCCACTGCCAGGGCGCCGAAATCCTGCTGGTGGAGGACGTCGCCCTGACCCAGGAGATGGTGGCCGACATGCTGCACATGGCCGGGCTGCGGGTGCGCATCGCCGGCAACGGCATCGAGGCGGTGGCCGCGGTACGCGAACGGAAGCCCGACGCGGTGCTGATGGATTGCCACATGCCGCTGATGGACGGCTACGCGGCGACCCGGGCGATCCGCGCCGACGCCGGCAATGCCACACTGCCGATCATCGCCCTGACCGCCAACGTCGCCGACCAGGACGTGCAGCTCTGCTTCGCCGCCGGCATGAACGACTACCTGCCGAAGCCGATCGACATGGCCGACCTGCTGCAGAAGCTGGGCGGCGTGCTGCCGCTGCCCGCGACCAAGCTACCCGAACTGACCGCGGCGGAGCTGGAACAGGCGCGGCGGACGTTGCCGGCCCTGGCCGGGATCGACATCGCCGCCGGCCTGGCGCGCCTGGGCAACCGCCGCCCGGACTACTTTGCCGACCTGTTGCGCAAGCTGCGCGACGTGGAATTGGATGCCTTCTGCGCCGAGCTGCAGCAGGCCCTGGCGGATATGGACTGGGAAGCCGCCGAACGCGCCGCCCATTCGCTGAAGGGCCTGTCGCAGATGGTCGGTGCCGGCGCCCTGGCGGGCTGCGCCCGCGACCTGCAACAAGCCATCGCGACCCGCGACCCGCGCGCCATCGACCGGCAGCACGGCGCGACCCTGGTCGAGATCGGGCGCCTGGCGGGGGAACTGGCCAAGCTCTGAACGCGGCCTCAGGCGATGTTCAGCGCCACCGCGTGCTCGTCGCAGAAACGGCGGCCGGCCTGGTGGCCGATCTGATACAGACGCGCCAGATTCGATTCCGACCAGTCGAGGATTTCCGCCCAGGCGTCGTCCGGCACCGACTTCAACAGCGGCACCTTGAGCAGGCGGCGCTTGTCGCTGCCGTCCTTATTGCGGTTGTGCTCCAGCTCGAATAGGCGCACGTCGTCGCGGGCGATTTCCACCAGCGGGGTGATGATCGACTTGACCCAGGCGTCATATAGATTGCGCGGCGTGCGGATCAGCTTGTCGGAACCGAGGATGTCGAACACCACCAGGGTGTCCAGGTCTTCGTGCAGGCCGTGGCCGCGCTCTGCGCCCTGCCACTGGAAGGACTTCTGCGCCGCGCCGCGCGGCGGCTTGTCCGCCACCAGGGCGCGGAAGTTGATGGTGTCGATGGCGGCGCCTTCGATGTAGTCGTCGCCGCCCAGCCGGTAGGGCGGATAGATCAGCGGGAAGGACAGGGCAGCGCGGAAATGCTCGGCGTTGATTTCCTGCTTGCCCCAGATCGCCATGCGGCCCTGGGTGACGTTGAAGGCGTTGATGTAGAACTCGGCCGGCAGGCGGCGCAGGGCGTCGAAATCCACCACCTCCTCGGCGAAGGGCACATGGGCGCAAAGGCCCAGGCTCTCCGGCGTCACGTCGCTCGGCGTCAACGTCGCCCAGCAGAGTTGCAGCCAGTCGTTGAACAGGCGCTGCGGCCCGTTCTGCGCGTCCTGCGCCAGCACGCCGCGGCTGAAGGGATTCATCTCCAGCAACTGGCGGAACAGGTCGGCCCCCGGCCCGGGCTTGTTGAAGACCTTGTAGTTGACCGGCAGCAGGTTGTAAATCTCGTCGGAGATGCCCAGCTTGACCGTGTTCTGCAGCGCCTGGATCGGGTCGCCGCCGCGCGGTGCGGCGTATAGCAGGCCGATCAGGGCGCCGGCGCCGGAGGTCGAGATGACGTCGAACTCGACGCCGCATTCCAGCATCGCCACCAGGGCGCCGGCCATCAGGGTGGCGTTGGGCGCGCCGCCGCCGATCAGCAGGGCCTTGCGCTTGGAGGGAACGTTTTTCGCGGGGGCGTGGGGCATGACGGCTTCCTGGCAACAATGAAGCCGCAGACGATAGCAGCGCGCCATGCCAACGGCAAGATCAGTCCTCCTTGCCGGGCCCGCGCTTCAGCAGCCCGGCCACCAGGCCGCCGACCGGCTGGGCGCGGCGTCCGCCCTTGGTGTCGGCGCTCGGCTGGGCGCCGGGGATGGCCTGGCGCATGCGGTTCTGAATCTTCAGGCCGAGGCGCTTTTCCAGTTCGGTTTTTTTCATGGTCATGATTTCGGTTCCTTGCGGTAAGGGCGGGATTATCTCAGCCGTAGCGCCGTCGCGCATCCACCGCCAGGCCGGCGCCGATGCTGCCGAACAGGTCGCCCTCGACGCTGCGGGCCTGCGGCAGCAGGGCGGCGATGCTCTGGCGCAGCAGGGGCACGCCGCTGGCGCCGCCGGTGAAGAACACGGTATCGACGCCCTGGGCGGCGACGCCAGCGTCGCGCAGCAACTGGCCGACGTTGTCGGTGACGCGCTGGCAGAGGTGGTGGGTGGCGTCCTCGAACTCGGCGCGGCTGATCGGGTGGCTGAGGCCGGCCTCGATCCGCTCCATGTCGAGGGGCGCGCTGTCGGCCTGGGACAGGGCGATCTTGGTGGCCTCCACCTGGATCGCCAGCCAGTGGCCGGCCCGCTCGCGGATCAGGGCCAGCAGGCGGCGCAGCAGCTCCGGCGACTGGCTGTCGAGCAGCAGGTCGTTCAGCTCGGCCCACACCGGGCGGGTGTAGGCGAAGTTGATGGTGTGCCAGGTGGACAGGTTGATGTAGTGGCTGGAGGGCATCTCCAGGCCGCGCTTGAGCAGCGACTTGTAACCCAAGAGCGGCATGGCGCCGGCCAGGCTGAGGTATTTGTCGAAGTCGGTGCCGCCGACGTGCACGCCGCCGAAGGCCAGCAGGTCATCCTTGCGCTCGGCCAGCCGGGCGCGCTCGGGGGAGATGCGGATCAGCGAGAAGTCCGAGGTGCCGCCGCCGATATCGGCCACCAGCACCAGCTCCTCGCGGCTGATGGTCTGCTCGTAGTGGTAGGCGGCAGCGATCGGCTCGTACTGGAAGCTGATCTCCTTGAAACCGACGGCCCGCGCCACCTCGGCCAGGGTCCGCTCGGCGGCCTGGTCGGCCTCGGCATCGTCGTCCACGAAGAACACCGGGCGGCCGAACACCGCGGTATCGAAGCCGCGCCCGGCCGAGCTTTCGGCGCGGCGCTTCAGGTCGCCGATGAACAGGGCCAACAGTTCGCGATATTTCAGGGTGACGCCCTGGACCTCGGTATGGCTGTCGATCAGGCTGCTGCCCAGCAGGCTTTTCAGGGCCCGCATCAAGCGGCCCTCGTAGCCGTCGAGATATTCATCGAGGCCGGCGCGGCCGTAACGGACATGGTTCTCGTCGGCGTTGAAGAACACCACCGAGGGCAGCGTCGGCTTGTCCTGCTCCAGCGCCAGCAGCGGCGCAGCGCCGGGGCGCAGCCAGCCGACGGTGGAGTTGGAAGTACCGAAATCGATGCCGCAAGCGCGGGCGGGAGATGCTGAAGACATGAACGGGGCAGCGGCAAAAGGGCCGCGATGCTAACCGAGGGCCGGGGCGAAGTCCAATCGGCGCGAGGGCTAATGGGCGCGGCGCGGCTCGGTCCGGTAGCGGGCCTGCTTGATGGTGTACATGCGCTGATCGGCGACCTCCAGCAGGTGCTCGAGATCGCTGCCGTCGTCGGGAAAACTGGCGCCGCCGATGCTGGCGCGCAACTGGTAGCTGGCGCCCTCGAATTCGAAGGGCGGCGCGATACTGGCCTGCAGGCGCGCCACCGCCGCCTCGATGCCCACCGGCAGGTCCACCGGCGTCAGGATCACGCCGAACTCGTCGCCGCCGAGCCGGGCGGCGGTGTCCGACAGCCGCGTCGCGGCCTTGATCCGCTCGGCGAATTCCTTGATCACCGCATCGCCGATGCGATGGCCGCGGCCGTCGTTAATCTGCTTCAGGCCGTCCATATCCAGGATCAGCACCGCCGCCGCGCCGTGGCTACGGCCGTTCTGCGATACCGCGTTGCGCAGCCGATCCATGAACAGGGAGCGGTTGGCCAGGCCGGTCAGGCCGTCGTGGGTGGCGCGATGGAAAAGGTCGTCGCTGTCGTACTTGGTGGCGAAGAACATGGCTGCCGCCACCAGCTCGGAGAGCAGGCCGAGCAGGGTCACGTCCGCCGCAGAAAACTTTTCCGGCTGCGCCGCCATGGCCTTCAGCACGCCGACCGTGGTGCCGCGGTGCTTCAGGGGCATGACGATCATCGAGCGCAGGCCGATCCGGCGGCAGGCTTCGCGGTCGACGCGGGGATCGCTGTCCGAGTCGCCGCAGCAGAGGGTCTCACCGGCGCGCACGCAGAGCCCGGACAGGCTGTTCTCGCGCTTCAGGCGCAGGCCGAGATGGGGGGCGGCAATGCCGGCGGTGGCCCGATACACCATCTCGTCGCCCTCGGCGAGTTCAATGGCGGCGCCGTCGGCGCCGACCAGGGGCAAGGTGCGCTCGACCACGAGCGACATCACCCCGCCCAGGTCGAGGCCCTGCTTGGCGATCTCGGTTTGGATGTTGATGACGTCCATCAACTGCGTGGCAGTAGGCATTGCGGGATTCCTGGCGAATCAGCCTTCGATCTTGGTCATTCTATGACTTTAGTCGTAGCAATGCCTCAATAGGCGGTCGGCGTCGGCTGGGCGTCGACGGGCCAACGGTCTTCGAACACCACCTGCTCCAGGGGCAGGCGCTGGCCCCAGCCGAGGGTCTGCAGCAGCGGTTGTTCGGGGAATTCGACTGCCGGGCCGAGGCAGAGGATGGCGATCGGTTTTGCCCCCGCCGGCATCGCCAGCAATTGCGCCACGGCGGCCGGTTCGAAGAAGGACACCCAGCCAAGGCCGATGCCCTCGGCCCGAGCCGCCAGCCACATGTTCTGGATCGCGCAGGCGGCGGAGGCCAGGGCCATTTCGGGCAGGGTGCGGCGGCCGAACAGATGCGGCTCGCAGCCGTCCATCAGGGCGACGACGACGACTTCGGCGCAGCTCTTGATGCCTTCGACCTTGAGCTTGAGGAACTCGGCGCTGCGGCTCGGCAGCACGGCGGCGGTGGCCAGACGCTCAGCGTCGACGATCTGCGCCAGGGCCTCGCGCAGGGCCGGGTCGCCGATGTGCAGCAGGCGCCAGGGCTGCATATAGCCGACCGAGGGCGCGGCGTGGGCGGCGGCGTAAAGCCGTTCCAGCAGGCCTTCGGGCAAGGGTCCGGGGGCGAACTCGCGGATGTCGCGGCGTTCGCGGATGACCCGCTGCACGGCGGCGATCTCGGCCTCGGAATAACGGGAATCGCTCATGGCAGCAGCAGGCCGGCGACGGCAGCAGGATTCGAGGGGAAGTAGAAGTGCAGGTAGGAGGCAGTCAGGCGGCCGCGGCGGTAGATCGCCTCGCCGGCGCTGCCGCTACGATGCTGCGCGGTGCATAGCGGCGTCAGGACGGTCTCGCAGGCAGAGAAGTGGAAGGTGTGGGCGCCGAGGCGGCCTTCCGGCAGTTCCGCCTGCTGCACGCCGAGACCGGCCAGGCGCGGCTGCATCCGGGTCGCGCCGGGCAGCAGGGCGAAGCCGGCGTGACGCGCGCCGTCCACGGTCTGCAGCGTGTCGAAACAGGCCATCATGCCGCCACACTCGGCCAACAGTGGCTTGCCGGCGGCGACATGGGCCGCCAGCGCGGCGGCCATGGCGCGGTTGGCGGCGATGGCCGGGGCGTGCAGCTCGGGGTAGCCGCCGGGCAACCAGACCGCGTCGCAGACAGGCAGCGTCTGATCGGTCAGCGGCGAAAAGAATTCGATGCGGGCACCCAGGGCCGCCAGGCATTCGAGGTTGGCCGGGTAGAGGAAGCAGAAGGCGGCATCCCTCGCCACGGCGACAGTGCGGCCGGCCAGCAGAGGTTCGATGGGCGGCGCGGACGCGGCGGCAAAGTCCACCGCCGGCGGCAACTCGGCGGCCGGCGTGGCGGCCAGGGCGTCGGCCATGCGCTCGATGCGTGCGGCAAGGTCTTCGATCTCGGCGGCAGGCAATAGGCCGAGATGACGTTCGGGTAAAGCGGCCGCGGCATCGCGCGGCAGGGCGCCATACCAGGCGATGTCCGCGGGCAGGGTGTCGCGGCAGAGCTGGGCGTGGTAGTCGCTGCCGACCCGGTTGGCGATCACCGCGCTGATCGGCGAGCCTTCTCGAAAATGTTTCAGGCCCCAGGCGACGGCGCCGAAGCTGCCGGCCATGGCCTCGGCATCCAGCACCAGCAGCACCGGCAGGCCGAGCTGCCGCGCCAGTTGCGCGGCGGAGGGATCGCCGTCGTGGAGGCCCATCACGCCCTCGACCAGGATCAGATCATTCTCCGCAGCGGCCTGGGCCAGGCGCCAGCGCGCATCGGCCTCGCCGGCCATGGAGAAGTCGATGTTGTCGCAGGGGGCGCCGCTGGCGACGGCGTGGATCTGCGGGTCGAGAAAATCCGGGCCGCACTTGAACACCTTGACGCGGCGCCCCTGGCGCCGGTGCAGCCGCGCCAGGGCAGCCACCACGGTGGTCTTGCCCTGGCCCGAGGCGGGGGCGGCGACCAGCAGGGCCGGGCAGCTGGGCATCAGAAGTCCACGCCCGGCATGGCTTTCACGCCGGCCTGGAAGGCATGCTTGATGACGTTGATCTCACTCACCGTGTCGGCGGCCTCGATCAACTCTGGCGGCGCACCGCGGCCGGTGATCACCACATGCTGCATGGCCGGGCGGGCGGCGAGCACGGCCAGCACATCGGCCAGTTCCAGCCAGCCGTACTTGAAGGCGTAGGTCAGTTCGTCGAGCACCACCAGGGCGACGGCGGGATCGCGCAGATATTCGGTGGCTTTATCCCAGGCGGCGCGGGCGGCGAGAGTGTCGCGGTGGCGATCCTGCGATTCCCAGGTGAAGCCTTCGCCCATAACGTGCCAGGCGACGCCGGGCAGGCGCCCGAGGCAGGCTTCCTCGCCGGTGTCGGTGCGGCCCTTGACGAACTGGACGACAGCCACCTGCAGGCGATGGCCGAGGGCGCGCGCCACCATGCCGAAGGCGGCGGAGGATTTGCCCTTGCCGTTGCCGGTGTTCACCAGCAGGATGCCGCGCTCTTCCTGGGCGCGGGCGATGGCCTGGTCCACCACCGCCTTCTTGCGCACCATGCGTTCGCGGTGCTTTTGTTCTGCTTGGTCCTGATCCGCCATGGTCAGCGCTTCAGCAGGCGACTACGGACCGGTGCGACGCTGGCCTGCACGGCCAATGCGACGGCAATCCAGAAAGCCATGCCATACAGCGCGGCGGGGAAGTACTCGGCGCTGCGGGCGGCGAATTCTGCCAGCGCGGGCTGGGCGAACCGGCCGGAGAAAACATAGAAGCTGCCGCTGGAAATCAGCTCGCAGAGGGCGCTGCCGAGAATGGCGCTGGCGGCCAGGGACAGCGGGGCGATAGCGGCTGCACCGCGGCGCGCGGCATAGGCGCGGCCGGCCAGCCAGAGGCAGCCGTAGGCCGGCAGCAGCGCGGCATAGGCGGGAGAGACGCAGAAATCGCTGACGCCGCCCCAGACGATGGCGACGTAGTCGGTGGCCGCCGCCAGGGCCAGCAGCAGGGCGAAGCCGAGCAACGGCCGCAGGTAGACGCCGGCGAGGAAGAACACCGCCCAGGAGGCGCTGGGCAGCACGTTCTGCAGCGACTGGAAGTGGTAGCCGCGGCTGGCGATCAGCAGCAGGCCGAGGCTGGCGCCGATGGCGAGTTGTTGACGGGGGGAAGCGATGGGCATGGATGGCCTCTTTGAGTAAAAAATTTCAATCGGGAATGAAGCAGCGCCGGCCGCCGTCGTCCAGGGCCTTGAGGGGATGGCCGTAGAGCCGGGATAGGCGTTCGGCGCTGAGCAGTTGATTGGCCGCACCCTGCTCCGCCGTGCCGTCGCCGTAGAGCAGCAGCGCCTGGTCGCAGTAGCGCCAGGCCAGGCCGGGGTCGTGCAGCACCATCACCACCGCCGCGCCGCATTCGTGGGCGGCCTTGGTGAACAACTCGAGAGCGGCGATCTGGTGGTTCAGGTCGAGGTGAGCCAGCGGTTCGTCGAGCAGGAACAGCAGGGGCTGTTGGGTCAGCAAGGTGGCGATGGCGAGGCGCTGCCGTTCGCCACCGGAGAGGCTTTGCACCGCACGTCCTTCCAGACCGGAGAGGCCGACGGCGGCCAGGGCCTCGCCGGCGATGCGGGCATCGTCCGGCGTCTCCCAATCCCAGCGGCCGAGATGGGGGTGGCGGCCGGTGAGCACGGTTTCCAGCACCGTCGCGGCGAAGGGGTCCACCGGACTCTGGCCGAGCCAGCCACGGCGGCGCGCGGCTTCGCGCGGTGAGAGGCGGGCCAGGTCGTCGCCCTGCAGCAGCACGTCGCCACCTTGCGCCGGACGCAGCCCGGCGAGGGTGGACAGCAAGGTGGATTTGCCGGCGCCATTGCGACCGAGAATGGCCAGGCACTGGCCGGCGGCGAGATTCAGGCTGAGATCGGCGACCACGCTGCGGCCGCCGATGGCGACCGCCAGATGGCGGGCCTGCAGCAACGGCATCATCGCGTCTGCCGCCCGAGCAGGAAGAGGAACAGGGGCACGCCGATCAGGGCGGTGAGCACGCCCACCGGCAGTTGCTGCGGGGCGATCACGGTGCGCGCGGCAGTGTCGGCCAACACCAGCAGACTACCGCCGGCCAGCACCGAGGCGGGCAGCAGCAGGCGCTGGTCGTTGCCGGCGGCGAGCCGCACCAGATGCGGCACCACCAGGCCGATGAAGCCGATGGAACCGGCGGTGGTGACGGCGGTGGCGGTGGCGACGGAGGCGATCAGGTACACCAGGCGGCGGGTGCGCGTCACCGCGACACCGAGGGCCTGGGCCTGCAGCATGCCGCGAGACAGCAGGTTGAGTTCGCGGGCGAAGGGCATCGCCGCCAACAGGGTGAGGGCCAGCAGCAACAGCACCGGGCCGGCGGCATTGACCTGGGAGAGATCACCCATCAGCCAGAACAGCATGCCGCGCAAGCGGTTTTCCGGAGCGATGGAGAGCATCAGCGCCACCAGGGCGCCGCAGCCGGCAGCGACGATGACGCCGGTGAGCAACAGACGGGTTTGGGTCCAGCTACCGTCGCCGTGGGCCAGGCCGAAGACCAGCAACATTGCGCCAAGGGCGCCGACGAAGGCCAGGCCGCCCACCAGGGCGGCGGAGAAACCGAGCAGCAAGGCAAACAGGGCGCCGACGCCGGCACCACCGGAAATGCCAAGCACATAAGGGTCGGCCAGCGGGTTGCGCAACAGCACCTGCATCAACGCCCCGGCCAGGGCCAGCAGGCCGCCGCAGGCAAAGGCGCCGAGCACCCGCGGCAGGCGCAGGCCGCGCACCACGTCGGCGGCGACACCTTCGCCGCTTCCGAACAGGCCGTCGAACAGTTCCGCCGGGCCGATCGCCAATGAACCCGCCGCCAGGCCCAGCGCCATGCTGCCCAGGGCCAGCAGCAGCAGGACGGAGAGGACGATCAGGGCACGGCGGCGAGTGGGCATGGGTCAGGCGTTAGAAGGCGTAACGGGCTCCGAGGTAGAAGCTGCGACCATCGGCCGGATAGTAGTAGTGATCGGCGATGAAGGTCGAATAGCCGGCAAACGGAGCGTAGCGCTGATCCGTGGCATTCAACACGCGGGCGGTGATCTGCCAGGGCTTGAAGTCCCAATCGGCACGCAGGTCCAGCGTCGTATAGCCGGCCAGGGTGCCGCGCACGTTGGCGAAGTCGCCGCTGTAACGACGGTCGCCGACGGCGTTGACGATGGCGGCATAACGGCCGGCAACGCCGGCGTCCCAGCTCAGTTGCAGCGCGGTATTGTCGCGCGGCGCCAGAGGCAGGGTCTTGCCGTTGTTGACGCCCTCGCGGAAGGTGGCGTCGGTGTAGGCGTAGGACAGTTTCAGCTTGAGGCTGCGGCCCAGCGGCACTTCGACTTCCGTTTCCAGGCCCTGACGGCGGGTGCCGGGCAGGTTGACGTTGGCGAAGGTGGTGCTGTCGAAACCGATCTCGTCCTTCAACTCCAGTTCGTACAGCGAGACGCGGCCGCTGATTGCAGCGCTGCTGTAGCTGCCGCCGAGCTCCTGCAC
>DATDMT010000290.1:0-2242 GCA_036518635.1 Rhodocyclaceae bacterium | reverse complement strand
TCCAAGGTCTGGGTCGTCGCCGACGTGGCGGAGCAGGATGCGGCACGGCTGCGCCTCGGCCAGGCAGCCAAGGTGCAGGTGGATGCGCTGCCCGGTAGCGCCCTGCAGGGCCGCGTGGACTTCATCGCACCGCTGCTGAAGAACGAGACCCGCACCCTCTCGGTCCGCGTCGAGCTGCCCAACCCGGGCCAGCGCCTGCGCCCCGGCATGTACGCCAAGCTGCTGCTGGAGAGCGGCGGCAGCGAAAAGCTGCTGACCGTGCCCAACTCGGCGGTGCTCGATTCCGGCCGCCGCCAGATGGTGCTGGTGGAGCGCGGCGAGGGCCGCTTCGAGCCCCGCGAGGTGAGCCTCGGCCAGCGCGGCGACGAGCGGGTGGCGGTGCTCTCCGGCCTCAAGGAGGGCGAGCGGGTGGTGGTCGCGGCGAACTTCCTGATCGACGCCGAGAGCAATCTGAAGGCCGCCCTCGGCGGCTTCGGCAGCCCTGCCGAGCAGGCTGCGAAACCAACCGGCGTCGGCCACCAGGCCAGCGGCAAGATTGCCGAGATCGACGCCCAGGCCGGCAGCGTCAGCATCAGCCACGGCCCGGTGGCCAGCCTCAAATGGCCGGCGATGACGATGGAGTTCCAACTGGCCAACCCATCCCTGCTGCAGGGCCTCAAGCCCGGCGCCGCCATCGACTTCGAATTCGTCGAGCGCGGCAAGGGCGAGTGGGTGATCACCAAGGTTGAGGCGGCGAAATGAGCATAGCGTTCGAGCTACCGCACGGTATCTCACAGAAGGTCCCCTCCCCTTCAAGGGGAGGGACAGGGTGGGGATGGGGTAAGCGTTGTGACTGGAACCCCATCCCCCTCCCCGCCTCCCCCTTGAAGGGGGAGGAGCAGTTCACCCTTCGCTTGTTCGCGATGAAACCGATTGCGGAGGCACCGCGATGAAAGGCCGCAATGCTCGCCTCAGCGCTTCCGCCATTCCCCAGCGCCTACGCAGAACCATGACCGACGCCGAACGTGCCCTTTGGCGGCGTCTACGCGGGCGACAGATCGAGGACTGCAAGTTCCGCCGCCAGCACCCATTCCGTGGCTTAGTGCTGGATTTCGTCTGCCTCGAACGCAAGCTGGTAATCGAAGTGGATGGCGGCCAGCACGCGGAATCAGCCGCTGACGCCGCGCGCGACAAACTCCTGGCCGAGGCGGGCTTCCTGGTGCTGCGCTTCTGGAACAACCAAACGCTATGCGAGGGCGATGCCGTCGCCGACGCAATTCGCAACGCCCTGCTGGCAAGACCCGAATCATGCTGACCCATCTCATCGACTGGTCGGGCAGAAACCGCTTCCTGGTGCTGCTCGCCACCCTCTTCGTCGTCATCGCCGGGATTTACGCGGTGCTGAAGACGCCGATCGACGCGCTGCCCGATCTCTCCGACGTGCAGGTGATCGTCTACACCGAGTACCCGGGCCAAGCGCCCCAGGTAGTGGAGGACCAGGTCACCTATCCCCTCACCACGGCGATGCTGTCGGTGCCGAAATCCAAGGTGGTGCGGGGCTTTTCCTTCTTCGGCGCCTCCTTCGTCTACATCATTTTCGAGGACGGCACCGACATCTACTGGGCCCGCTCGCGGGTGCTGGAATATCTCAACTTCGCATCCGGCCGCATGCCGCGCGGCGTGACGCCGCAGATCGGGCCGGACGCCAGCGGCGTCGGCTGGGTCTACCAGTACGCGGTGCTGGCCAAGGACAGGACCCTGGCCGAGCTGCGCACGCTGCAGGACTGGTACCTGCGCTATCAGTTGGCCAAGGCCCACGGCGTGGCCGAGGTGGCTTCCGTCGGCGGCTTCGTCCAGACCTACCAGGTCACCGTGGACCCGGTGAAGCTGCGCGCCTTTGGCATTCCTCTGATGAAGGTGTCGCAGGCAATCCGCGATTCGAACCGCGACGTCGGCGGCCGGGTGGTGGAAATGGCCGAGACCGAATACATGGTGCGCGGCCGCGGCTACCTGCGCGGCGCGACGGACATCGCCAACCTGGTGGTCAAGGCTGACAAGGGCACGCCGGTGTTGATCCGCGACATCGGCCGGGTGGAACTCGTACCCGACGAACGCCGTGGCCTGACCGAGCTGAACGGCGAGGGCGAGGTGGTCTCCGGCATCGCCATGGCACGCTATGGCGAGAACGCCCTGGAGGTGATCCACAACCTGAAGCAGAAGATCGCCGAGGTGGCTCCGGGCCTGCCCGCGGGCGTGACTATCG
>DATDMT010000289.1:0-12423 GCA_036518635.1 Rhodocyclaceae bacterium | reverse complement strand
ATGCCGATCACCGAGTGGTCGAAGATGCTGCGGTAGCGCAGCTCCAGCTCGGCCAGACGGCGATGGGCCAGCACCTGCTCGGAGATGTCGGCGATATAGCCTTCGATGACGCGCTTGCCCAATTCGTCGCGGACGCCGCGGCCGCTCTCGCGCACCCACTTCTCGGCGCCGTCCTTGCAGCAGATGCGGTACTCGACGCTGTAGCGGACGCCGACGGCGATCGCCGACATGATGGTGTCGCGCACCCGCGCCCGGTCGTCGGGATGGGTGATCCGTTCGTAGGAGGTCGGGCCGCCGCGCAACATCTCGGTGGGGCGGTAACCGGTGAGGCGGTAGCCACCGCCGCTGACGAAATGCATGGTCCAGTGTTCGTCGATCTCGCAGCGGAACACCATGCCGTCGAGATTGGCCACCAGCTCGTGGAGGACGCGGGAAACGTCCACCCCCTCGCTCAGGGTGCCGTGGGCCTGATCCACTTCCGGCACGGAGCGCACCGCTTGGCCAAACTGGGAGAGCGTGGCCGCGACCGATTTCATCTCAGGGCTCCCTGCGCCAACATCGGCGGCGCCTGGGTGCCGGTCTGCTCGAGGCCGAGACGCAGATCGATGGCGCAACCGTCGATCCAGGAAAACACCCCGTCGATGGCCACGGTTGCCGCATCGAAATAAGCGGTAGCACCGATGGTCACCAGATGGCCGCCCAGCAGGTGCTGGCGAATCATGCCGACCAGGTTCTCCACCGCCCGCGATGCGGTCGACGAACGGTTGCTCGGCGCAGCGGCCAGGGCCTGGCTGAGCAGCACCTCGGCACGGGCGGCGAGGAACATCAGCCGCACCCGCGCCACCGGCGAGCAGTTGCCGCGGGCGGCGACGCTGCTGCCGACGGCGCGGGCCTGGCCTAGGCACTCGGCCAGGGCCGGCAGGCGATGGGCATAGTTGCGTACCACGCCGGCCGACACCCGCCCCGGCAGGGTCAGCTCGATCCGGGCTTCGCCGAGGGCCGCCAGCCAGCCCAGGGCCTTGGCGATCAGATGGGTATGGCGGGCGATGCTCTGCTCGGTGGTCAGGGTTTTGTAACCCTCGCCCAGTTCGCGCCAGTGGTGGCGCAGCACCGACATGTCGTTGTGGTTGAAGCAGGGCCAGGGGCTGTTGGTCTCGCGCTTGGCGGTCTGCATCAGGGCGGTGAATTGACGATCCATTTCGTTGCGCAATTCGGCCATGCGGACTTCGAAGGAGTGGTCGCCGGACAGCCAGGCGCTGCTCATGCCGCGATGGCGCTGGATCGACTTGACCAGGGCGAGCAATTGCTCGCAGCCGTCGAGCGCTTCGCGCGCCTTGTCCAGTTCCGAACTCTTGCGCCCGAACATGGAACGAAACCACAGGGCGGCCATGACGAGCATGACCAGGGCAGTCAGGGGCAGGGTAATGTTCATGGCGATGTTCACTCGTATTTGAAAGACTGGATGACGCCGGCCAACTGGGACGACATCAATTCGAGGTAGCGGGCCAGGTCGCGGTTGTCGGCCACCAGGTGCTCGTTCTGCTCCGCCAGCCGGGCCACGTGGTCCACATCGTTGGCGATGCTCTCGCTGGCCTTGCTTTGCTCGGCGCTGGCGATGGCGATTTCGCGCACCGCCATCAGGGTCTGCTCCACCTGGGCGGCGATCCGCATCAGGGATTCCAGCACCTGGGCGACGTCGCCGCTGCCCGCTTGCACCTCGCCGTCGGCGTGACCGATGGAAGCCAGCATGGCGGCGATGTCGGTCTGCAGGCTACCGATGCGGGCGTGGATGTCGCGGGTGGCTTCGGTGGTGCGCTCCGCCAGCTTGCGCACCTCGTCGGCGACCACGGCAAAACCCCGCCCGGCCTCGCCGGCGCGGGCGGCTTCGATGGCGGCGTTCAAGGCCAGCAGGTTGGTCTGATCGGCGATGCCGGCGATGGTTTTGACGATGCCGCCGATCTCGTTCGAGCGCAGCTCCAAGCGCGCCGCGGTTTGCGCCGATTCGCCCATGCCGGCGCTGACCCGTTCCATCCGCCGCGCCAGTTCCTCGCCGGCATCGCGGCCCTGAACGGCTGCGCCGTTGGCGGCCTCGGCCAATTGCGCCGCGTCCTGGGCGTTGTCGCGGCTGGTGGCGAGGCTGACCGACAACTCTTCGAGAGTGGCCGCTGAGGAGACGGTGACTTCCCGTTGCGAACGTACGCCGTCATCGCCCTGGCCGGCGTTGGCGCAGCTTTCCGCGGCCACGCTGGAGAGTTCGCGGCAGGAGCGCGACAGGTCGGCCAGCAGCCGCACGTAGGCGCGGGCCATGGCGTTCATGCTTTCGATCAGGGCCTTGTCGGGGCCGGCGGTGGTCAGCAGGCGGCGGGTCAGATCGCCCTGCTCCACCGCACCGGCGAAGCGGATCAGTTCGCCGCGGAAAGCCAGGTGCTCGCGGTGCTGGCGCCAGACCATGGTCACGGCTGCCAACAGCAGGGGAATCGCGCCCCACTGGTAAGGGGCTTCCGCCATCAACGCTAATCCGGCGATGAAGCAGGCGACGAGGGGGGCTCCGATCAGGAAGAGACTGCCGGAAGGGGCAGCGCCTTCCAGGGAGGGGGCAGAGAGCGGGGGGGCCAGGGCGTCTGTGGTTTGCATGGCCTCCTACTCGCAAGGCTCATGCCATTCACTTCAGTACCCCTGGCTATGGGCCTAGGGACTGCTGCGGGGGCAAAACGGGTGCAATGGCCGCACCGATTTACGGCAGACGAATATTGCAACGCACCACAAAAGAGCCCGCTTATTCCATGGGGCTATTTTCCCCGTCGCCCCACCGCGCCATGGCGCTGTCATCGCTTTCGCGGGCATCCACCCAGCGCCCCCCCTCGGGAGTGTCTTCCCGCTTCCAGAACGGTGCGTGGGTCTTCAGGTAATCCATGATGAACTCGCAGGCGGCGAAGGCTTCGCCACGATGGGCGGTGGATACCGCCACCAGGACGATGTTGTCGCCCGGATGCAGCGGCCCAACCCGGTGGATCACCCGGGCGCCGATCAGCGGCCAGCGGCCGCGGGCCTGCTCGACGATGTCGGCGAGGGCCTTTTCTGTCATCCCCGGGTAATGCTCCAGGGTCATGCCAGCGACATGACTGCCGTCGTTGCGGTCGCGCACCACGCCGACGAAGCTCGCCACTGCGCCGCAACTGCGGTCGGCGCCGGTCAGCGCGGCGACTTCGGCGCCGAGATCGAAATCCGCTTCCTGCACGCTGACGCTGAACATGCTCATCCCCCGGTCACCGGCGGGAAGAAGGCGATCTCGTCGCCCTCAGCGACGGCGGTTTCCGGCGTGGCCATGGTCTGGTTCACCGCGGCGCGCAGGTTTTTCATGTTCGCCAGGCGTTGCCAGGGCTCGCCGCGGGCCGCCAGGTGCTCGCGCAAGGCGCCGACGCTGCCGACCCCGGCCGGCAGCGTCAGGGATTCCTCGCCGCAGCCGAGGGCTTCGCGTAGCGCGGCGAAATAGAGGATTCGAATGTTCATGGATCTTCGCTTTGATCAGGGTTCAAACTGGAAACAGCGGGGCATTTCAACACATTCACCGGTCCGCCGGCCTTGACCTCAGACAACCAGCACGGGCGCGAAGCCGCCGCCGGGGGTGCGCATATTGGTAGTCTGGCCCTGCCACAGGCGCGCCGTGGTCAGCAGCAGCTCTCCCTTGTAGGTATAGCAGCGCAGGTCGTACTTGAGGGCTTGCGCCACGCCATCCACCAGCACGCTGCGGGTCGGCGTCGGCACCAGGGCCTGGGCCACGTAGCCGCCGCCGAGGATGTCGTCGAACACGCCCTTGGTCAGTTTGGCGCCCCGATACACGGCGCGTGCACCATAGCCGGCGGCGGGCTTGAAGAACAGCTCCTTGCGGCGGGACCAGAAATCCTCGGCGCGATCCGCCGTCACCGGCTCGGTGCGCGGCACCACCCGGGCAATCAGTTCGCGGTCCGCGGTCGACACGCCGATGGCGGCCAGCCAGGCCTCGTCCGATAAACGGATCAAGTTGCGCTTATCGGCGTAGAGGGCGTGGTTGCGCGGATGGGGCGTCAGCAGCACCGCGCCCACCGCCCAGGCGGCGGCGAGGGCGGCATGTTCGGGCTGGTCCAGGGCGAAATCGGTGAGGCGGTTGTAGACCATGTCCACGCGCCGCTGGCCGAGGCGCAGCGCGCCATCGGTGAATTCGAGTTGGCCGGGGTCGCAAATCACCGCATCCACACCGGCGGCCTGCAGCAAGTCGCGGCAGCCCTCGAAATCCGGCAGCAGGAATTGCTGCGCGGGAGCATCGTCCACGATGGCGACGCAGGCCGGCAGGCCGGGCAGACCCGCGGCCTGGGCCTCGGTGCGGAACATGGCGACGAAGCTTGAAGCGACGGCATCCGCATCCAACAGGGCCTCGCGCTGGGCGCGCAGCAGCGCCAGATTGACCAAGCCGCCGCCGGCATTGGTGTTGATCTCGATCAGCCGCGGCCCTGCGGCGGTGATGTGGAAGTCGTAGCCGAAGAACACCCCCGCCAGGGGCGATGCGATGCGGGCCAAGGCCGGCGCCTCGGCCAGGGCCGCCTCCTGCCAGGCGGGCAGGGTCACTACCCGCTCGATGGCTGCGGCAAACGCGGCCATTTCAGCGAGATGCTCGGCGGCGACAAACACTCGCGTGTCCGCCAGCAGATGGGGCCGCTCGGCCAGCAGTCCGGCCACCGCCGGCAAATCCAGGCAGCCGGTCAGAGGCTCGGCATTCCGGCGTTCGATATCGGCGTAATCGCTCATGCCGTCAGCCCCAGTCCCTCGGCGTGGAAGAAGGCTTCCACCTCGGCGATGTCGCGGGTCCGCCGCATCGGCGGCAGGGAGCGCCAGATGGCCTTGCCGTAGGACTTGTCCACCAGGCGCGGGTCGCAGACCATCAGCACGCCACGGTCCCGCTCGTCGCGGATCAGGCGCCCGGCGCCCTGCTTCATGCTGATCACCGCCCGGGGCAGTTGGTATTCGTAGAAGGCGTTGCGGCCCTGCTTCTTCAGGTGATCGATGCGCGCCGACAGCACTGGGTCGTCGGGCGGGGCAAAGGGCAGCTTGTCGATCACCACCAGGGAGAGGGCCTCACCGCGCACGTCCACCCCTTCCCAGAAGCTCTGACTGGCCACCAGCACCGCATTGCCGAGACGACGGAAGCGGTCCAGCAGCTCGCTCTTGGCGCCGTCGCCCTGTTGCAGCAGGGGCATTTCCAGGCCTTCGCGCTCGATCCGCAGGGCCAGGGCGTCGCGGATGTAGCGCATCGCCCGGAGCGAGGTGCACAGCACGAAGGCGCGCCCGCCGGAAGCGCGGATCGCCGGCCAGGCGGCCTCCACCACCGCGTCGTTGTAGTCGGGGGTATTCGGCTCCGGCATCGCGCTGGGGCAATAGAGCAGGCCATTGGCGGCATAGTCGAAGGGGCTGCCCCATTGGCCGGTATCCGCCTGCTCCAGGCCCAGTTCGCCGCGGTAGTGGCCGAAGTCGCTGCCCACCGCCAGGGTGGCCGAGGTGAAGATCCAAGCCCGGGGATGGCCTTCTAGCTGGCGCTGGAAAATCTCGGCGACGGAGAGGGGCGTCATGTTCAGGCTCAGGGACTGACTGAAGACTTCGATCCACTTGACCCAGGCCGCGTCGTCCTCGCCCTCCATGGTTTCGGCCCGCCAGCGTTGCAGGCGCAGGCGCAGCTCGGCGGCACGGCGGCAGCAGTTGTCCACGCCCTCGCCGCGGCCGGCCTGGGCTTCCAGGTGGCGGGTCAGTTCCGCCAGGGCGCTGTCGGCGCCGGCCAGGGCGTTCTCGAAGGCGGCGTCCGCCGCCAGCTTCTCCCGGGGAAAGCGGGCGTTGTCGCCCTTGATGCCGAGGCGCAGGTCCCGGGCCGCCTTGTCCAGGCCGCGGGCCGCTTCCTGCAGCGGCGGATAGTCCTTGCAGGTGGCAATCGCCTCGTTGCGGGCGTCGCGGGCCAGTTCGATGATCTGGGCGGTGCCGACGCTCTCGCCGAAGAACATGCCGGCCACCTCCGGCAACTGGTGGGCTTCGTCGAAGATCACCGCGTTGCAGGCCGGCAGCAGTTCGCCCATGCCCTCGTCCTTCAACATCACGTCGGCGAAGAACAGATGGTGATTGACCACCACCACGTCCGCCACCAGGGCCTCGCGCCGGGCATTCAGGACGAAGCAATCCTTGACCTTGGGGCACTCCTGGCCGAGGCAGTTGTCACGGGTGGAGGTGGCCAGCATCCAGGCGCCGGAATCCTCGGGCACGCTGGCGAGCTCGGCCTTGTCGCCGCTCCGGGTGGCCTGGGCGAACTTGGCGATGGTGCGCAGATGGCCCGCCTCGGCCTTGCTGTAGAGGGTGCGGCCGTCCGCCAGGGAGCGTTCCAGGTGGTAGGGGCAGACGTAATTGGCGCGCCCCTTCAGCAGGGCGATGCTGGCACCCACCGCCAGGGCGTCGCGCACCGCCGGCAGGTCGCGGTTGAACAGTTGGTCCTGCAGGGTCTTGGTACCGGTGGAGATGATCACCTTGCCGCCGCCGAGCAGCGCCGGCACCAGATAGGCGAAGGTCTTGCCGGTGCCAGTGCCGGCCTCGGCGACGAAGACCTTGTTGGCCGCCATCGCCGCGGCGATCCGCTCGGCCATCTCCTGCTGCTGTTCGCGGGGCCGATAGCCGGGAACGACGCGGGCCAAGGGGCCGTCGGGAGCAAAAACGCGGGAGAGTTCGGACACTGGGCTGGGGAGCCGCCGAAACGGCGGAAATTGCTTAAATTTCGGGCGGAAACGATGTACTGCCGGTAGGGTAACACGGCCGTTAAGGGCTAAAATCGCGCCATGACCCATGTCCTTAAACACGCTGAGGCTATTACCCGCTACCGCGACCACACCCTGGTGGATCAGGCACTGGTGTCTTCGCTGATCGAGATTCTGGCGCCTAGGCGACGCGAAGCGGACATCCGCCTGTTTCGCGTCAGCAACCACGGACGCGGCCTCCAGGCGGAACTGACAGCCCGCAACAACGGCACGGATGTCGAATTCGTCGCGCCGGGACCCCAGGAGCCAGTGCCCCCCTCACTGAAGCGGGCCATGACGCTGCAGGTGGTGACCATGGAAGCGGTCCGTGTCGCGCCGCGCCGGACCAGACATTTCTACTGGTTTCCGGTGATCTCCGACGGCGAGGCGCTGGCCTGCCTGGAGCTCTCCGTCAGCCGCCCCCTCAGCAGCATCGCGACGACTCTGGTGGACGGCATGATCGCGCTGTTCCGCAACTACCTGGGCCTGCTGCAGTACAGCCAGCTCGATACGCTGACCCGACTGCTGAACCGCAAGACCTTCGAAGACAGCCTGCAAAAAATCCTCCAAGCGCCCGACAGTTGCGCCGGCAACCAGCCGGACAACGAGCGGCGCCGAAGGGGCCCGGAAACCGACGACTGGCTGGCCATCTTCGATATCGATTACTTCAAACGCATCAACGACCGCTACGGCCACGTCTTCGGCGACGAGGTGCTGATTCTGGTCGCCGAATTGATGCGTGGGGTCTTCCGCCAGCAGGACAAGCTGTTCCGCTTCGGCGGCGAGGAATTCGTGGTGATCCTGCGCCACACCTCGGAAAAGAACGCCCTCAACGTCATGGAACGCTTCCGCCACGAGGTGGAGAACCACCTGTTCCCTCAGGTGGGCCAGGTGACCGTCAGCATCGGCATGACCCGCATCCTCGGCTACGACTCGGCCACCACCGTCATCGGCCGCGCCGACGAGGCCATGTACTTCGCCAAGCGCCACGGCCGCAATCAATTGCGCTATCACGAAACCCTGATGAGCTCGGGCGAACTCTCTTCCCAGCGGATCATGAACATGGACGCCGAGATTTTCATCGGTGGCGATAGCGACAATTGAGAATGACTTGCATTTGTAGATAAGAATAATTACTATCTGGTCTCCTAGTGAGTTTTTCGGAGATCAGAAATGCTGCGTCGCACACTGGCTGTAGCCGCCCTTTCCCTGCCTCTGGCCGCATTTGCTGCCGATCCGGAATTCAGTCTGGTCATTCAGGATCACCGCTTCCAGCCGGCCGAGCTGACCATCCCCGCTGACGTCAAGATCAAGCTGAAGGTGGAAAACCGCGACAGCACCCCCGAGGAATTCGAAAGCCACTCCCTCAACCGGGAAAAGGTGATTCCCGGCAAGAGCAGCCTGAATATCTTCATCGGCCCGCTGAAGCCCGGCCGCTACCCCTTCTACGGCGAATTCAACGAAAAAACCGCCCAAGGCGCCATCGTCGTCAAGTAAAGCCATGTTCGCCGCCGCCCTGATCGTCTTCCGCGAAGTCCTCGAAGCTGCCCTGATCGTCGGCATCATC
The DNA here is from genome assembly GCA_036518635.1 of Rhodocyclaceae bacterium. Lineage (GTDB taxonomy): Bacteria > Pseudomonadota > Gammaproteobacteria > Burkholderiales > Rhodocyclaceae > AWTP1-18. Next base: position 4,056 of record DATDMT010000289.1, on the reverse strand, counting down.
ACTGCCGCCACCCAGGGCCTCCCCAATCGTGCCCGCTGGATCGGCGGCGGCATTCTTGCCGGCCTGTTTGGCTCGACCCTGGTCGCCGGCGCCACCGATTACATCGCCGAACTGGCCAGCGGCATGGGCCAGGAAATGTTCAATGCCTGCATTCTCGGCCTCGCCGTGGTGATGCTGGCCTGGCACAACATCTGGATGGCCTCCCATGGCAAGGAGATGGCCAGTCAGGCCCGCAACGTCGGCAAGAGCATCCGCGACGGCGCCCAGGAATGCTCGGTGCTGTTCGTCATAATCTTCGTCGCCATCCTGCGCGAGGGTTCCGAAACCGCCCTGTTCCTCTACGGCATCGTCACCGCCGAGGGTGAAGGCCTGCGCACCGCCGTCAGCGGCGGCAGTCTCGGCCTGCTCGGTGGCGTCACCGTGGGCTGGCTGCTCTACAACGGCCTGCTACGGATTCCCCTGCGCTGGTTCTTCTCCGCCACCTCGGCCCTGGTGCTGCTGCTGGCGGCCGGCATGGCCTCGCAAGCGGCGCGCTTCCTGATCCAGGCCGATGTGCTGCCCAGCCTGGGCTCACCGCTGTGGGACACCTCGGCGCTGATCGAGCAAAAATCCATCGCCGGCGTTTTGCTGCATGGCCTCACCGGCTATGACGCCACGCCCGCTGGGATGCAAGTGCTGTTTTATATCGCCGTGCTGATCACGATCAGCATCGGCATGAAGCTGGCCAATCGGCCTGCCACCGTTTCCGCCACTCCTTCGTAAAGCCATCATGAAAACTCGTTATTGCGCGCCCTGGATTGGGTTGGGGCTTCTTTTGTCCGCCGCCGCCCACGCCGGCCCCTCCGAATACGTTTCGATGCCCAACGCCGAATACGGTGAAAAGGAAATCGACTTCAAGTATGGCGTCAACAGCCCGGCCAAGCCCGGCGACGAAGCCGGCCAATATGCCATCGGCTTCGGCTACGGCGCCACCCAGCACTGGTTCACCGAGGTGTACCTGGTCAACACTCGCGACACCGGCGACAACTTCCGCCTCGAAGCCATCGAGTGGGAGAACAAGTTCCAGCTCACCGAGCCCGGCGAATACTTCGCCGATGTCGGTCTGCTGACCGAAATCGAAGTGCCGCGCCAGCACGGCGCCCCGATCGAACTGTCGGTCGGCGCCCTGTTCCAGAAGGACATCGACAAGTTCCAACTGAACGGCAACGTCATCCTGACCCGGCAAGTGCGCGACAGCGACGATGCCGCCGAGCACAACACCGAAATCGGCTACCAGTGGCAGATCAAGTACCGCTGGCGTCCTGAGTTTGAATTCGGCCTGCAGGGCCTGGGTTCCATGGGCAAGTGGGACGATTGGGACAAATCCCGCGACCAGATTCACAAGGTCGGTCCGGCCATCTTCGGCAAGTACAAGGTCGGCGAGCACCAGGCGATCAAGTACAACGCCGCGCTGCTGGCCGGCGTCAGCGAAGCCGCTCCGCACAGCACCCTGCGCTTCCAGGTCGAATACGAGTTCTGATGTATCCGGCCGCCTCGGCGCTCAGGCGCCGAGGCGCTGCGCCAGGCCCGAGTGGCGCGCGATGCGGCGTTCGCAGGCATCGCGCAACACCCGCTCGGTGACCCGCAGTTCCACGGCCTGTTTGGCCCGCGTCACCGCCGTGTAAACCAGTTCCCGCGTCACCAGCGGCGAAGGCTGTTCCGGCAGCACCAGCAACACCCGGTCGAACTCCGAGCCCTGGCTCTTGTGCACTGTCATCGCCCAGGCCGTCTCGTGGGCCGGCAGGCGTGCCGGCGTCACTGCGCGCAAGCCGGTTTCGCCGACAAACCACACCTGCAATTCGCCGCTCGCCGGGTCGGCCGCGGTAATACCGATATCGCCGTTGAACAGGCCCAGGCCGTAGTCGTTCACCGTCACCATCACCGGGCGCCCCGGATACCAGCGCTCACGCCGCGATATGCCCAAGGCATCCTCGATCATGCCGTTCAGACGGCGAATGCCCGCCGGGCCCTCGCGATGGGCCGCCAGCAGGCGGAAGCCAGCGAACAGGCGATGCAATTTAGCGGCGTCGGCACCGCTGCGCAGGACCGCCAGATAGTCGCCGTAGCCCGCTAGGGCGGCCTGGGCCAGGCCCTCGCCATGGTTGTGCCATGCCAAGCCCGGCGCGCCCTCGAGCAGCAGATGCAGCGTGCCTTCCCCATCGCCCTCGCGCAGCAGCCGCGCCAGGCGGCCGATGCCGCCGTCGCCACCGAAACGAAAGCTATGGTTGAGCCGGCCGTAGCCGGCCGCCAGCACCCCGCCGGCCTCGGCCGAGGCGCAAAGATCGGCGAACACCGCGCCGGCCTCCACCGAGGCCAACTGGTCGCGGTCGCCGAGCAGCACCAGGCGCGCCGTTTCCGGCAACGCATCGAGCAGGCGCGCCATCAGCGACAGATCGACCATCGAAGCCTCGTCCACCACCAGCAGATCGGTGTGCAGCGGATGGTCGCGATCGTGGCGCGCGCTGCCGTCCGGGCGGATGCCAAGCAGACGATGCAAGGTGCGCGCGCTGTCGGGGATCAGCGCCGCCACCTCGTGCGCCAGAGGCAGGCGCGACTTGGCACTGCGTACCGCTTCTTCCATGCGCGCCGCGGCCTTGCCGGTGGGTGCGGCGAGCAAGATGTGCAAGGGCGCGTTCATCGACAGCCGTGCCGTATCTCGCCCTTCGACAGGCTCAGGGCGAACGGCATTGTTTTGCGGCGCCCGGCCCTCCTCCTCCGTTCGTGCTGAGCCTGTCGAAGCACGAGTGCCACGACCTGACCCCAGGCGAAGGGAGGCTTGCTCCACCGCCACCGCCAGCAGCGCCGCCAGAGTGGTGGTCTTGCCGGTCCCCGGGCCGCCGGAAATCACAGCCACGGCGCTGCGCGCAGCCTGGGCCACTGCCGTACGTTGGCCGGCCGCCGCGGCCGGTGCGCCGGCGAACAGACGATCCAGTTGCGCCGACAACGCCGCTTCGTCCACCGTCGGCGGATGCTCGCTACGCCGCGCTAGATCGGCCGCCACGGCGGACTCTGCCTGCCAGTGGCGATGCAGGTAGAGGCGCTCGCCGTCCAACACCAGGGGCCGCCTCTCGCCGGGGCCGCCGCAGGCGCCGTGATTTTTCAAGACTGCCAGCCAGTCGGCCATCTCCGGTGCCGTCAGCTTGTTGTCGAATGGCAGGCCGCAGGCGGCGAAGGCTGGCAGATCGGCGCAGACATGGCCGCTACTGGACAGATGGCTCAACAATGCCGCCGCCAGCACCACGCCCTCGTCATCACCGCCCCAGGCCGCGACAGCGCGGGCGAAATGCAGATCGATGTCCGCCAGGGCGCCGTTCGCCACGAGAAATTGCAAACGCTTGTCGAGGCCGCTCATGTCAGCAAGCCCGCTTGTCGTGCCAGACACGCATCAACCTGTTCCACCAACTGCCGCGACGGCCGCCAGTGGAACACCCCGCTACCCGGATGCTCCGGCCCCATGCCGCGCAGAAACAGATACCAGGCGCTGCCGCCGTGCCGCTCGTAGTCGTAATCGGGGCGCCGCCAGCCTTGCAGGCGATGCAGCGCCACCGCATAGAGCAGGGCCTGCAGATCGTAGTTTTCGGCCGCCATCGCCGCCGCCAATTGTGCCTCGGCGTAGTCGGCAAAGCGCGGGCCGAGCCAGTTGGATTTGTAGTCGAGCAAGTGCAATCGGCCGTCATGCTCGAACACCAGATCGATGAAGCCCTTGAGGAAGCCCTCGGCCCGCTGCGGCGTCAGGCGCGCGACGCGCTCGGCCAGCCGCCCGTCGGCCCCCTGCCCCGGGCCGATGGCTGCCGCCAGGGCCGGCATATCGGGCACGCCGATGGGAAAGAGGAATTCCAGCTCGCGGATTTGCGAGCCGGGTGCGAGCTGGTTGAGGCGCAGCCCGTCGACGGCCAGCGGCGTCTGCAGGGTCGCCGCCAGCAGTTGCGCCGCCGCGGGCGCAAATTCGGCGGCGATGGCGGCCTCGGCAAGGGCCGCGGCAACGGCTTCCCCCGGTGAGGAAGGATCGAAGCGGGC
>DATDMT010000288.1:0-12121 GCA_036518635.1 Rhodocyclaceae bacterium | reverse complement strand
GGCGTAGGGCTTGTTGGACTGGACCTCGTTCTTCAGCCACTCCATGTTGGTTTCGTTGCCGGGGAACACCTTGATGAAGTGGGGCCGCGGCATGTGCGCTTTGTCGACGCAGAGATGGAGGATCTTGCGTTCGTGGTTGCGTGCCGCTTCGACCATGCCGCGCACGGAATCGCAGAGGCGTTCGATGGTCTTGGCGGTGAAGCGGATATTCATCAGTTCGTCGCTGATCTGCTTCTGCACCTTGAGGTAGGTCTTGTCCTGGGAGCCCTTTTTGGTCAGGGACTGCATCAGCTTGCCGTAGAGGCCGTGGATCACCAGGAAGCGTTCCAGGGCGTCGGTTTTCAGCTTCAGCAAGGCGGCGGTGCTGGCGGCGCTGGCGCCCTCGCCGTCGTCGTCCTCTTCCTCTTCCTCTTCGAGGGCTTCTTCCGCGGCCATGGCGGCGAGTTCTTCCTCGGTGACGTTGGGGTCGATCAGTCCGTCCACCACTTCATCGATGCGCAGCTCGTCGCGGTTGACCTTGTCGGCCAGCTCGAGGATTTCGGTGATGGTGGTGGGGCAGGCGGAGATGGCCATCACCATGTGCTTCAGGCCGTCTTCGATGCGCTTGGCGATTTCGATTTCGCCTTCGCGGGTCAGCAGTTCCACCGAGCCCATTTCGCGCATATACATGCGCACCGGGTCGGTGGTGCGGCCGAATTCGGAGTCGACGGTGGATAGCGCCTGTTCGGCCTGCTCTTCCACTTCCTCCTGGTCCACGGCGGCGGGAGAGCCTTCGTTGAGCAGCAGGTCTTCGGAGGCGGGGGCCTCGTCGAACACCTGGATGTTCATGTCGTTGAAGGTGGAGATGATCGTTTCGATCTGCTCCGCGTCCACCATGTCGTCGGGCAGGTGGTCGTTGATTTCGGCGTAAGTCAGAAAGCCGCGTTCCTTGCCCAGAGCGATCAGGGTCTTGAGGCGGCTGCGTTTGGCTTCAACGTCGAGGGGCTGGGGGGCAACGGGGGCAACCACCTGAGCGGCCTTTCCTTTCTTGGCTTTGTTTTCGGCGCCCTTGGCCGGCTTCGCTGCAGGTACTTCCACCACGGGAGCGGCCGCCGGCTTGGCGGCGACCTTGGCGGGTGCGGCCTTCGGTGCCGGAGCGGCCTTGGCAGGCGCCGCTTTGGCGGCTACCGGCTTGGCTGCGGGGGCACTCTTGGCCGGCACCTTTGCCGGTGCAGGCTTGGCGGCGGTCTTGGCTACTGCCTTGGGCGCAGCCTTGGCGGGCGCGGCTTTGGCGGCAGCCTTGGTCTTGGCGGCGGTGGTTTGCTTCGCGGTTTCCTTAGGCATGGCTATCCTCGGGATGATGCGGCACGGGATGGGCGGGCCCGGCGAATTGCCGGTTCTCGACCATCAAGGGCGAAAATCGTAGGGAACCGCGCATTATACACGAAGGGAATAGCCATTCTCTCAGGCTAGTTGATCCTTGTGTTTTCGGGCGATTTCTTCAGCGCTGCGCTGCGTCAGCAACTCCTGCCAGCGCTGGCGTTCCGTAGCACTGAGACTGTTCAGGCGGCTGTTGAGTTCGCGGAATTCCTCGTCGCGCATTTTGCGTTTCAGGTCCTGAACAGCGTCGTTGAACTCGGTTTCCTCAAAGCCTTCGTCGCCCTTTTCATCCACCTCGGCCACCACCTCGCTGATCAGGGCCTCCCAGGGGCTGCCGCGATAGGTCTCGAGCAGCAGGCCGGTGTTGCCGGTGGGCATTTCGCCGTGCTCGACCCGGTTGGCGATCTCGTGCAGCAGGCCGCCGGCGTTGTCCTCGGCCTCGATCAGCTCCAGGGGCAGGCGCGCGGCCCGCTCCGGGCGGCGGATCACGTGGCGCAGCAGGGTGCGTAGCTGCGACACCTCCACATGGGAGCTGCGCCGCGGCGGCGGCGGGCGGCGGTCGAAGCGCAGGGCCTTGAGTTCGCAGGCGGCCTCGACCTCGGCCTGGGTCATCTTCGCCTGGTCGGCGATGGCCTTGGTGATCTGCACTCGCAGCACCGTCGCCGAAATCCGCTGCAGCAGGGGTTTGGCCTCGTGGATGAACTGAGCGCGGCCTTCGGGGGTGGAGGGGTTGCTGCGCTTTTTCAACTCGCGGACGAGGAATTCGGACAGCTTGGTAGCGTTGTCCGCCACCCGCACGAACTCCTCGCGGCCATGTTCGCGGATGAACTCGTCCGGGTCCTGGTCGCCGGGCATCTGCAGGATTTCCACCCGCTTGTTGTCGGCCAGGTGTTCCAGGCTGGCTTCCATCGCGCGCCAGGCGGCCTTGTCGCCGGCGGCGTCGCGGTCGAAACAGAAGATCACCCGGCTCGCCAGGCGCAGCAGCTTGTGCACGTGGTTGCCGGTGGTGGCAGTGCCGAGGGAGGCCACCACGTTTTCGACCCCCAACTGGGCCAGGCCCACCACGTCCATATAGCCCTCGACCACGATCACCGTGTCGCTCTCGTGGATCGCCTTGCGCGCCTGGGGCAGGCCGTAGAGTTCCTTGCCCTTTTCGAAGAGGGGCGTTTCCGGCGAGTTCAGGTATTTGGGTTCGCCGGTGCCGAGCACCCGGCCACCGAAACCGATCACGTTGCCCTTCTGGTCGATGATGGGGAACATCACCCGGTCGCGGAAGCGGTCGTAGCGCCGGCCCTGCTCGTTGACGATGACCAGGCCGCATTCCGCCATGGCCGGGTCGTTGTAGTCGGGCACCGCCTTTTCCAGGCCCTGCCATTCGTCCGGGGCGTAACCCAGGCCGAAGCGGGCGGCGATCTCGCCGGAGAGGCCCCGCTGCTTCAGGTAGTCGATGGCCTTGGGCGAGGCCTTCAACTGCTCGCGGTAGAACTTCATCGCCCGCGCCATCGGCTCGGTCAGCGGCGCCTTGCGGGCGGCATGTTCGGCGGCCCGCGGCGAATTTTCCTGCGGCACCTGCAGGCCCATGTGGCTGGCCAGGTCTTCCACCGCGTCCACGAAGCCGAGGCCCGAGTACTGCATGACGAAGCCGATGGCGCTGCCATGGGCGCCGCAGCCGAAGCAGTGATAGAACTGCTTGGCCGGGCTGACCGTGAAGGAGGGGGTTTTTTCCGAGTGGAAGGGGCAGCAGGCCGAGTAGTTGGCGCCGCTTTTCCTCAGGGGTACGTAGCGTTCCACCACGTCGACGATATCGACGCGGGACAGCAGTTCCTGGATGAAGCTATCAGGGATCACAGCGCGACGATGCGCCGCGTCACTGGCCGGCCAGCTTCGCCTTGACCAGCTTGGAAACCTCGCCCATGTCGGCGCGGCCGGCCACCTGGGGCTTGACCAGGGCGATCACCTTGCCCATGTCCTGGGGGCCGCTGGCGCCGGAGGCGGTGACCGCTGCGGCGACAATGGCTTCCACCTCGGCGGCCGATAGTCCGGCCGGCATGTAGGCCGACAGCACTTCAACCTCGAACTTCTCGGCGTCGGCCAGATCCTGGCGCTGGGCGGCCTCGTACTGGGTGATCGAATCCTTGCGCTGCTTCAGCATCTTTTCGATCACGGCGAGGATCGCGGCGTCGTCCAGCTCGATGCGCTCGTCCACTTCCTTCTGCTTCATCGCCGCCAGCAGCAGGCGGATCGCCGCCAGGCGGGCGCTGTCCTTGGCCTTCATGGCCGTCTTCATGTCTTCGGTGACGCGGGCTTTCAGGGACATGCTCAACTCCATTCGATAAGCACAAAAACCGCCCGAAGGCGGTTCATGGACAAGCGACCAGCCGGTGAGGCTTAGTACATCTTTGGGGGCAGGGTCTGGCTGCGGATGCGCTTGTGGTGGCGCTTCACGGCAGCAGCCAGCTTGCGCTTGCGCTCGGACGTGGGCTTTTCGTAAAACTCGCGTGCGCGCAGCTCGGTCAGCAGACCGGTTTTCTCAATGGCGCGCTTGAAGCGACGGATCGCAACTTCAAACGGCTCGTTTTCCTTAAGGCGAATACCCGGCATCTCGTAAACCTTGGTTGGACGGAAAAGCGCGCGATTTTAGCGGCTTCGATGGCAAAGTCAATCGTTTTTCCGTTTCTGTTCCCGGCTTCCCCGGCCGGCGCGCAGTGCCCGCACCTCGAAGGCCACCGCGTCCAGCTCCGCCCCGGTGCCGTCCAGCAGGGCCAGGCGGTGGCGGCCGGGGCGGGGGCGCCATAGGGCGGGCTTTTCCGCGGCCTGCTCAGTTGATATAGATGCTTCGCCGTCCATCCGCCAGCGCCAGCCGGGGCCGGCGGCCGCCGTCAGTTCCAGGGCCAGCTTCTGCCGCTCCGGCGGAATGTCCGGGTCCAGGGCCACCACCGTGCCGTCCGCCGGATAGGCGATGCGCCCCAGAGCCCGCCCGGCCGCCAGCCGGATCACGCCGCGCTCGCTGCCGGCGAGGAACCATTCCTTGCGCGGTGGTTCCCGGGCCGGCTCGAAGCGCACCGTCCGCACCACCACCCCGGCCGGCGGGGGGGGCGGATCGCTGCTCACCCGGCCGTGGCCGTTTCCATTCCGATGCAGCCAGTCCATCACCTCGCGCCACACCGGCGCCGCGCCGCTGATGCCGGACACATCGTGCATCGGCTCGCCGCTGGCATTGCCCACCCACACCGCCACCGTATAGCGGCGCGAGAAGCCGACACACCAGTTGTCGCGCATGTCCTTGCTGGTGCCGGTCTTCACCGCTGCCCAGTAGGGTGTGGCGAGCCAGGATTCGAGGCCGAAGGTGCCCACCCGCGCCGCCCGGTCGCTGAGGATGTCGGCGACGATGGCCGCCGCCGGCAGCGAACCGGTTCGCCGCGTCGCGCCGTCGAACACTCCTTCGCAGCCGCCCTCGCGGCAGGGCGCGAGGGCATCCTTGCCCCGCGCCGCCGTCAGCCGCAGCGGCGACCACTGGCCGCCGTTGGCCAGGGCCCGGTAGGCATTGGCCAGCATCAGCAGCGACACATCGGCCGAGCCCAGAGCCAGGCTGAAGCCGTAGTACTCGCCGCTCTCCTTCAGGCTGTCGAAGCCCAACAGCTTCAGCCGGTCGCGGAAGGGATCGGCCCCCACCCGCATCGCCGTGCGCACCGCCGGCGTGTTCAGCGAGCCGCCCAGGGCCTGGCGCAGGCTAACCCAGCCGCGATAGCCGCTCTCGTAGTCCCGCGGCGCATAGAGCCCGCTGCCGGCGCCCACCGCCAGGGGCGCATCCTCCACCAGGGAGGCGGCGGTCAGCATCCGCTGCTCGATGGCCAACTGATAAAGAAAGGGCTTCAGGGTCGAGCCCGCCTGGCGCAGGGCCGTCACCCCGTTTACCTCCGCCGCGCTGGAAAAATCGCCACTGGACCCCACCCAGGCCAGCACCTCGCCGCTGGCGTTGTCCAGCACCAGCACCGCGCCGTCCTCCACATTGCGCTTGTCCAGCCGGCGCAACTGCTCCCGCAGCGATTCGCTGGCGTAGCGCTGCAGCTCCCCATCCACGCTGCTCCGCAGGCGCTGCCCCGGCTGCGTCAGCAGATGCCGCGCCAGATGGGGCGCCAGGGCCGGCGTGCCCTCGCCCTCCCGCAGGCCGCCCTTCAGCGCCGCGACGGTCAGGCCCTCCAGTCCCTCGCAGAGGCGTTCGCGCCGCGCCTCCTTCAGCAACTGGCAGGCACGGCGGCTCACCGCCTCCGGCGTTGCATTGGGCGAGCGCAGCAGCACCGCCGCGATGGCCGACTCCCGCTCGTCCAGCCCGTCCGGCCACTTGCCGAAGAGGCCGCGGCTCATGGCCGCCACCCCCTGCAGCTCGCCGCGGAAATCGACCAGGTTCAGATAGGCCTCCAGAATCTGGTCCTTGCGCCAGCTCTGCTCCAGCCGCAGTGCCGTCGCCGCCTGGTCCAGCTTCTCGATCACGCTGCGCCGGCCGGGGTGGCGCTTCTCCTCCGGCAGCACCCCCGCCAGTTGCATGGTCAGCGTGCTGGCGCCGCGGGTGCGCGAGTTCCACAGATTGCGCCAGGCGCTCACCGCCACCGCCGACCAGTCGACGCCCGAATGCTCGTAGAAGCGCTTGTCTTCGGAGAGCACCAGCGCTTGCCGCAGCGCCGGCGACACGGCTTCCAGCGGCGTCCAGCCGAAGCGGCGGACCTTGGGGTCGATGCGCAGGCTCTGCAGCGGCGCGCCGTGGCGGTCCAGCAGCCATGCTTCGGATTCGACGTAGGCGGATTTGACTTCGGGGAAGGTGGGGAGGGCGTGGGCGAGGGGCGTTGCGACGGGAAGGGCGCAAAGCAAAAACAGGGGCCGAATCATCCTTTCCGAGCGGCAGTGAACGGCCACGTGACACCCATCAATTGCGCCGTTTGCGGCCAGGCTTTGATTGGCCGACTGTTTTCACCACGTTCTTTCTCGCTCCATCGGTGATATTCCATCCAAAGTGGGCCGAGAGCGAGATGACTTGGGCGTCAATATCGTCGAGATGGATGCCGGCCTTTGCTGCAGCCTTCTCGATGTGCTCGCGTGGAATCGGTTCGCAGGGGTCGAGGTACGGCCCAACGCCGTCGAGATCTTGAGTCGTCAGGATGCGGCCAAAGTGGGAGTGCATCCTTCCAAGTACGGAATAGGCGGCCCCGCGATCCGATATGTCCAGCGCTTCAGTGGCGCGCTGGACGAGCAGGTCGTGGGTGGCCTGATCCGGCCATTTCTTGGCCAATACCTTAAGTGCGGAGTGGCGAGTGAAATCGCTGTTATCCCGGACAGCGCGCTGGGCAAGCAGCTTCCGGGTGGTTTGGTCCGGCCACTTCTCCGCCAAAGCCTGAAGCGCAGAGTGGCGAGTGTGCTCGTTGTTATCTTGGGCTGCTCGCTGGGCGAGCAGGTTGCGGGTGGTCTGGTCCGGCCATTTCTCGGCCAATGTTTGAAGCGCGGCGCTGCGGGAATCTCCGCCCTTGTCGTGGACGGCGCGCTGGGCGAGCAGGTCGCGGGTGACCTGGTCTGGCCACTTTCGGGCCAGTGCTTCAAGTGCGGCGCCGCGAGCACCTTCATCCTTATCGTGGACGGCGCGTTGGATGATTAGGTCGCGGGTGGTCTGGTCTGGCCATTTCTCGGCCAATGCCTGAAGCGCGGTGCTGCGGGTATTTCCGTCCTTGTCGTGGACGGCGCTTTGGGCTAGTAGGTCGCGGATGGTCTGGTCCGGCCACTTCTCGGCCAACGCTTCCAGTGCGGCGCCGCGGGCATTCCCGTCCTTATCGTGGACGGCGCGCTGGTTGAGTAGGTTGCGGGTGGTCTCGTCCGGCCACTTCTCGGCCAACGCTTCCAGTGCTGCGCTGCGGGCATTCCCGTCCTTGTCGTGAACGGCGCGCTGGTTGAGTAGGTTGCGGGTGGTCTGGTCCTGCCACTTCTCAGCCAACTCTTCCAGTGCGACGCTGCGGGCATAGCTGTCCTCGTGATGGATGGCGCTCTGGGTGAGCAGTTCGCGAGTGGTCTGGTCGGGCCATTTTTCGGCCAACGCCTGAAATACGAATCCTGAGATGTGTCTGCGCTTTGTAGACTCTGACCGGTCCATCTCTGCGGTGTAAGAGCTAAGCTGCATAACTATGGTTCGGTCTGCCAACACGTAGGCGATGAAATGTGCCCAAGAGTTAAGTCCGTGTCCGCCATTCATGTCCGCAAACGACAAGAGACTCTTTGTCTTCAACTCTTCGCGCCCCGGCCATCTTGTGCCGATCTCTTTGCATGCGTTCACGAAATCACCGCGGAAGAATAACGCGATGTCTTGAGCGCTGTGCGATCTCTTTATAGCCGCAACCGCCTGTCGCAAAAGGGCCTTTCCAATAGGTGCGAGCCGTTCGGGATTGCGCACCTCACTCAAACACCATATCGCCAACGGTAATTCTGGCAATGGTGTATCGCCATCCCATTTCGTAATGTCCGTCCGCATAGTTAATCGTTCAACGATCTTCCCCACGAATGTCTCATCAATCTGCCCGCAAATTAGGCGTAGCACCTCGCGCCATTCGTCGTCGCGGCAGTGCCTGTCGAATAAGGCGATCAGGCTGTCGATATCCAACGTCTTGGCGACGTTGAACTGATGCACAAAATCAGCGGCAGAGAAGTACTCCAGGAATGTGCGATGCACAAAGGCGTAGCTGTCCGCGCCCACGAAACAGAGGATGAAGTTGCGCTGCCGCAACTGTTCGACGACCGCCCGGGCAGCAGCCCGGGCGTGGGCGAAGTGCAATTCGTTTTGCAGATAGTCCTCTATCAAGCCTGTCAGCGTCGGGCCGTCGATCAGGTTCCCTTTCAGCCCGCCGGAATTGGCCTGCATGTGAGCAGCGATGCGGCGGAGGATGTCGGTCTTCTCCCGCAAACCGATCTCCACGTTCATCCCGGGGAAGTCCTCCAGCGCACGTTCGGTGTCCCACTGGTGCAACAGCACACGCGATGCCTGGGCGTACAGATCTGCTCGATCGCGCGGCAATTCTTGATTTCGATTCAGTATGGCCATCATGGTTAGCAGTAGCGGATTTCCTGCCAGCATGGCGATAGACTTCGACTCGCGAATTGCCTTCTGCAAGCGGTCCCGCTTTGGCGCCGCCTGGGCCGGGTCGTCAAACGTTACGTCGTGCCAGCTATCCACAAAGTTGGCGATTTGCGTGGCGTCTAAATCCTGCAACATGAAGTGCCGGAACTCGGCATCGCGCAACCGCTGAGGCTGATAGCCCACGACGCGCGACGTGACGATGATTGGCGTTTGGGCAAACTGGTTAGTGAACCTTTGGATGTCGTCTACGACTTCCGATCTTGTTTTCAGATCAAAGACTTCATCTAGCCCGTCCAGTAGCAGCACGACCCGCGCGGGTTTGCTGATCAAGTTTCCGAGCAGGCCACGCGGCCATTCGTGCCAGACTGGCGCTTCCTCTAAGAAGCGGATGAAATCCTTGCGGCCGTCGCATCGCCAGCGACCGTAGGCGCCTAGATCGACCACCAGCGGAATCGGCTGGGTATCCCGGACTGTCGCCTCGGTGATGCCTGCCCAACGTAGGGCTAGGTAGCGAATCAGCGACGACTTCCCGGAACCTGGGTCGCCCAGTATGACTAGCTTTCGCCCCACCCCCGCTGACGAAGCGTGAAGCGCCACGTCCATGACATCCAGGATTGGGCGGAGCGGCTGTTGGAAGTACTTCTGCCGTTGCTGATCTGCCTGCCGCTCGGCTTCCTCAAGTTGTTTCGCGGTGATCTCGCCAGCCTCAAGCAGCCGCCGCTGGTGTTCCTTGGGAATTTCCAATAGCCGAGGGTTATATTCGTGGCATTCACGGGCCGATTGCGGCACGAAAATGTTCCATAGCCTCACGCCGCTATAGAAAGCGCCGGTTGTATCGAGCATCTCGAAATTCAGCTTGTCGAACCGCCCGAGTATCGCAGCCCGATAGCGTTCCGCATCGAATCCGGTTGGCAAGGCGAGCATGCCGCCCGTAGCAACACCGTGGGCCGTGAGTTCGGCGGCCCACGGTCGCGCCGGATCGGCCAACCATTGATTGAGGTCGTGTGCGAAGGCTGCGGCGAATCCGGCCGAACTCGGATACTCCGCGTAGAAGACCGGGTTGTTCAGGTCTTGCATGCGTTTGCGGAAGGCGCGGACCTTCTTCCACTGTTCCAGAGCCGCTTCCGCCTCGTCTGGATCGGATGGCAGTTCCAGCTTGTCCACAGTACGGAAGAACCATTTGATTTCCGGAAAGCCCGAGGCACTGTGGCTTTCCATAGCCCAGTTGAACTCTTCTTCAGTTCCCGACTCCGCCTTGCCGGTTGGCGAGCCGAAGCGCTGGCTCATGACGCCAATAACCAATGCCAACGAATCCCGGTACTTCTCCAGTGTTTGTTGTGTAATCAGTTCTTGGGGCCGGCCAACGCCGATGGTCGAGTAGTTCTCCCAGTCCACAACCTCAAATCGGGCACGCCAGATATGGGCGGTGTGGCGATTGAAATCTTCGAAGAACTTGCGTACGTACTGCCGTTCCATCCCCACGTCACCGGGTGAGGCAAGGAACACATGGTACTGATTCAGGTGCTTCGGGGTGGGTTTCATGGCAGGAGAATTCTGTGAAAGTACGTGATCATAACTTTCGGCCCTATATTCGTCACTGCCGGGTGCCTTACGGCTAGCCGTATCTTGTGTCTTGCCTTGCCGGCCGCTTTGAGTTCAATTCCCCACCACCACCTTCCCATTCGGCGCTTCCCCAAACACATCCGGCGCATACATCGCCTCGACCCGCGTCGCCGGTAGCGTGAACTCTCCGGCGTTGTTGATCCGCACCGTGTATTCGTACTTGAAGTGGCCGCGGGGGACGACTTCGTAGTAGGCGCGCAGGCCTTCGAAGGTGCGTTCGACGAAGGTGGGCCAGAGGCGGTCGTTGCGGTGGTCTTCGCTCAATTGGGCGATGTGGGAGTCGCGGCCGTCGCCGTCGCCGAGGATGCGGGCGCCGGCGGGGATGGGGTCGCTGACCACTACCCAGTCCATGTCCTGGTTGGCCTCGATGTCGAGCATTACGCGCCACAGGTCGCCGCGGGTAACTTTGCCTTTTTCCTTCTCCTGCAGCGGCGTGACGCTGCGAGTGATGCGGTAGCCGAAGGCGCGGGGTTCGGTGACGGGGACGGCGGCGAGGACCTGGATGTTGGCCCAGGGTTTGCCGGGGCCTTCGTGGGTGATTGAGAGTTTGCTGTCCGCGGGCTTGGTGGGCCAGGCTAGGGCTAGGCGGGGGGCTTCTTCGCTGGCGCCTTTCCAGGTGTAGGTTTGTCCGGGTGCTCGCCCTTCGACAGGCCTGTCCTGAGCTTTGTCGAAGGGCTCAGGGCGAACGGTGGTGGTGGAGGGAACGTTGGTACCGAGTGCTCTCCCTTCGACTTCGCGCTGCGCGCTACGCTCAGGGCGAACGGAGTCCACTAGTGTCGCTTTGGTCGTGCCGCGCACTGGTTCCTTCTCGAACTTACGGCCGAATTTGTCGAGGGCGATCACGGCCCAGGCGTTGGCGGTGGTGGTGAACCAGCGGCCTCTTGCCTGGCGTTGCACGGCGCCTAGTACCAGGGCAGGCAGGTCGGCTTGCCAGCTCGGTTCGTCGATCACCGCGTCGATCAGGCGGAAGGCGTTGTAGTCGCCGCTGACCATCATCCACCACCAGAAGTCGCTGCGTTCGCTGCTGAAGGCGAGGCGGCCGCCGGAGTAGCTCAAGCGGTTGCGCAGTTCCCGCTCGGCGGCGGCCAGTTGCGTGCTGCGCTGGGGTAGGTCGGCGAGGCGGCGCAGCACCAGGCTCCAGTCGATCAGGGCCGAGGTGGGGAGGCGCAGGGGTTCCACTGCCAGGGCCGCGGCGGCGGCGCTGGCGCTGGTGGTAGTGGCGCCGGCCCGGGTGAGGGCTTCGAGGGCGGTGAGCTTGTTCGCCAGCAGGTCTTCCGCCGGCGAGCGGTAGGGCCGCGGCTCGCGTTTAAGGCGGCCTTCGACGAAACGGGTCAGGCCCTGCAGCATGCGGTTGCGGGCGTCGTCGGGCAGGGCGAAGCCGGCCTCGCGGCTGATGTCCAGCAGGTAGGCGGTGAGGGCCACGCTGCCGGCATTGTTGGTAACTGAGTCTCCCGGGAAGTAGCGCGCCAGGCCCTCGTTGTCGAGATAGGCGGGCAGGCTGTCCACCACGGTCTGCCAGCGCTTGGGGTCGTGCAGGCCGACGGCGATGGAGCTGCGCTGCTCCAGGCAGCCGAAGGGGTACTGCTCGAAGTAGCGCGTGACGCCAGGCGGAATGGCGGAGATCTTGGGCGACAGGGCCACCTCGATGCCGCCGCGGCCGGGCAGGGCGCCGGCCGGCTGGGTGGCGGCGATCTCGTAGCGGCCCTCGATGCGGCTGAAGCTGGCCTGCTGCACCGTGACCGGCACGGCGGGGGCCACCTGCTGGGTGATGCGCAGCAGGTCGCGGGCGCTGCCGTTATTGTCTTCGGCACTGAACTCCCAAGTCAGCTTGGTCGCGTTCTCCGGCGCGGTGCCGCTCCAGCTCAGTTCCGCTGCGCCTTCCGCGTCGAGCCTCACTTCGCGGGTCTCCAGTTCCTTGTCGCCGAGGCGGGCATGGACGCTGACCTGCATCGTCTTCGCGGTGCCGTTTCTCAGCGTGAGTAGGGCCTGGAACTGGTCCTTCTCCCGCACCAGGGGCGGCAGGCCGGA
>DATDMT010000287.1:0-3524 GCA_036518635.1 Rhodocyclaceae bacterium | reverse complement strand
CGGCTCACGGCGGCCGAGGCCCAGCGTCTGCTGGTGGGCCGTAGCGTCGGCGACGGCGCCCATTGGGCCTATCGATTCGCCGCAGACGGTAGCCTGGAATTGATGGACCTGGGCAAGACCCACCCAGGCCGTTGGCGTTTCGTCGGCGGCGAGTTGTGCCTGGAGCGAAGCGAACGCGGCAAGGCGCAGTCCGATTGTTATGAGCTGCGCCAGTCCGGTAAGTCGCTGCGTTTCCTGCGGGACGGCGTGCCGGTGCTGGAAGGCATGCTGCTCGACGAATGAAAGGAGAACACCGATGAAATGGATTACCCGCGAACGCCCCAAGATCGACCGTATCGCCTGCCCCTGGCTGGTTACGCGCTTCATCGACGAGACCCCCGAGTTCCTCTATGTGCCCGCCGGCGAGGTGATGAAAATCGCCGCCGAAACCGGCGCCATCCCCTATGACGTGCCCGGCGTCGAACTCGGCCATCACGGCGAGCGTTGCAGCTTCGACGCCTTCATCGCCAAGTACGCGATCAAGGATGCGGCCCTCGACAAGCTCGCCCTGATCGTCCGCGGCGCCGACTGCAGCCAGCCGGGTTTGAGTAAGGAATCGGCCGGTCTGCTGGCGATCTCCAAGGGCCTCTCGCTCAACTTCGCCGACGACCACGAAATGCTCCAGCACGGCATGGTGATCTACGACGCCCTCTACGCCTGGTGCGGCGACACGCCGCTGAAAAAGGCGGCGCGCTTTTTCGGTCTGCGGTGATCCGCCGCCTACTGCTTCCCGCCGGGGTTTCCGATGCAGCGCTGCCGCTGCTGCTGGCCCGCGCCCTGCGCGCCTTCGCCGACGGCTATGTGGCGGTGCTGCTGCCGGCCTATCTGCTGGCTTTGGGCCTGGGTACCTGGCAGGTCGGGGTGCTGGCCACCGCCACCCTGTTCGGCTCGGCCCTGGCGACCCTGGCGGTGGGGGCCTGGGGCCATCGCTTCCACCATCGCCGGCTGCTGCTTGGCGCGGCGCTGCTGATGGCCGCCACCGGCTTCGCCTTCGCCAGCCAATCGGCCTTCTGGCCGCTGCTGCTGATCGCCTTCGTCGGCACCCTGAATCCCAGTTCCGGCGACGTCAGTGTGTTCCAGCCCCTAGAGCAGGCGCGGCTGGCCGAGGCGGCGCAAGGTACGGCGCGGGTGGCGCTGTTCGCCCGTTACAGTCTGCTAGGCGCCCTGTTCGCCGCCGTCGGTGCGCTGGCGGCGGCTTGGCCCGAGCTATTGGCGCAGGGCCTCGGCTGGGACCGGCTGGAGGCGCTACGGGCGATGTTCGCGCTGTACGGTGTGGTGGGCTTTGTCGTCTGGCTCTTGTACCGACGCCTGCCGCCGGTCGCCGAAGAGATGCCGCTGCCGCCCACGCCGCTTGGTCCCTCCCGCGGCCGAGTGCTGCGCCTGGCCGCCCTGTTCTCGGTGGATTCCTTCGCCGGCGGCCTGCTGGTCAATGCGCTGCTGGCCCTGTGGCTGATGCAGCGTTTTGACATGGCGCTCGCCGCGGTCGGCGTCTATTTCTTCTGGGCCGGTCTGGGCACGGCCTTCTCGCAATTGCTGGCGCCGCTGCTGGCGCAGCGCATCGGCCTGCTCAACACCATGGTGTTCACCCACATCCCCGCCAGCCTGTGCCTGATTGCTGCCGCCTTCGCCCCCAGCCTGCCGCTGGCCCTCGGTTTGTTGCTGCTGCGTTCGCTGTTGTCGCAGATGGACGTACCCGCCCGCGGCGCCTTCGTCATGGCGGTGGTGACGCCGCCGGAGCGGGCCGCCGCCGCCAGCTTCACCGCCGTGCCGCGCAGCCTGGCCTCGGCGATCAGTCCGACCCTGGGCGGCGCGCTGCTGGCCGCTGGCTGGCTGGCGGCGCCCCTGGTGGCCTGCGGCGTGCTGAAGATCGCCTACGACCTGGCCCTCTGGCGCGCCTTCCGCCGGGTGCAGACGCACTAATCGACACCAGCTTCCGCTGCGGCTTCATGTTGTCGCCGAGCAGCAACGATAATGATGTGGTGATATGCTTAAAAAATAAATCATTATGCATGGAGCCGGGTTATGCGCGCATTCGTCGTTGGCTTTGCCATACTGGCTTTCGTCTCGTCGGCGATCGCGGGCAAACCGGCGGTATTCCCGTCCGTCCCCGCCGATGAGTGCGGAAGGGAGGCCTACGCTGCGCCCGAGGATTATTCCGACAGCTATCCCCTCACCCGCCCCCATGCCGAATTGGCCAAGACGCTGGCGGCCGCCAGGAAGGGCAATGCGCTGGAGCAGCGCAATTTGGCCGCGAGCTATGAGAGTGGCTACCTGGTAAGCCAGTGCCTCAGCAAGGCGGCCCACTGGTATCGCCAGGCGGCCAAGGGCGGCGACGAGGTGGCGAAGAACTGGGTTGCCCGCCGCGACGTGTTCGATAAGCTCAGCGCCGGGCCGGAGTGCATGGAAGTCAGTTGCAACGTGCCTTCCTATGGCGAACACCAGGCCCTGTCACTCGTCTCCGATCCCATGGGGCACTTCTTCACGACACTGACCATCAACGGCGTCACGGTGCGGGGAATGATCGACACCGGCGCGTCGACCATCGCGATGAGCTATGCGACTGCGGCATCGATGGGGGTCTCGCTGGACGGGCAGGCCGGGCAGGCAATTACGGCCAACGGCGTGGTCGCGGCGACGATGACGGTGGTTCCCCGTGTGCGGGTGGGCTCCATCGATTTGGATAATGTCGAAGTCGGGATGAGCGCGAACAACAGCATGGTCCTGATCGGCATGAGCGTGCTGCGCCGCTTGCGGATCAGCGCCTCCGACGGACAGATGCTGTTGTCGAAGTAGGCCTGACCGACGCTGGAACGCAGGCCCGCTTACTCCCCGGCTACGTGAGTTACCGCGGTGCGTAGCCGGTAGAGTGCCGCCAGCACCCGGTCGCGGGCGGCAAGCACGCCGTCGATGCGCTCGTGGGCGGCGTCGAAGTGGTCCTGGCGCAGTTCTTCCGCCATGGCCTCGCCCAGGGTATGCACTTCCCGATGCAGCGGCTCGATGGCGCTGAACTCGGCCAGTTGGCCGTAGCGCTCGCGGCCTTCGCGGTAAAACCAGCGGCCGAAGATGCAGCTATGGTGGTTTTCGATGTCGTTGGGCAATTCGCTCTTGTCGCTGCTTTCGACGCAGGCCACCAAGCGCCTGACCCAGCGCCGGTGTTCCGATTCCATCGCTAGCAGCGGATAGTCCTCGCGTCTCAAGTGGGCCCGGCCGGCCTCGATCCAGTCGGCGGGCTGGCGATAATTGGCGGCCCAGTCACTGACGGCCGCCGCCGGCATCGGCCGGGCGATGCCGTAGCCCTGGCCGAAGTCGCAGCCCATATGCAGCAGGATCACGCCATGCTCCAGGGTCTCCACGCCCTCGGCGATCGCGCCGCGCTGGAAAGCGCGCGCCAGGCCGAGGATGCCCTCGGTGATGGCCAGACTGTCGGGGTCTTCGAGCATGTCGCGGATGAAGGACTGGTCGATCTTCAGCGTCGCCGCCGGCAA
>DATDMT010000286.1:0-5148 GCA_036518635.1 Rhodocyclaceae bacterium | reverse complement strand
GACTCAAGAAGTTGCGTGGTTTTTTTCGGCCTGTTCGCCGGCTATCAAGCGACGTGGATTAAGCCAGCCATCCGCCGAGACGATTCCCACCCCGAGAAAGCGGCCATCGCTACCGTAATAGCGCCAGCGCTCCCCTTCCCCGCTGTTCCAGCGGACGCCCTGCCCATGCAAAACCCGGGCAGTTTCGGCAGGGTTCAGTTCGGCTCGGGGCAAATCGGACAGCAAGGCGTCGGTCGGCGCCAGGCAGCCATCGCGGGATTCGAGCGGCATCGCTTCGAGGTCCGCCAGCGGGATGGCGCCATCCAGGGTCAAACGCCCGATCCGAGTCCGCCGCAAGGCGGCCAAATGGGCGCCACAACCCAACACAGCACCGATATCGGCGGCCAAGGTTCGAATGTAGGTGCCCTTGCTGCAATCCACGTCGATCACCGCCTCGTCGCCGGCAAAAGACAGCAACTCGATGCGTTCGATCACCACCCGGCGCGCCTCGCGCTCCAGCTCGATACCTTGCCGGGCATATTCGTAGAGGGGTTTGCCGTCGCGCTTCAAGGCCGAATGCATCGGCGGCACCTGATCGATTTCACCGAGAAAGCGCGCCATGGCGGCCCGCAACTGGGCCTCGGTAACGGCGACCGGATGGGTTTCCAGCACCGTGCCCTCCGCATCGGCGGTATCGGTCACCACACCAAACTTTACGGTGGCGCGATAGGCCTTGTCGGCATCGAGCAATTCGGAGGAAAACTTGGTCGCCTCACCAAAGCACAGCGGCAACAAGCCGGTAGCTAGTGGATCGAGGGTGCCGGTATGGCCGCCCTTGGCCGCGTTCAGCAGCCAGCGCACCTTCTGCAAGGCGGCATTGGAGGTGATACCGGTAGGCTTGTCCAACAGCAGTACGCCGTCCACCAGACGGCGGGGGGCACGACGCGGCTTATTCACTGCTTGTCGGTGGAATCGCTGTCGTCGCGATTATCGGAGCGCACGGCTTCGTCGATCAGGCGCGACAACTCGGTGCCGCGCTCGACCGAAGCGTCGTAGACGAAATGCAGTTCAGGCGTGTGATGAATTCGCACCCGCTTGCCCAGTTCGCGGCGCAAAAAGCCGGCACTGCGCTTCAGGCCGCGCTCGATCTCGGCGCGCTGGGCGGCATCGGCCAGGCTGGTGTAGAAAATCTTGGCATGGGCGTAGTCCGGCGTGATTTCCACGGCGGTCAAGGACACCATGCCAACGCGAGGATCCTTCAGCTCAAGCCGGATCAATTCTGCCAGTTCGCGGCGAATCTGTTCGACAACCCGGTCCGAGCGGGAGAATCCTCGTTGTTGCGGCATCGGCGATTAAAGACTGCGAGCGATTTCCTGGATTTCAAACACTTCCAGTTGATCGCCTTCCTCGAGCTCGTTGAAGTTACGCAGCGACAGGCCGCACTCGAAGCCTTCGCGGACTTCCTTGACGTCATCCTTGAAGCGCTTCAGCGAATCCAGTTCGCCGGTGTGCACCACCATGTTGTTGCGCAGCAGGCGCACCGAGGCACCGCGTTTGACGATGCCGGAGAGCACCATACAACCGGCCACGGCGCCCACCTTGGAGATGCGGAAGACCTGGCGGATTTCCACCATGCCGATGACGTTCTCGCGCTTCTCCGGCGACAGCATGCCGGACAGGGCCGCCTTCACTTCATCGACGGCGTCATAGATGATGTTGTAGTAGCGGATATCGACGCCAAAGGTCTCGGCCACCTTGCGTGAACCGGCATCGGCGCGGGTGTTGAAGCCGATGATGACCGCCTTCGAGGCGGACGCCAGATTCACGTCGGATTCGCTGATGGCGCCCACCGCGGCGTGGATCACGTTGACCTTGACCTCATCCGTGGAGAGCTTCAGCAGGGACTGCACCAGAGCTTCCTGGGAGCCTTGCACGTCGGCCTTGATGATCAGCGGCAGAACCTTGACCTCGCCCTCGCCCATCTGTTCGAAGATGGACTCCAGCTTGGCGGCCTGGGCCTTGGCCAGACGCACGTCGCGGAACTTGCCCTGACGGAACAGGGCGATTTCACGCGCCTTGCGCTCGTCGGCCAGCACCATGGTTTCATCGCCGGCTGCCGGAATATCGGAAAGACCCTGGATTTCCACCGGAATGGAGGGGCCGGCTTCCTTGATCGGCTTGCCGTTCTCGTCGAGCATGGCGCGGACGCGGCCATAAACCTGACCAGCCAGCAGCACGTCGCCTTGGCGCAGGGTGCCGGATTGCACCAGCACCGTTGCCACCGGGCCCTTGCCCTTGTCGAGGCGGGCTTCGATCACCAGGCCCTTGGCCGGCGCATCCTTGGCTGCGGTCAGTTCCAGCACTTCGGCCTGCAGCAGCACCTGCTCCAGCAGTTCGTCGATACCGGTGCCCTTCTTGGCCGACACGGAAATGAAGGGCGAGTCGCCACCGTATTCTTCCGGCACCACGCCTTCGGCCACCAGTTCCTGCTTGACCCGATCGGGGTTGGCATCGGGCTTGTCGATCTTGTTCACCGCCACCACCAGGGGCACACCGGCCGCCTTGGCGTGGTGGATGGCTTCCTTGGTCTGGGGCATCACGCCGTCGTCGGCAGCCACCACCAGCACCACGATGTCCGTGGCCTTGGCGCCGCGGGCACGCATCGCCGTAAAGGCTTCGTGACCCGGGGTGTCGAGGAAGGTGATCACGCCGCGATCGGTTTCCACGTGATAGGCGCCGATATGCTGAGTAATGCCGCCGGCTTCGCCCGCAGCCACCTTGGCGCGACGGATGTAGTCGAGCAGCGAGGTCTTGCCGTGGTCCACGTGGCCCATCACGGTCACCACCGGGGGACGCGGCAGCAGTTCCACATCCTTCTGCTGTTCGTCGTGCGCTTCGTCGAGGAAGGCGTCCGGATCGTCCAGCTTGGCGGCGAAGGCCTTGTGACCCAGTTCTTCCACCACGATCATGGCGGTTTCCTGGTCCAACTGCTGGTTGATGGTGACCATCATGCCCATCTTCATCAAGGCCTTGATGACCTCGGTCGCCTTGACCGACATCTTGTGGGCCAGATCGGCGACGCTGATGGTTTCCGGCACGTGCACTTCGCGGACGATGGCTTCCACCGGCTGCTGCGCCTGGGACTGGCTATCGTGGTGACCATGACGGCCATGGCGGCCGCCCTGGCGCGGGCCGCCGCGCCAACCGCCGGCACCGCCGGCCGTGTCGCCACGGGTCTTGATACCGCGTTTCTTGGCAGCGTCGTCCTTCCAGGTCGAAGTGCCCTTCTTTTCCGGCTTCTTTTCCGCGTCGGGCTTGCCGGCCGGTTTGTGCAGGGTGCCGGAAACGCCGGGTTCGGCCGCTTTTGCGGCATCGGCAGCGGCCTTCTGAGCCAGTTCGGCCTGCTGCTGAGCCAGGCGCTTTTCCGCATCGGCACGGGCGCGGGCTTCACGCTCCTGCTTCTGCTTTACTTCGGCGGCCTGAATCGCGGAAAGCTGAGCATGGCGCTGCGCTTCGGAAGCGCGGATGGCCCGTTGTTCCTCATTGATGACGGAAACCGGGGCAGCAACCACCGCCCGGGGGGCCGCCTTATTGACGGGAGCTGCGGGCGCCACCGCTACGGGGGCGGGCTCCGGCTCGACAATCGGTTCCGGCACGACGACCGGTGCGGGTTCGGGAATAGGCTCGGGTTCGGGCGCCAGTTCCAACTCTTCGACCATGGGCGCGGCGGTGGCCAGTGCTTCGGAGGCATCGCGCTTGACCAGCACGCGCTTCTTGCGCACTTCCACCTGAATGGTGCGGGCCTTGCCGGTGGAGTCGGCGGCCTTGATCTCGCTGGTCTGCTTGCGCGTCAAGGTGATCTTGGCCTTGGGTGCCGTCTCGCCATGGGACTTGCGCAGAAAGTCCAGCAGCTTGGTCTTGTCCTGTTCGCTCAGCGTATCGGTCGAGGTGCTCTTGCTGACGCCAGCCTTGGCCAGTTGTTCAAGTAGCGCCGTCGCCGGCATTTTCAACTCGGTGGCGAATTGGGCAACGCTCATTTGTGCCATGGTCGTTTCCCCTGATTATTTAGATTCATCGGCAAACCAGTGGGCGCGCGCATTGGTGATGAGCTGCTTGGCGCGCTCCTCATCGATAGCCGTCATTTCCATCAGTTCGTCCACCGCAAGATCACCGAGATCGTCCCGGGTCTTGATCTCGTTGCGCGCCAGCTTGGCAGCCAGGGGCTTGTCCATGCCGTCGAGGTGCAACAACTCTTCTTCAACACCTTCCAACTGCTCTTCGTCCACGATGGCTTCGGTCAGCAGCACGTTACGGGCGCGGTCGCGCAACTCGTTTACGGTGGCTTCGTCGAAGGCATCGATTTCCAGCATTTCCGCCAGGGGCACGTAGGCCACTTCTTCCAGGGTCGAGAAGCCTTCCTGGATCAGGATGTCGGCGACTTCCTGGTCCACGTCCAGCTTTTCCATGAACAGCGCCCGGATCGAACTGGCTTCGGCTTCGTGCTTCTGGGTGGATTCCTCAACCGTCATCAGGTTGATGGTCCAGCCGGTGAGTTCGGAAGCCAGGCGGACGTTCTGACCGCCGCGACCGATGGCGATGGCCAGGTTGTCCTCGTTCACCACCACGTCCATGGCGTGCTTTTCTTCATCGACGACGATGGAGGAAACTTCTGCCGGGGCCAGGGCGCCGATCACGAATTGGGCGGGGTCGGCGGACCACAGCACGATATCCACGCGTTCGCCGGAGAGTTCGTTGGTCACCGCGGTGACGCGGGAGCCGCGCATGCCGACGCAGGTGCCGATCGGATCGACCCGGGGATCGTTGGACTTGACGGCGATCTTGGCGCGGATGCCGGCATCGCGGGCGGCAGACTTGATATCCAGCAGGCCCTCTTCCATCTCGGGCACTTCCAGCTCGAACAGCTTGACGATGAATTCGGGCGCGGTGCGCGACAGGATCAATTGCGGGCCGCGGGCCTGGCGGTCGATCTTCATCAACCAGGCGCGGACGCGATCGCCGGGGCGCAGATTTTCCTTGGGGATCATCTGGTCGCGGGGCAGCAGGGCCTCGATACGGCCGGCTTCGATGATGGCGTTGCCGCGCTCCATGCGCTTGACGGTACCGGTCACCAGATGCTCGCCGCGCTCCAGGAAGTCGTTCAGCACCTGC
>DATDMT010000285.1:0-5286 GCA_036518635.1 Rhodocyclaceae bacterium | reverse complement strand
ACATTTCGATGCCGGCGATCTTGGCCAGGGCGTAGGGCCGGTTGGTGGCCTCCAGGGGGCCGGTCAGCAGGTAGTCCTCGTGGATCGGCTGCGGGCAGTCGCGCGGGTAGATGCAGCTAGAGCCGAGGAACAGCAGGCGTTGGACGCCGGCGCGCCAGGCCTCGTGGATCACGTGGCTCTGGATCGCCAGGTTCTGCTGGATGAATTCCGCCGGGTAGCTGTTGTTGGCGACGATGCCGCCCACCTTGGCCGCGGCGAGGAAGACGTAATCCGGCTTTTCACGCTCGAAAAAGGCGCGGGTGGCGGCCTGGTCGGTCAGGTCCAGTTCGGCATGGGTCCGCAGCAGCAGATTGTCGTGACCGCGGCCGCGCAGGGCGCGTACCAAGGCCTGGCCGGCCAGGCCGCGGTGGCCCGCGATGTAGATCTTGGCGCCGGGCTTGATCATTCGTGGCGGTCCGGCGCCTTGAAGCCGTGGCGCTTGACCAGCTCGTCGCGCTCGGCGGCCTTGAGGTCTTCGCGCATCATCTCCGAGACCAGTTCGGCGAACGAAGTTTGCGGCACCCAGCCGAGTTTCTCGCGGGCCTTGCTGGCATCGCCGAGCAGGGTTTCGACTTCGGTGGGGCGGAAGTAGCGCGGGTCCACGGCGACGATGCGCTTGCCGTTCTGGTCATAGCCCTCTTCATTGACGCCCTCGCCCTTCCAGGTGACGGTCAGACCAATTTCGGCGGCGGCGGCGGCGACGAATTCCCGCACGCTGTACTGGACGCCGGTGGCGATGACGAAATCCTCGGGCTGCTCCTGCTGCAGCATCAGCCACTGCATTTCGACGTAGTCGCGGGCATGGCCCCAGTCGCGTTTGGCGTTCATGTTGCCGAGGTAGATGGTGTCCTGCAGGCCGAGCTTGATGCGGGCCAGGGCGCGGGTGATCTTGCGGGTGACGAAGGTCTCGCCGCGCAGCGGTGATTCGTGGTTGAACAGGATGCCGTTGCAGGCGTAGATGCCGTAGGCCTCCCGGTAGTTGACGGTGATCCAGTAGGCGTAGAGCTTGGCGACGGCGTAGGGGCTGCGCGGGTAGAAGGGGGTGGTTTCCTTCTGCGGGATTTCCTGCACCAGGCCGTAGAGTTCCGAGGTGCTGGCCTGGTAGAAACGGGTCTTCTTGTCGAGGCCGAGGATGCGGATCGCTTCGAGGATGCGCAGGGCGCCCAGGGCGTCGGAGTTGGCGGTGTATTCCGGCTCCTCGAAGCTGACGGCGACGTGGCTCTGGGCGGCCAGGTTGTAGATCTCGTCGGGCTGCACCTGCTGGATGATGCGCACCAGGCTGGAGGAGTCGGTCAGGTCGCCGTGGTGGAGGATGAAGCGGCGCCCGGTCTCGTGCGGATCCTGATAGAGGTGATCGATCCGGTCGGTGTTGAACAGGGAGCTGCGGCGCTTGATGCCGTGCACCTCGTAGCCCTTGTTCAGCAGCAACTCGGCCAGGTAGGCGCCGTCTTGGCCGGTGACGCCGGTGATCAATGCGATTTTGCTCATGGAGTTTCCTTTGGCTGCGGCCGCTTAGCTGCGGCCGTATTGGTCGTCGAGCCGGACGATGTCGTCCTCGCCGACGTAGTCGCCGACCTGGACCTCGATCATCACGCAGTCCTCGTCGCCGGGGTTGAACAGGCGGTGCTGGGTATTGGCGGGAATGTAGGTGGATTCGTTGGCGCCGATGGCGATTTCCCGTTCGCCATTGATCACCGCGGCGCGGCCGGAGACCACCACCCAGTGCTCGCTGCGATGGTGGTGCAATTGCAGCGAGAGGCGGGCGCCGGGCTTGACGACGATGCGCTTGATCTTGAAGCGGGGGCCTTCCTCCAGTACGGTGTAGGTGCCCCAGGGGCGATGTACCTCCCGGTGCAGGCGCACCGATTCGTGGCCGGCGGCCTTCAGCCGCTGCACCACGGCTCGCACGTCCTGGGCGCGGTCCTGGCGCGCCACCAGTAGGGCGTCCGGAGTGTCCACCACGATCAGGTCGGAGACGCCGACGGCGCCCACCACCCGATCCAGGCTTTGGATGTAGCAGTTGCTGACGTCTTCCAGCAGGGCTTCGCCGACGATGCGATTGCCTCTGTCATCGGCCTGCTCCAAGGCGGCCAGGGCGGTCCAAGAGCCGATGTCGCTCCAGCCGATGTCACAGGGCACGACCTGGACCTTGGCGGATTTTTCCATCAGCGCGTAGTCGATCGAGATGTCGGGCACGGCGGCGAAGTCGCCGGCATCCAGCTCGATGCTGCTGAGGCGCTCGCCGGCCGTGCGGCGGCCGTGGGCCAGGGCCGGGCGCACCGCCGCCAGCACCGCCGGCGCATGGACCGCCAGTTCCGCCAGGGCGGTGGCGGCGCTGAAGCAAAACATGCCCGAGTTCCAGTAGAAGCTGCCGGCCGCCAGGTATTGCTGCGCCACCTCCAGCGAGGGCTTTTCGACGAAGCGCTTCACCGGCCGCGCCGCGCCCTCGGTGCCGGGGCCGGCTTCGATGTAACCGAAGCCGGTTTCCGGCCGTTCCGGGCGGATGCCGAAGGTCACCAGGGCGCCCTGCTCCGCTGCTTTTCGCGCGCTGGCGACGGCGGTGGCGAAGGCGGCCTGATCGGTGATGATGTGGTCCGCCGCCAGCACCAGCAAGCAGGCGTCGTCGCCGTAGCGCTCGGCCGCCACCAAGGCGGCGGCGGCGATGGCGCCGGCGGTGTTGCGGCCGAAGGGCTCCAGCACGTAGTCGTGCTCGATCGGCGCGGTCTGGCAGGCGAGGAACTCATCCTCGGACTTGAAGTAGTGCTCCCGGTTGGTCACCGTCAGCACCGCCTCCACATCGGGCAGCATGGCGCCGCGCAGAAAGGTCTTTTGCAGCAGGCTCTGGCCGTCGGCGAGGCGGATGAAGGGCTTCGGATGCATTTCCCGCGACACCGGCCAGAGCCGGGTGCCGGCACCGCCAGAAAGAATCACCGGGATCAGCCGCGCCATGTCACAGCCTCCACAGCGGGTGGCCGGCGGCGGCCGCCGCCGCCGGGTCGATGGCGGCCTTGGCGTCCACCACCGGCGCGCCGGGGCGCAGTCGGGCGAGCAGTTGCGCGGCCGGCTGGCGCAGGTAGTCGGCGTGGGCCACTGCCAGGACCAGGGCGTCGGCCTCGGTCGGCAGGGCTTCCCAGGGGGTGAGCGCTATGCCGTATTCATGCTGCGCCTCGGTGGCGTCAGCCAGCGGGTCATGCACGCTGACTTCGCAGCCGAAGTCCGCGAGTTCCGCCACCAGATCGGCGACCTTGCTGTTGCGCAGATCGGAGCAGTTTTCCTTGAAGGTGAGGCCCAGCACGATCACCTTCGCACCCTTGACGCCGGAGCCGGCGTGGATCAATTGCTTCACCGTCTGCTGCGCCACCCAGGCTGCCATGCCGTCGTTGATGCGGCGGCCGGCGAGGATTACCTGCGGGTGGTAGCCGAGCATCTCGGCCTTGTGGGTCAGATAGTAGGGGTCCACGCCGATGCAGTGGCCGCCCACCAGACCCGGCTTGAACTTGAGGAAGTTCCACTTGGTCCCGGCGGCTTCCAGCACCTCGCTGGTGTCGATGCCGATCTTGTCGAAGATGATCGCCAACTCGTTCATCAGGGCAATGTTGAGATCGCGCTGGGTGTTCTCGATCACCTTGGCGGCCTCGGCCACCTTGATGCTGGAGGCCCGGTGCACGCCGGCGGTGACGACGGATTCGTAGAGAGCGGCAACCCGGTCGGTGCAGGCCGGGCCGTCTCCGGCGATGACCTTGATGACCCGGGTCAGGGTGTGCTCCCGGTCGCCGGGATTGATCCGCTCGGGGGAGTAGCCGACGTGGAAGCCCTCCCGCCATTTCAGGCCCGACTCCCGCTCCAGCACCGGGATGCAGATCTCCTCGGTGGCGCCGGGATAGACGGTGGATTCGTAGACCACGGTGGCGCCGCGCTTCAGGTGGCGGCCGGCGCTGATCGAGGCGCCGACCAGGGGCGCGAAGTCGGGCTGGTGGGCGTCGTCCACCGGGGTCGGTACGGCGATGATGAGGAAGTCGGCCTCCGCCAGCAGGGCCGCATCGGTGGTCGGCTGCAGCTTCAGCGCGGCGCGCAGGTCGTCGCCGGCAACCTCGCCGGCGGGGTCCACGTGGCGGCGATAGGCCTCTACCTTTGCCTCCGACAGGTCGAAACCGATGGTGCGGAAATGCTTGCCGAACTCGACCGCTAGGGGCAGGCCCACATAGCCCAGGCCGATGACGGCGACGACAGTATTGGAAGGGAGGCTCATCTCAGACCTTGTAGTAGTCGCGGTACCAGGCGACGAAGCGGCCGATGCCCTGCGTCACCGGGGTGTTCGGCGCGAAGCCGGTCCAGGCGTTGAGGGCGCTGGTGTCGGCGGCGGTGGCGAGTACGTCGCCGTCCTGCATTGGCAGGAAGTTCTTTTCCGTGCTGCGCCCCAGGGCGGTTTCCAGGGTTTCGATAAAGCTCATCAGGGCAATCGGCTGGTGGTTGCCGATATTGAACAGCCGGTAGGGCGCCCAACTGGTGCCCGGGTGGGGCAGCGCCGCATCGAAGCCGTGATCGGCGTCGGCCGGTTTGTCCAGCACCCGCAGCACGCCTTCGGCGATGTCGTCGATATAGGTGAAATCGCGCTGCATCTCACCGTGGTTGTAGACGTCGATGGTGCGGCCTTCGACGATGGCCTTGGTGAAGCTGAAGTAGGCCATGTCCGGCCGGCCCCAGGGACCGTAGACGGTGAAAAAGCGCAGCCCGGTCACCGGCAGCCCGTAGAGGTGGGCGTAGCTGTGGGCCATCAGCTCGTTGGCCTTCTTGGTGGCGGCATAGAGGCTGACCGGATGGTCCACGTTGTCGGTTTCGGCGAAGGGCAGCTTGGTGTTGCCGCCGTAGACGCTGGAGCTGCTGGCGAACACCAGGTGCTCGACGCCGTGGTGGCGGCAGCCTTCGAGGAGGTTCACGAAACCCACCAGATTGCTGTCCACGTAGGCGTGGGGGTTTTTCAGCGAGTAGCGCACCCCGGCCTGGGCTGCCAGGTGGATCACCCGCTGCGGGCGTTCGGTGGCGAACAGGGCGGCCATGCCTTCCCGGTCGGCGACGTCGAGGCGGGCGAAGCGGAAGGCGGAATGAGGCGTCAGCCGCGCCAGGCGGGCTTCCTTGAGCGAGACATCGTAGTAATCGTTGAGGTTGTCCACCCCGACCACTTCGTCACCCCGGGCGAGCAGGCGCTCGCAGACGTGCATGCCGATGAATCCGGCGGCGCCGGTGACG
>DATDMT010000284.1:0-18590 GCA_036518635.1 Rhodocyclaceae bacterium | reverse complement strand
GCCTCGCGGGTCTGGGCGAAGTCGCGGTACTTGCCGGTGCCCACCAGCAGGCGGGAATTGAAGGCCTTGCCGGCGATGAGGAGTGGGTCCTGGTTCATGGGAGTGAGCTGAGTGAGTTAGCCGCCGCCGACGGCGACGACGATTTCCAGGCGGTCGCCGGCCTGCACCCGGCGCTCCTCATAGGCGCTGCGCGGCACGATCTCGCGGTTGCACTCGACCGCCACGCGCTTGTTGAACATTTCCAGTTGCAGCAGCAGATCGCGGATGGTGATGCCGGCGGCGCTGACGGCCTGGCCGTTCACCATCACCTCGCCTTCGCTGCTCATGGCGCATCGGCCGGCCGCGCCGCTGTCGGCGCGGCGGTGGCCTGCGCTTCCGCAGCCGCCAATGTGGCGTTGCCCTCGCGCATGCCGTCGCGGAAGCCCTTCACCGCGCTGCCCAGGTCGGACCCGGCGCCGCGCAGGCGCTTGGTGCCGAACAACAGCAGGACGATGGCGAGGACGATCAGCCAATGCACGACACTGAATGAACCCATTTCAATTCTCCCGAGTAGTGGTTGTGGCGCCGAGGTTCGCCTCGCGCCGCAGCCGGTGCCCCATGCGCCGCGCCTTGGTGTCCAGGTAGCGCTGGTTGAAGGCGTTGTCGCCGACCAGCAGGGGGATTTCCTCCAGCACCTCGATGCCGAGCCGACGCAGGGCCGCCGCCTTCGCCGGGTTGTTGCTCAATAACCGCAGGCTCTCGACGCCGCAGTTGCGCAGGATTTCGGCACAGAACTCGTAACTGCGCTGGTCGGCATGGAAGCCCAGCGCAAGATTGGCCTCTACCGTATCCAGCCCCATGTCCTGCAGGCCGTAGGCGCGCACCTTGTTCACCAGGCCGATGCCACGGCCTTCCTGGCGCAGATAGACGATCATGCCGCGCCCCAGGTTGGCGATGTAGGCGAAGGCCGCCGCCAACTGCGCGCCGCAGTCGCAGCGCAGGCTGAACAGGCCGTCGCCGCTCAGGCATTCGGAATGAATCCGCACCACCGGCGGCTCGTCGCCGCTGACGTCACCCAGGGTCAGTAGGGCGTGCTCCGCCAGGCCATGCCCCTCGGCGACACCGTAGAGGGTGAACATCCCCCAGGGCGTCGGCAACTGGCAATGCGGCCAATGCTGCAGCGGCAGCCAATCATGCCGGTCGGCCTTTGCGCCGCGCTCGTTCACTACCGGATTGCCATTCATCTGTTCACCTTGCCGCCGGCCGCGCCGGACCGATTCCATCGAATTCAAAAAAAAGCGGCGGCGGGCCGCCAAGCGGCCGCCGCGCGCAAACGAGGAAGCTGAATCGCCGGGCAATTGCTCAGGTTGCCCAGGCTGGAGAGAGCAAGCGCGGTGCCATCGCACTGCCGCAGACGGGCGGCAGTGCCAATAAAAATGGGCAAACCCGCACTGCCGCGGCCCTTTGGTATCGACACCGACACCACTCCCGGCACCCCACATCCGCAACAGGTCGCACCGGCGACAACAACCATCGGCGCGACAGGTGTTTCCGCGGCGCTACACCTGTAGCGCCGCCCTCTCCATCGACTGCGACGAGTGGCGCCGGCGCCGCGCCGCGGCACCGTTGCGGAAATTCACGACATCACCAAAACCCGCACCAGCAGCGGATTCGCGCAATCCACGCAGCAGCGCAAAAGCCGTGGCACCCCTCTTGCTACTTGCCTGTCGCACCACTGCATCCCGTGGAGCGCGCAGGGCGGAACGCCGCCCGACGCGCTGATGCCGTGGGGCGACAAAAACCTATTCGAGAGGAGTTGATGAAGATGGAACCGTCATCCGAGAAGCTGCTGTGGATGTACCAGACGATGATCGAGATTCGGGAGTACGAGGAGACCATGGCCAAGGTCTATCTCGAAGGCAAGCTACCGCCGAAGATTCAGAAGGGCCTGGCTTTTGATATCGGCGCCGGCCCGGTGCCCGGCGAGATGCATCTGGCCGCCGGCCAGGAGCCGGTGGCGGTGGGCGTCTGCGCCCATCTGCGGACCGAGGATTCGGTGGTCGGCGCCCATCGCCCCCATCACTTCGCCATCGCCAAGGGCGTGCGGCTGAACGAGATGACCGCCGAGATGTTCGGCAAGGTCACCGGCCTCGGCCGTGGCAAGGGTGGCCACATGCATCTGTTCGACCCGGCGGTGAAGTTCTCCTGCGGCGGCATCGTCGGCGCCGGCGCGCCCCAGGCCTGCGGTGCCGCCCTGGCGGCGAAGAAGCTAGGCAAGGACTGGGTGGCGGTGGCCTTCTTCGGCGAGGGTGCGGCCAACCAGGGCGCCTTCCATGAGGCCCTGAACCTGGCCTCGCTGTGGAAGCTGCCGGTGATCTTCGTCGTCGAGGACAACAGTTGGGGCATCTCGGTGCCGAAGACCATGTCCACTTCCGTCGCCTCCAACGCCGACCGCGCCGCTGCCTATGCGATGCCCGGTGTGCGCGTCGAGCGCAACGACGCCGTCGAGGTTTTCAAGGCCGCCGGCGAGGCCGTGGCGCGTGCCCGCCGCGGCGAGGGCCCGACCCTGATCGAAGTCAAGACCGACCGCTACCTCGGCCACTTCCAGGGCGACCCGGAAGCCTACCGGCCGAAGGACGAGGCGCCGACCCTGCGCAAGGACGATCCGATTCCCGCCCTAGGCGCCCTGCTGCGCAGCCGCGGCCTGTTGAACGACGAGCAGGACCAGTCGATCCGCGCCGCCGTGACCAAGCGCATTGAGGCCGCCTACGAGTTCGGCCGCGCCAGCCCCTACCCCGAGGCCAGCGAAGCGCTGCAACACGTATTCGCCAGCTAAGCGACGTCGACTATTCAGGAGCGAGAAATATGAGCAATGCAAACACCGGCCGCACCCTCACCATGGCTGCCGCCATCTCCGAAGCGATCGGCATGGAAATGGCCCGCGACGAGCGCGTGTTCTACATGGGCGAGGACGTCGGCAAATACGGCGGCATCTTCAGCGCTACCACCGGTCTGCTCGACCAGTTCGGCCCCGAGCGAATCATGGAAACGCCGATTTCCGAAACCGGCTTTCTCGGCACCGCCGTCGGCGCCGCCGCCGAAGGTCTTCGGCCGATCGCCGAAATCATGTTCGTCGACTTCTTCGGCGTCTGCTTCGACCAGATCTACAACCACCTGGCGAAGAACACCTACATGTCCGGCGGCGCGCTGAAGTTCCCGGCGGTGATCACTGCCGGCATCGGCGGCGGCTACAACGACGCCGCCCAGCACTCGCAGTGCCTCTACTCGATCTTCGCCCACGTGCCCGGCCTGAAGGTGGTGGTGCCGTCCAACGCCTACGACGCCAAGGGCCTGATGATCGAGGCGATCCGCGATGACAACCCGGTGATCTTCCTCTACCACAAGGGGATCATGGGCCTGTCCTGGATGTCCTATTTCGAGGGCAGCACCAACACCGTGCCGGAAGCGTCCTACACCATCCCCTTCGGCAAGGCCAACGTGATCCGCGAAGGCAGCGACCTGACCATCGTCACCCTCAGCCAGATGGTGCAGAAGTCCCTGCTGGCCGCCGACAAGCTGGCGGAACAGGGCATCAGCGCCGAGATCGTGGACCTGCGCACCCTGGTGCCGCTGGACAAGGCGACGGTGTTGCAGTCGGTCGCCAAGACCGGCCGCCTGCTGGTGGCCGACGAGGATTACCTGAGCTTCGGCCTCTCCGGCGAGATCGCTTCCATCGTCGCCGAAAACCTCGGCACCTTGAAGATGAAGGCGCCGGTGCGCCGCCTGGCGGTGCCCGATGTGCCGATCCCCTTCAGCCGTCCCCTCGAGCAGTTCGCCATCCCGCAGGTGGACTCCATCGTCGACGCCGCGCAACAACTGATGGCCGCAAAAAGCATCTAAACACGGAGTAAGAAACATGTCTCAGATTCAACTCAATGATGCCGTCTGGAGCGATGTCGAAGACGGTACCGAAGCCCTGCTCGACGAGTGGCTGGTGAAGGTCGGCGATACGGTCAGCGAAGGCCAGGTACTGGGCATCGCCGAGCTGGTGAAGACCAGCCACGAGATCACCGCGCCGGTCGCCGGCAAGGTCACCGCCCTCAAGGTGGATGCCCAGGCCACCTTCGGCCGCGGTACGGTGGTCGCCGAGGTGGAGCCGTGAGCAATACCGCGGTGGCGACACCCGCCGCCGACGCCGCAGTGACGCGCATCCCCCTCAAGGGGCTGCGCGGCGCCGTGGCGCGCAGCATGGCCCAAGGTTGGGCGGTGCCGCGGGTGGCGATGACGGCGGAGGTGGATGTCACCCGTGTCGAAGCCCACCGCGCCGCGCTGCAGGGCGAGCTGGGCAGCGCCGTCAAGCTGACCCTCAACGCCTACGTGCTGCGGGCGGTGGCGCTGACCCTGGCCGAGTTCCCCCGCCTCAACGCTTACCTCAAGGAGGACATCGAGCTGCAGCCGGAGATCAACCTCGGTTTCGCCGTGGCGATGGCCGAGGGCCTGATGGTGCCGGTGATCAAGGGGGCGGACGGCAAGTCCATCGCCGACATCGCCTACGAGGCGCGGGAGCTGGCGGATGGCGCACGCAGCGGCAAGCTGAGTCCGGGCGCCTACCAGCGCGGCACCTTCACCGTGACCAACCTGGGCATGACCGGCATCGACAGCTTCACGCCGATCATCAGCGCGCCGCAGGTGGCGATCCTCGGCATCACCCGGGTGCAGACCAAGCCGGTGGTGCGCGACGGCTTCGTCGCCTGTGCGCCGATGATGGGCCTGCATCTGGTGTTCGACCATCGGGCGGTGGACGGCTATCCCGCCGCCCTGTTCCTCACCGCACTGAAACAGCGCCTGGAAGCGGCCACCAGCCTGTGAACGCCATGCCCGCCATCGCCAGCCATCGCGTCAGCGCTGCCGCCGAACAGGCGTGGAACCGGGAGGCCCTGGCCCCCCCGGTGACGGCGCCGCGGGCGGCGCTCTGGCACTACGACGGCACGGCGGTGGTGCTCGGCTGTTCGCAGCCCCTGCACGACCGCTATCCCGCCGGGCTGACGATGGTCAAGCGCAGCGCCGGCGGCGGCGCGGTGCTGGCCGGGCGGTGGATGTTGAGCCTGTCGGTGGTATTGCCCAGCGAGCATCCCCTGGCCGCCGTCGGCCTGGTGGAAAGCTACCGCTGGCTGGGCCAATTGATCGCCGACGAACTGGCTGCACTGGGCATCGCCGCTGAGGCCCTGGCCCCCGCCGCCTTGCCGCCGAGCGACGGCAAGTTGCACTGGGCCTGCTTCGGCGGCCTGTCGCCGTGGGAGGTGGTGGTGGCCGGGCGCAAGATCGCCGGCCTGGCCCAGCGCCGCTGCCGCAACGGCGTGCTGCTGGCGGCCGGCATCCTGCTGGACGCCTCGCCCTGGCCACTGCTGTGCGCCGCCATGGACCGGGAGCCGGCCGCGGCGGCGCAACTCGAAGCCGTAACGATGTCCTGCGCCGAAGCCCTCGGGCACACCGTTTCCATTCACGACCTGAGCGCAGCGCTGGAACAGTCGCTCGGGGAAATCCTGTTTGCCGATGTCGCCGTGGGCAGTGCCCATCGGCGGCAACGACAGCCGGCTGCAGTGGGCCTGGGCGGCCATTGCAGCCCAACGAATCCATGAGCCGGCGCAGGGCCGGCTCAGGGTATCTGCAAGTCAAAGTCAAATAATTCGGAGGAGTCATGAGTCAACTTGACGTAGATAGCAAAGCCGCCGCTGACGCGCCGCAGGCCGCCAGCAAGCAACCGGAGGTGCTGAGCCGCCGGTCCTTCCTCAAGAGCAGCGGCCTCGCCGCCATCGGCATCACCGCCGTCTCCGGCGTCGGCCTGGCCACGGCGGCAGCCCCCGCTGCGGCCGCCGCGCTGAACTACAGCGAGAGCTTTGCCAACCTGGGCAGCAGCAACGGCCAGGCCCTGGTGCGCATGGCCCGCGACATCTTCCCCCACGACAAGCTGGCGGATGAGTTCTACGCCGCTGCAGTGGCCTCCTACGACCAGCAGGCACCCAAGGATGCGGCGTTGAAAACCCTGGTCACCGAAGGCATCGCCCATATGGACAAGGTGGCGCTAAACCGCTACGGCAAGCGCTACGCCGAGATTGCCCAGGAAGAGGAGCGCCTCGAAGTGCTCTACGCCATCGAGAACACGGCCTTCTTCCAGAAGATCAAGGGCGGCCTGGTGACCGGCCTCTACAACAACAAGGCGGTGTGGGCCGAGCTCGGCTACGAGGGTTCGTCCTGGGAAAAGGGCGGCTACCTGAATCGCGGCTTCAACGACATCGACTGGCTATAAGCCCGCGACGCAGCCTTCACAACATTTGGAGACCAAAACATCATGGCCGCAAAATTTGATCTGAACGACAGCGAAGTCGTCGTCATCGTCGGTTCCGGCGCGGGCGGTGGCACCCTCGCCAACGAGCTGGCACAGAAGGG
This sequence comes from Rhodocyclaceae bacterium, assembly GCA_036518635.1. Lineage (GTDB taxonomy): Bacteria > Pseudomonadota > Gammaproteobacteria > Burkholderiales > Rhodocyclaceae > AWTP1-18. Next base: position 12,164 of record DATDMT010000284.1, on the reverse strand, counting down.
CATCAACAAGATCGTCATTCTCGAAGCCGGCAAGCACTACACCCAGGACGACATCGAGAACGACGAGTGGGCGATGTTCGGCAAGATTTCCTGGCTGGACAAGCGCATCTCCTCCGGCGCCTGGCACCACACCAAGACCTATCCCAACCTGCCGGCCTGGATCGTCAAGGGCGTCGGCGGCTCCTCGGTGCACTGGGCCGGCGTCGCGCTGCGCTTCCAGCCTCACGACTTCCGTACCAAGACTACCTACGGCCACGTCGCCGGCGCCAATATTCTCGACTGGCCGGTCACCTACGACGAGATGGCGCCCTACTACAGCCGCGCCGAGAAGAAGCTGGGCGTCGCCGGCAGCGAGGCCAGCGGCCTGCCGCCGCTTCCGGAGAACAACCACTACAAGGTGGTCGCCGCCGGCGCCCGCGCCATCGGCTACAAGGAGATCGTGCGGCCGATGGCGATCAACTCCAAGGCCAACGACGGCCGCCCGGCCTGCCAACAGATCGGCTTCTGCATGCAGGGCTGCAAGATCGGCGCCAAGTGGTCCACGCTGTACACCGAGATTCCCAAGGCGCTGGCCACCGGCCGCGCCGAGCTGCGCCCGCAAGCCATGGTGCTGCAGATCCTCCACGACAAGTCGGGCAAGGTCAGCGGCGTGCTGTACGCCGACAAGGACGGCAACAAGCAGTTGCAAAAGGCCCGCGTGGTCTGCGTCGCCGGCAACTCCATCGAATCGCCGCGGCTGCTACTGAACTCGGCATCGAGCATGTTCCCCCACGGCCTTTCCAACTCATCCGGGCAGGTGGGCCGCAACTACATGGTGCACACCACCGCGGCAGCGGTTTCGATCCACCAGAAGCCGGTGCACATGTACCGCGGCACGGCGATCTCGGCCATCGTCTCCGACGAGGCCCATCCCAACACCAATCGCGGCTTCGTCGGCGGCTACCACCTGGAAGGCCTGTCGATCGGCCTGCCCTTCACCGCCGCCTTCATGAAGCCCGGCGGCTGGGGCCGCGAAGTCACCTCTGCGCTAGAAATGTACGACCACATGACCTGCGTCTGGGTCTGCGGCGAAGACATGGCCATGGAGCAGAACGGCATCAGCCTGCACGCCACGGAGAAAGATCAGTACGGCCTGCCAGTGCCGGTGGTGTCGAAATCCGATCACGCCAACGACGCCATGCTGCGTATCCACGGCCTGGCCCAGTGGCGCAAGCTGAACGAGGCGGTGGGCGCCACCCGTACCATCGACATGCCGCCCTACCCGGCCAGCCACAACATGGGCACCAACCGGATGAGCGCCAAGGCCCGCGACGGCGTGGTGAACAAGTGGGGCCAGTCCCACGACATCAAGAACCTGTTTGTCTCCGACGGCAGCCAGTTCACCTCCAGCTCCGCCGCCAACCCGACCCTGACCATCGTCGCCCTGGCGATCCGTCAGGCCGAATACATCGCCAATGCGATGAAGACCCGCGCCATCTGACGCGTTTCACCCCCGGCCGCGATACAGCAGCGTCGCGGCCGGGCTTTTTTCGACAGGAAACCGGTCACCGCAGGCACCGGCGCCGCCGGAATTCCACGGGAAAAGCAGTTAAACTGCGCCGCCTCGCGAGAGCGACTCAAGCCTTGGCCTCCGGCCCGGGCTTTTTGCTTTCTGGCGCGGTTCGCCGCCGCCTCCCAAAGAACTCTGATCGCTGACCGACATGCTCCCCTCCATCGAACACCGAATCGCCGAAGAACTGGGCGTGCGCCCACAACAGGTCGCCGCCGCCGTGCAACTGCTGGACGAGGGCGCCACCGTGCCCTTCATCTCGCGCTACCGCAAGGAAGCCACCGACGGCCTGGACGACACCCAGCTACGCAATCTGGAAGAGCGCCTGACCTATCTGCGCGAGTTGGAAGAGCGCCGCGGCGCGATCCTCGCCAGCATCGAGGAACAGGGCAAGCTGACCCCCGAGCTGAAGAACGAGGTGGAAAACGCCGAGACCAAGCAGCGCCTGGAAGACCTCTACCTGCCCTACAAGCAAAAGCGCCGCACCAAGGCCCAGATCGCCCGCGAAGCCGGCCTGGAACCCCTGGCCGACGCGCTGTTCGCCGACCCGATGCTGGTGCCTGAAACGGAAGCGGCCAAGTACGTGAATACTGCCACCGAGCCGCCGGAAAAGCATGTGCCCGACGTCAAGGCGGCCCTCGACGGCGCCCGCCAGATCCTGATGGAGCGCTTCGCCGAGGATGCGACCCTGCTGGAAAAGCTGCGCCGCTACCTGAACGACAACGGCCAACTGGTCTCCGCCGTGGTGGAAGGCAAGGAGAACGACCAGAACGCCGATGTCAGCAAGTTCCGCGACTGGTTCGACTTCCGCGAACCCATCGCCGCGATTCCCTCGCACCGGGCCCTGGCCATGTTCCGCGGGCGCAACGAGGGCGTGCTGCGCCTGGCGCTGAAGACCGAGCCGGAGCTGGCCGACCCGCCCAGCTCCTCGCCCTGCGAGACCATGGTGGCGCGGCACTTCGGCATCAGCAACGAAGGCCGCCCGGCCGACAAGTGGCTGAGTGAAACCGCCCGCTGGGCCTGGATGGTCAAGCTCTCCCTGCATCTGGAACTGGAGCTGATGAACCAGTTGCGCGAACGCGCCGAGGAAGAGGCGATCCACGTCTTCGCCCGCAACCTGAACGACCTGCTGCTGGCAGCCCCGGCCGGCCCCCGCGCCACCCTGGGCCTCGACCCGGGCATCCGCACCGGCTGCAAGGTGGCGGTGGTGGACAAGACCGGCAAGGTGCTCGACACGACCACGATCTACCCCCACGAGCCGCGCCGCGACTGGGAAGGCTCCCTGCATACCCTGGCCGTGCTGTGCAAGAAGCACGGCGTGGACCTGATCGCCATCGGCAACGGCACCGCCAGCCGCGAGACCGACAAGCTGGCGGCCGAGCTGATCAAGGGCCTACCGGAAATGCGCATGACCAAGGTGGTGGTCTCCGAGGCCGGCGCCTCGGTGTATTCCGCCTCGGAACTGGCGGCCAAGGAATTCCCCGACCTGGACGTTTCCCTGCGCGGCGCCGTGTCCATCGCCCGCCGCCTGCAGGACCCGCTGGCCGAACTGGTCAAGATCGACCCGAAGAGCATCGGCGTCGGCCAGTACCAGCACGACCTGAATCAGGCCAAGCTGGCCCGCTCCCTGGATGCGGTGGTGGAAGACTGCGTGAACTCCGTCGGCGTCGATGTGAATACCGCCTCGGTGCCGCTGCTGACGCGGATCTCCGGCCTCAACAGCACCCTCGCCGGCAACATCGTCGCCTTCCGCGACCAGCACGGCGCCTTCAAGTCCCGGGCCCAGTTGAAGGAAGTACCGCGCCTCGGCGACAAGACCTTCGAACAGGCGGCGGGCTTCCTGCGCGTGATGAACGGCGACAACCCTCTCGACGCCTCGGCGGTGCACCCGGAAGCCTACCCGGTGGTGGAGCGCATCCTGGCCGACATCAAGAAGGGCATGAAGGAAGTGGTCGGCGACAGCCGCACGGTGAAGGCGTTGAACCCGGCCAAGTACACCGACGACAAGTTCGGCCTGCCGACCGTGCAGGACATCCTCAAGGAGCTGGAAAAACCCGGCCGCGACCCGCGCCCCGAGTTCAAGACCGCCACCTTCAAGGAAGGCGTCGAGGACTTGAAGGACCTGCAGCCGGGCATGCTGCTGGAAGGCACCATCACCAACGTCACCAACTTCGGCGCCTTCGTGGACATCGGTGTGCATCAGGACGGCCTGGTGCATATCTCCGCCCTGGCCGACAAGTTCGTCAAGGACCCGCATTCGGTGGTCAAAGCCGGCGACGTGGTCAAGGTCAAGGTGCTGGAGGTGGACGTGGCGCGCAAGCGCATCGCCCTGACCATGCGCCTGACCGACACCCCGGCGCCGCGCAGCCGCGAGGATAGGCCCGCGGGTGGCGGTGGTGGCGGCAACCGCCCCGCCGTGGCCCGCCAGGCGCCGCCCCCGGCCGGCGGCGCGATGGCGGCGGCCTTCGCCAAGTTGAAGCGCTAACCTAAACTGGTGCGGCATGAACCCATGCCGCACCCGATGACTACCGACGCATCCAACTCCCCGCTGCGCCTGGTGGCGCTGATCTGCCTTGCCGAAGCCCTGGGCATGACCGGCTTCGCCGCCTATCCGGCCTTTCTCCCCACACTGAAGGCCCAGTGGCAGGCCAGCGGCGCGGCGGCCGGTTTTGTCGGCGGCGCCTTCTTCCTCGGCTACATGCTGGCGGTGCCCTTTCTCTCCGGCATCACCGACCGCATCGACGCGCGCCGGGTGTTCGCCGCCTCGGGCCTCTTGGGCCTGGCCGGCACCGGCGGCTTCGCCCTGCTGGCCGACGGCATCATTAGTGCGGCGCTGTTCCAGGCCCTGGCCGGGGCGGGTCTGGCCGGCACCTACATGCCCGGGCTGAAGGCCCTCACCGACCGCATCACCGGGCCGCGCCAGCCGCGCTACATCGCCTTCTACACGGCCACCTTCGGTATCGGCACCAGCCTCTCGCTGCTGCTTGGCGGTTGGCTCGGCGCCCTGCTGCCCTGGCGCGAGGCGATCGGCCTGATGGCCCTCGGGCCGCTGCTGGCCAGCGCAGTGTTCCTCCTCGGCGTGCGCCCCCAGGCCGCAAGCCATGCCCATCACGGCGGCTGGTGGCCGGCCTTCGGCCCGGCGCTGGCACTGGGCCAGACGCGCCGCTACATCCTCGGCTACGCCGCCCACTGCTGGGAGCTGTTCGGCCTGCGCTCCTGGCTGGTGGCCTTCATCGCCTTCGCCTACGGTCTGTCCGCCAGTACCGTGCCCCTCAGCGCCACCGAGGCGGCGGCGGCGATCAATCTGCTCGGCCTGCCGGCCAGCATCCTCGGCAACGAGGCCGCTGGCCGCCTCGGCCGCCAGCGCTGGATCGTCGGCACGATGCTGGCGGCGGGCGGGCTGTGCTGGCTGGCGGGCTTTTCGGCAGTGCTTGGCGGCTGGCTGATGCTGGCCGCTCTGGCCCTCTACTTCGTTGCCGTGATGGCCGACTCGGCAGCCCTGACCGCCGGCCTGGTGGCCGCCACACCGCTGGGCCAGCGCGGCGCGGCGATGGCGATCTCTTCGCTGCTGGGTTTCGGCGCTGGTTTCGTCGCCCCGCTGGTCTTCGGCGCCACCCTGGACGCGGCGGGCGGCGGGCCGCTGGCCTGGGGCCTGGCCTTCGCCAGCCTCAGCCTGGGCGGCCTGCTGTGGCTGCTCGGCAGCCGCGACAAGGTATGATTTCGCCCCCTCCGGAGCATTGCAATGATCAACATCTACGGCATCAAGAACTGCGACACGATGAAGAAGGCCTTCGCCTGGTGCGATGAGCGCGGCATCGAATACAGCTTTCACGACTACAAGAAACAGGGCGTGCCCCGCGACCGGCTGGTGGCCTGGTGCCGCGCCGTGGGCTGGAAGACCCTGCTGAATACGAAGGGCACCACCTTCCGCAAGCTGCCGCCGGAACGCCAGGAGATCGCCACCCAGAGCGCCGCCGTGGCGCTGATGGTGGAGTTCCCCAGCGCCATCAAGCGGCCGGTAGTGGAGACTGCCGAGGGCCAATTGCTGGTGGGCTTCGACCCGGCGCTGTTCGCGAGCTTCGTCAAATGAGCGATGCGGTCAGCGGTTTCCTCTTCGAAGACCTCGACATCCGCGGTGCCCTGGTGCACCTCGGCGGCGCCTGGCGCGAGATGCACCAGGGCCGCGGCTACGCCGATCCGGCCCGCGACCTGCTGGGCCAGATGGCGGCGGTCACCGCGCTGATCGGCAGCAATCTGAAGGCGCCGGGCCGCTTGAGCTTCCAGCTCCAGGGCCACGGCGCGGTGCGCCTCTTGGTGGTGGATTGCGACGAACAACTGCGCCTGCGCGGCCTCGCCCATGCCCCCGCCGATCTGGCGCCGGCACCAGTGCCGCAGCTCCTCGGCGACGGCCGCTTGGTGCTGACCCTGCAGAACGACGCCAGCCCGGAGCGCCCCTACCAGAGCTTCGTGCCGCTGGAAGGCGAAACCCTGGCGGAGATCTTCGAGCACTACCTGGAAAGCTCGGAGCAGACCCCCGCCCGACTCTGGCTGATGGCCGACGGCGCCCACGCCTGCGGCCTGTTCCTGCAAAAGCTGCCCAAGGCCGACCAACGCGACGCCGACGGCTGGAACCGGGTGCAGATGCTGGCCGCCACCGTAAAACCGGAAGAGCTGGCGCTGCCGCCGGAGGAACTCCTCGGCCGCCTCTTCCCCGAGGAGACGGTGCGCCTGTTCGCGCCCCGCCCGGCCCGCTACCACGCCCCCCGCGACGAGGAGCGGGTGCTGGAGATGCTGCGTTCCCTGGGCCGCGCCGAGATCGAGACCCTGATCGCGGAAAAGGGCGAGGTGCTGATCCAGGACGAGATGGGCAACCACGAATACCGCTACGGCGCCGAGATCGTCGAGCGCCTGTTCCCCACCCCACCGCGGACCCTGCATTGAGCTTCGACATCGACATCAGCGAGGAAGCCGGCGTCCGCTACCTGCACTTCGGTTCCGACTGGGTGCAGGGGGCGATGCGCATCGCCCGTCCCTGGTCGCTGGAACTGGACTACACCCGCGAGCTGATGGCGCCGCTGCTGCTGCGTCCCGACGCTCGCTGGCCCAAAGATGTGCTGGTGATCGGCCTCGGCGCCGGTTCGGTGCTGAAGTTCCTTCATCGCCACCGGCCCGAGGCGCGCCTCACCGTGGTCGAGATCGAGCCGCGGGTAGTGGCTGCCGCGCGCCACCACTTCAAGTTGCCGGAGGAGGATGCGCGCTTCCACATCGAGATCGGCGACGGCTACGACTATGTGCAGAACAGCGGCCGGCGCTTCGACCTGATCCTGGTGGACGGCTTCGATCCGGACGGCCGCGCCGGCGTGCTCGACACCCTGCCGTTCTACCTGAACTGCCGCGCCCGCCTGGCCGACGACGGCCTGCTGGGCGTCAACCTGCTCTCCCGGCGCAAGGATTTCCGCGCCAGCGTGGCGCGCATCCGCGAAGCCTTCGGCGAGCGCGCCCTGGCCTTCCCCTCCTGCGACAGCGGCAATGCCATTGCCGTGGCAGCGGTGGGCGAGACGGTGGATCAGGGCCTGGAAGAACTCAAGCAATCGGCCACGGCCCTGCGCAAAACCACCGGCCTCAACCTGCTGCCCACCCTGGCCCGCCTGGCACTGGCGAAAAGCTGTAGCGGCGGGCGTCTGATGCTTTGACTTCGGTCAAAGAACTCGCGGGTAATTCATCACATTTAGTGGTTTCGCCGGGGCGGCAGGAGATGTAGGCTGTGACCTTCAAGTCAATAGTGACAAGGGTCGCCAGATGTCGTTCTCCCTCGCCTCCTTCACCATCGCCACCAATGCCACCGACACGGAGATGCTTACGGCCCTGGCGCCGACGGCGGACGGCGGATTCCTCGCGGCGTGGACAGCCAAGAATGCCGCCGGCACCAACAACGACGTCTTCATCCAGCGCTACGACTTCAACGCGGAAGCCATCGGCAGCCTGATCCAGGCCAATACCTACACGGCGGGCGACCAGCGCAACATCTCGCTGCTCAGCGACCCCAACGGCGACGGCAGCTTCGGCGCGGTGTGGCAGTCCTTCGGCGAGGATGGCAGCGGCTACGGCATCTACGGCCAGGCCTATTACTGGGACAACAGCAAGGCCGGCGGCGAGGGCCGCATCAATACCTTCACCGCCGGCGACCAGATCTTCCCCAAGGTCTTTGTCTTCCCGGACTTCAGCGGCGACTTCGCCGTCACCTGGTCCACCGGCAGCACGATCACCGGCAACGGCGCGATCTGGGGGCGTTCCTTCGACGAGAACATCAATCCCTTCGGTGCGGAAGGACAGCTCGGCTCGCAGAATGCCGGCGAGGGCGAGCCCCTCATCGTGGACGCCACCGTGGTGCAGAGCAGTCCGGACGTGTTTTCCCAGGTGGTACTGGGCCGGGAACTGGTCAAGGATGTCAGCACCGCCGCCGGCAGCTTCCGCGACTACACCTTCGGCATCAAGATGATCTCCGATCTCCATGGCGACCCGATTTCCGGGCGCTACAACGTGGAGAATTCGGTCAACGATCCCAGCGTCACTTCCCGCGAAGTGGACCTGATCCCCTGGTGGCCCTACACCTCGGGCAGCGAGGAGGCCTTCACCGCGATCTGGGTCGAATCGACCTATGACCCCACCACCCATGACTTCGTCAGCGGCAAGCTCTACGCCCAAAATTTCGATGCCTCCAACGTCACCAGCGACGTCGGTTCCGAACTGGTGACGCTGGGCGGAAAGGTGGATTTATCCACCCTCGGCATCACCTCGGGCAATGTCGGCCATGTGGCCTCCGAGTCGATCGGCGACGGCACCTATTTGATTGCCTGGGAAAACCTCAACAGCAACGGCACGGTCAAGGAGATCGACGCCCAGTGGATTACCTGGGACGGGCAGACGATCACCACGCCGTTTACCGTCTTCACCCCCGCATCCGGCAGCATCATCGACTCGCCCCAGGTGGTCGTCCTCGGTACCGGCGAATTCGTCGTCACCGCCGACCAGATGAATTCCTCCAATCCCTCGGGCACCCACAACATCATTGCCCAGACCATCACCTTCGACGATCTGGTGGCCAATCTGCCGACGATCAACGGTAGCGGCGGCGACGACACCATCGACAAGAGCACCTCGAAGACCGCGGTGGACATCGAGGGCGGCGCCGGCAGCGACAACCTCAAGGGCGGCAAGGGCAACGACGTGCTTGATGGCGGCAGCGGTTCCGACACCATGGCCGGCGGCCTCGGCGACGACACCTACCTGGTCGACAACGCGGGTGACGTGATCAGCGAAAGCGGCGGCCAGGGCATCGACACCGTCGACTGCTCGATCAACAGCTTCACCCTGCCCGACAACTTCGAAAATCTCGACTTCAAGGGCAGCGGCAATTTCGCCGGCAGCGGCAACAGCGCCGACAACACCATCGATTCCGGCAGCGGGAATGACACCCTGGCCGGTGGCGGCGGCAACGACCAACTGTTGAGCGGCGCCGGCGACGACACCGTGGATGGCGGCACCGGATCGAACCTGGTGGATGGCGGCGACGGCACCGACACCTCGATCTACACCGGCACCGCCGCCGACTACGACACCCTGGTGATCAAGCTCGGCAAGCAGTCGCCATTCACCCTGAATGGCGCGACGGCCGACGACATCATTTCCCTCACCGACAAGTCGGGCCGGGTGGACCGCATGGTGCATGTGGAAAACGTCTCCTTTGTCCAAAGTGCAGTCACCACTTCGGTAGGTAGCTTGTCCGCCGCCCGCATCGTCCGCGGCGACGTCTATATTTCCGACGACGCTGCCAAAGACGTGCTCAAGGGCACGGCAAAGAACGAGGTGATGGATGGCCTCGACGGCAACGACAAGATCAGCGGCATGGCCGGCAACGACGTTCTGCTCGGCCGGGCCGGCGACGATTCGATGGATGGCGGCGCCGGTGACGACACCTTGGACGGCGGCGCCGGCACCAACACCCTGGTCGGCGGCGCCGGTAACGACACCTATATCATCGACCTGGACGCCACCACCGCCTCCACCGCCAGCAACACCATTGTCGACAGCGCCGGCGCCGGGGACAGGATCAGCACCCACCTCGCCAGCTTCAGCCTGGCCAATTACAGCCAGATCGAAATACTCGAACATGTCGGCGACAACAATTTCGTCGGCACCGGCAACGCAGGCAGCAACATCCTCATCGGTGCCAGCGGCGCCGACACCCTTGACGGCGGGGCTGGCGCCGACAAGCTGGTGGGCGGCACGGGCAACGACGTGTATATCGTCGATGCCGGCGACACGGTGATCGAGAAGAGCGGCGAAGGCACTGACACCATCCGCACCGGGCTCGGCGCCTACAGCCTCGCCGCGCTGACCAACGTCGAGAACCTGACCTACACCGGCAGCGCCGCCTTCAGCGGCACGGGCAACGCAGGCAACAATAGTCTGGTTGGCGGCAGCGGCAACGACCGGCTCGCTGGCGGCGACGGCGACGACGTCTTGAGTGGCGGCGCCGGCAACAACCTGCTCGACGGTGGCCTCGGCAACGACACCTTCGTTGCCGGCTCCGGCAACGACACCTACCTCGGTGGTGTTGGCTCGGACGTGCTCGACCTCACCGGCCTCGACTGGCTGTTCGCCAACAAGGGCAAGGCCGGCGGCTTCAGCGTCACCAAGATCGACCCCAACACCATCATCCTGACTTCCGGCAGCCAGACCCTGACCCTCAAAGGGCCCTTCACCTCCGCCACCCTCGACCACGGCATCGAAACCTTCAAGTTCGACGACAACAGCGCCGTCACCCTCGACCAGTTGCTCGCCAACACCATGAGCAACTTCGCCGGCGACACCTACACCGGCGACGCCACCGACGAGCTGGTCAACGGCCTCGGCGGCAACGACACCTTGACCGGCGGCGGCGGCGCCGACACCCTGAACGGTGGCGACGGCAACGACATCCTCTCCGGTGGCAGCGGCGTGGACAGCCTCGACGGCGGGCTGGGCAACGACAGTCTGGACGGCGGCACGGGCGCCGATGCGATGAACGGTGGCGCCGGCAACGATATCTACGTGGTGGATGACGCCGGCGACACCGTCACCGAAGCCCTGGCTGGGGCCCTGGGCGGCATCGACGAAGTACAGACCAGCCTCACCGCCTTCACCCTCGGCGCCAATCTGGACAAGCTCACCGCCACCGGCAGCGCCGCCTTTACCGGCACCGGCAACGAGCTGGGTAATGTGATCACCGGCAACAGCGGCAACGACCTGCTCTCCGGCCTGGCCGGCAACGACACCCTGATCGGCGGCGACGGCAACGACAGCCTGGATGGCGGTACGGGCGCCGACAAGCTGGTGGGCGGCGGCGGCGACGATACCTACGTGGTGGACAGCCCCGCCGACCAGATCGTCGAGGCAGCGGGGGGCGGCACCGACACGGTACGCACCAGCGTCGCCAGCCAGGTGCTCGGCAGCAATGTGGAGAACCTGATCTACACCGGCAGCAGCAACGTCACCGGGGTCGGCAATGGCGACGCCAACAGCATCAGCGGCGGCGCCGGCAACGATATGCTCTCTGGCCTCGGTGGCAACGACGTCCTGACCGGCGGCGAGGGCAACGACAAGCTCTTCGGCGGCGAGGGCGACGATGTGCTCTCCGGCGGCGCCGGGACGAATCTGCTGAACGGCGACGGTGGCAACGATACCTTCGTTGCCGGCACGGGCAACGATACCTATGTCGGCGGCGTCGGCACGGACGTGCTCGACCTGACCGGTCTCGACTGGCTGTTCGCCAACAAGGGCAAGGCCGGCGGCTTTACCGTCACCAAGACCGACCCGAACACCATCACCCTGGCCACCGACACGCAGACTCTGACCATCAAGGGCCTGTTTGCCTCCACCACGGCGGATCGTGGCATCGAGAGCTTCAAGTTCGACGACAACAGCGCGGTCACCCTGGATCAGTTGCTGGTGAACACCACCAGCAACTTCAGCGGCGATACCTTCACTGACGACGCCAGCAACAACGATCTGGTCAATGGCTACGGCGGCAACGACACGCTATCCGGCGGTGGCGGCAACGACACGCTGATCGGCGGCGACGGCAACGACATGCTGTCCGGCGGTACCGGGGTGGACAGCCTCGACGGTGGGTTGGGCAACGACAGCCTGGATGGGGGAACGGGGGCCGATGCGATGAGCGGCGGTGCCGGCAACGACCTCTATGTGGTGGACGATGCGGGTGACACCGTGACCGAGGCTCTGGCCCTGGCGGCCGGTGGTATCGATGAGGTGCAGACCAGCCTCACGTCCTACACCCTCGGTGCCAATCTGGAGAAGCTCACGGCGACGGGGACCGCTGCCTTCACTGGGACCGGCAACGAGCTGGGTAATGTGATTACCGGCAACAGCGGCAACGATGTGCTGTCCGGCCTGGCCGGGGCCGACACGCTGATCGGCGGCGACGGCAACGACAGCCTGGACGGCGGCGTCGGGGTGGACAAGCTGGTGGGCGGAGCGGGGGACGATACTTATACGGTGGATAGCCCGCTGGACCTGATCGTGGAGGTGGCGGGGCAAGGCAGCGATACGGTGA
>DATDMT010000283.1:0-3293 GCA_036518635.1 Rhodocyclaceae bacterium | reverse complement strand
GCCTCTTCGGCCCCGCATGCCTCTTCCCCAGAAGCGTTGTGCCCGTTCGATCAGAACCTTGTGTCGCACAACCCTTCCGTGAATCGAGGTCCCCATGCCGGGGTACGAAGTCAAGGTGGAGACCGTCCGCGTCGGCGGGGTCGATTTCACCATCCGTTCGCTGCTCGACCTGCAGCAGTTTTCCGACCCGGAGGGCGCTGCCGGCCGCGCCGGATTCTCTGCCGCCAACTGGTCCCTGTTCGGTCATATCTGGCCCTCGTCGCGGGTGCTCGCGCTGGCGATGCAGACCCGCGTGCTGGCGGGCAAGCGCGTCCTTGAACTGGGCGCCGGTCTGGCTCTCTCCAGCCTGGTGATCCAGCGCCGCCTGGGCGACGTCACCGCCAGTGATGCCCACCCCTTGGCGCCGGCCTTCCTCAACGAGAACCTGTCCCTCAACGGTTTGCTGGCGATGAATTACCAGGTTGGCAGTTGGGCCGACGAGGATTGCGGCATGGGCCTGTTCGATCTGATCATCGGCAGCGACGTGCTTTACGAACGCAGCCACCCGGCGCAACTGGTGGCCTTCATCGCGCGCCATTCGGCGCCGACGGCGGATGTGCTGATCGTGGACCCGGATCGGGAAAACCGCGCCCGCTTCTGCCAGGAGATGAAAAAACTCGGCTACGGGCTGGAGATGCGCCGGGCGCCAGCGACCCTGGAGGACGGCACGCCCTACAAGGGCCGCTTTCTCGAATTCCACCGCGGGCCGAGCCTGCAGATGCCATTGTTATGAGTGGCGAGGACAACGCCCGCTGGCTGCTGTGCTGGAAGGACAAGCAGATCGGCTTTCACCAGCAGGTGGTCAGCGCGCAACTGATGCGCTTCTGGCCCAGCCTCGGCCTCGCGCCCGGGGCGCCGGTGTTCGTTCCCCTCTGCGGCAAGAGCCTGGATCTGCTGTGGCTGGCGCAGCAGGGCCATGCGGTGATCGGCGTCGAGCTGAGCCCGATTGCCGTTCGCTCCTTTTTCCGCGAGCACCGGCTGCAGGCCACGCGCAGTCCGGCGGGCGAGTTGGTGCGCTGGCAGAGTGGCTCGATCACGATTTATTGCGGTGATTTTTTCAGTCTCGGCTCCGCCGATCTGGGCGCGGTGGCGGCGGTCTATGATCGCGCCTCATTGACGGCGCTGCCGGAGCATTTGCGCGTGGCCTACCTGGCCCACCTGCGCCGCATCGTCCCCGCCGATTGCGAGATGCTGCTGCTTACCACCGAGGATACGGAGGAGGGGGAGACCGAGGTGCAGCGCCTGGCGGTGGCCGACGAGGTGGCTGAACTCTACGGCACGGATTACGCGGTGGACCTGATCCACGTCGAGAACGTCTGGGAAGCCCAGCCGGGCGATACGCCGCCGCTGCGCGCCGCCTGCAAGGCCTATCGTTTCAGCCCGAAGCAGCGCTAGCGCGGGCATTCAGCTCTTGGATTTTTCCTTCACTTCGTGGCGCTCCTGCGCCTCGATGCAGTAGCTCGCCGTAGGGCGGGCCAGCAGGCGCGGAATGCCGATCGGATCGCCGGTTTCCTCGCACCAGCCGTAAGTGCCTTCTTCGATCCGTGCCAGGGCCTGGTCGATCTTGTGCAGGTGCTTGCGCTCTCGGTCGCGGACGCGCAGCTCCAGCGTGTGGTCTTCCTCGATGGTGGCCCGGTCGGAAGGGTCGGGCGTGGCGCCGCCGTCCTGCAGATGCACGGTGGTTTCCTTGGCTGAGTCAAGCAGCGCATCGCGCTCCTCGATCAACAGGTTGCGGAAGAACTCCAGTTGCCGTGCCGACATGTAGTCCGCCTCCGGTGCCGCCAGCATCTCGGCCCGGGTCGGCAATTTGGCGCGGGTGCTTGGTTTCGCGTTCATGGTGCTGCTCCTTCTGCGGAGGCTTAAAAAGGTTGGCGGCGGCCCAAAAGCCGCCACTGCAGCCACGATACACCAGATAGTTGCGCTAGATACGCGACTGACTAGTGGCGCGAGAACAAATCGCGCAGCTTGCACAGCACCGTGGTCGGGTCGAAGCGCTGGTCGGGCAGCACCGCGCCGGCCAGCACCGCGGCCAGGGCATTGGCCGCATTCTTCTCGCCGGTCAGCACCACCTCGCTGCCACGCTTGGCCATGTGGCGGATGAAGCCGTCGCCGGCGCTGGCGGCGATCACCAGCTCGACACCGTCGAGGGGATGGGGGCCGTCGTCCTGCCAGTAGTGGATCAGCTGTTCCTTCTCCAGGCTGATGCGCTGCGGTGTCGGGTCCGCCGCAGCGCTGTCGTAAAGCAGCCAATGGCGGGTCTGCCCGGCGTGGCTGGAAACCTCGGTGAAATCCTTGCTGGCGATGGCGATCTTCATGGCGGCAATTGATGGGGAATGACGATGCCGCGAGGGACGCAAGAGCTATTCCACCAGGGCCACCGTCTTCACCTGGGCCCAGACCTCGCCGCCGACGCTGAGCGACAACTGGTCCCAGGAGCGGCGGGTGATGCGCGCCAGGATCGCGCTGCTGCCGACATCAAGCCGCACCAGCAACTGCGCCGGATGGGCGGCATCGACCACGGCAGCGATGCGCGCCGGGAAGCGGTTGACGATGCTGCACTCGTCGCTCGGGTTCAGCGCGATGCTGACGTCGCGGGCCTGGATCGCCACCCGGGCGCGATGGCCGATGGGCAAGGCGCGCAGGGCGGCGAGGATGCTGCCGCCGGAGAAATCGAGCCGGGTCAGTTGGTAGTGCGGGTCGTGTTCGGCCACCGTGGCTTCCAGCACCACGCCGGCATCGCCGCCCTGCAATTGCGGCAGGTCCAAGCGCGCCAGCATTTCCGCCAGGGGCCCCTGGGCCAGGGCGCGGCCGCCGTCGAGGAGCACCAGATGGTCGGCCAGGCGCGCCACCTCGTCCGGCGAATGACTGACGTAGAGCACGGGAATCTCCAGCTCATCGTGCAGCCGCTCCAGGTAGGGCAGGATTTCCCGCTTGCGGGCCAGGTCGAGGGCCGCCAGCGGCTCGTCCATCAGCAGCAACTGCGGTGCGGTGAGCAGGGCGCGGGCGATGGCGACGCGCTGGCGCTCGCCGCCGGAAAGCTTGTCCGGCATCCGCTCCAATAGGTGGGCGATGCCGAGCAGTTCGACGATGGCCGTCCGGTCCACGCGGCCGCCGCTGCCGGCGCGCTTGCTGCCGAAATCCAGGTTGCGCGCCACGTTCAGGTGGGGGAACAGGCTGGCTTCCTGGAACACATAACCGATGGCGCGGCGATGGGTCGGCAGAAAAGTGTTCTCGTCCTGCCAGACCTCGCCGTT
>DATDMT010000282.1:0-4319 GCA_036518635.1 Rhodocyclaceae bacterium | reverse complement strand
ATCAAGGCGGCGCTGCGGGTGCTGGCGATCCAGCTCACCGCCGCCGCCTACCAGCCACAAATCCGCCAGCGCCTGCCGCAGCGCCGCGTCAGCCGCTCGGTGTTCGCCAACCTGACGCCGGACCTGGAGCAGATGTTTGCCCAGATGGAACGCCGCTATGGGCCGGAGGAGGCGCTGGCGCAGAGCGCCAATCTGGTTCGCGCCCGCCTGGCGATGTGCCACGGCTGGCTGCTGGCTGCGCAGGAATCGCTGGGCCAGCGCGGGGTTTCGGTGGCCCTGGTGTATCGCATCGAGCGCATGCAGGCGCAGATCGGCCGCCTCGAGACGCTGCTGACCTTGCTGCTCGATCACAGCCCGGGCAATGCCCTGGCCTTCCTGCTGCACAACCTCGACCGCCAGGACGAGCAGCACTCGATTCGCGGCCTGCTGGGCGAGACCCTGGCGCTGCTAGCGCGCTCGGTGGTCGAACGCAACGGCCGCTTCGGCCAGCATTACATCGCCCGTGGCCGTGCTGGGGTGCAAGCGATGTGGCACAAGGGGCTGCGCGGCGGCTACCTGACTGCTCTCACCGTGCATGCCAAGCACGCCATCGCCGGGCTGATGCTGCCGAAATTCTTCGAGGGCCTGGCGGCTTCGCTCAACTACGCCTTCAGCTTCGCCCTGATCCAGGCCTGCCACGGCACCCTGGCGACCAAGCAGCCGGCGCTCACCGCCGCCGCACTGGCCGACCAGATGGGCGGCAATGCCCGCGCCCATGACGGCCTGGCGATCGAGATCCGCCATGTGCTGCGCAGCCAGTCGGCCGCCATCCTCGGCAACATGGCCGGTGTCGCCCCGGTGGCGCTGCTGCTGGCCGGACTCGCTTACTGGCTGCCCGGTCACCTGGCGATGCCGCGCGCGGAAGCCCTGTCGATCCTGCACGCCCATGCCCTAATCGGCCCGACGCCGCTGTTTGCCGCCTTCACCGGCCTGCTGCTGTTCAGCGCCTCGCTGATCGCCGGCTGGATCGACAACCTGTTCGCCCTGCACCGGGTGCGTACCGCCATTGCCTGCCATCCGCGGCTGCTCGCCCGTTTCGGCCTGCAGCGCACGGAACGCCTGGCCCACCTGACGGCAACCCACGCGCCGGAACTGGCAAGCAATATCGCCCTCGGCTTGATGCTCGGCATGATTCCCGCCTTCGCCGCCTTCATGGGCCTACCGCTGGAGGTACGCCACATCACTCTGGCCACCGGCACGCTGAGCCTCGCCCTGCTCACGCTGGGCAGCGAATGCCTGCGCCTGGCCGAATTCTGGCAGGCGATTGCCGGCCTCATCTCGATTGCCGTGCTGAACCTGCTGACCAGTTTCGGCTGCGCCCTCGGCTTCGCCCTGCTGGCGCGCCGCCTGGGCGTGCTCGACCTGCGGCGGATGCTGGCCGACAGCCTGGAGCATCTGTTCCATCAACCCTTGCTGGCGCGGCCGGCCGTCGCCAAGGAGTGATCGCCAGGGGCAGGCAAGATTTTTTCGCCCGTCATCCTTGCCCACCCCGCCTTGCCATGCGATTCTTGAAGACGTTGACCACACACGGGAGCGAAGTCATGAAGGGCGACAAGAAAATCATCGAAATCCTCAACAGCCTGCTGGCCGGCGAACTCACCGCCGTAGACCAATACCTGATCCACGGCGAGATGTATGCCGATGCCGGCCTGCACCACCTGGCGGAAAAGAGCCTGCATGAATCCGACCACGAGCGGCAGCACGCCCGCGCCCTGATCCAGCGCATCCTGTTCCTCGAAGGCACGCCCAATCTCGGTAAGCGCGACGCGCTGAAGCTGGGCAAATCCGCCAGCGACATGCTGAAGGCCGACCTGGCCCTCGAATACCACGTCGTCGGCGAGCTGAAAAAGGCCATCGCCGCCTGCGAAAACGCCCAGGACTACGTCACCCGCGACATGCTGGTGGTGCAACTCGAGGACACCGAGATGGACCACGCCTACTTCCTCGAAAAGCAGCTCGGCCTAATCGAGCTGGTGGGCCTGCAGAACTACCTGCAAAGCCAGATGAAGCCCGGCAGCGACGCCTGACCCCGAGGAACCGACATGAAGACCGACAAGAAGATCATCGAAGCCCTCAACAAGGTGCTGAAGAACGAGCTGACCGCGATCAACCAGTACTTCCTCCACGCCCGCATGTTCCGCAACTGGGGCCTGGAAAAGCTCAACGACTACCAGTACAAGCAGTCGATCCGCACCATGAAGGAGGCCGACGAGCTGATCGAACGCATCCTCTTCCTCGAGGGCCTGCCCAACCTGCAAAGCCTGGGCAAGCTGCTGATCGGCGAGAACCCGGTGGAATGCCTGCAGGGCGACCTGAAGTACGAAAAGGAGATCCAGCGCCCGCTGCTGGTGGACACCATCGCCCTGATGGAGGAGATGCAGGACTACGTCAGCCGCGACCTGCTGACCGAGCTGCTGGAGCAATGCGAGGAAGCCATCGACTGGCTCGAAACCCAGCAGTCGCTGATCAAGGACGTGACCCTGGCCAACTACCTGCAGGCCCACATGGAGCCGGGCGGCGACTGAGCCGGCCTCGCTCTAAAAAAAGCCGCGGAAGAAATTTCCGCGGCTTTTTTCATGCCTGCCCCGGACACCACGGGCTCATACCGCCAGCGCGATCCGGATTTGCTCCAGGGTGCCGGGGTCGTCCAGGGTGGTCAGGTCGCCCGGGTCGCGGCCCTCGGCGATGGCCTGGATCGAGCGCCGCAGCATCTTGCCGGAGCGGGTCTTGGGCAGGCCGCTGACGAAATGCACCCGCCGCGGCCGGGCGAAGGCACCGAGGATGCCGTCCACGATCTTTTTCACCTCGGCTTCCAGCGCCGCGCGCAGTTCCGCCGTCGCGACCCGGGCGGCATCCTTGACCACGGCGAAGGCCATCGGCTCCTGGCCCTTGAGCTCATCGCCGACGCCGACCACGGCCACTTCGGCGATGGCGACATGGGCCTGGATCGCCTCCTCGATCTCGCGGGTGCCGAGACGATGGCCGGCGACGTTGATGACGTCGTCGGTACGGCCGAGGATGTAGTGGTAGCCCTCCTCGTCCTTGATGCCCCAGTCGAAGGAGGAATACACCAGGGGCTCCTTGAACAGGCTGAAGTAGGTCTTGACGAAGCGCGCGTCGTCGCCCCAGACCGTGCTCAGGCAGCCCGGCGGCAGCGGCGGCAGGATGCCGACCACGCCCTTCTCATGGGGGCCGCATTCGCTGCCATCCTCGCGGAAGATTTTCAGGTTGAAACCGTAGGCCGGGAAGCTCGGCGTGCCCGGTTTGATCGGCGTCTGCTCGACGCCGGGGACCGTGGTCAGCACGGCCCAGCCGGTCTCGGTCTGCCAGTAGTGGTCGATTACCGGCAGTTTCAATTCCTGCATCAGCCATTCATGGGTCGGCTGGTCCATCGGCTCGCCGGCGAGGAACAGGTAGCGCAGCGAGGACAGGTCGTGCTGGTGCAGATAGGCCGGGTCCTGCGTCTTCAGCACTCGCACCGCGGTGGGGGCGGAGAACATCACGTTGACCCGGTACTTCTCGACGATCTGCCACCAGATCGACGGATCGGGGCGCAGCGGCGTGCCCTCGTACATCACCGTCGCCATGCCGGCGATCAGCGGACCGTAGATGATGTAGCTGTGGCCCACCACCCAGCCGATGTCTGAGGTGGAGAAATAGGTCTCGCCCTCGCCGCCGCAGTAGATGTGCTTCATCGAGGCGGCCAGGGCCACCGCATAGCCGCCGGTGTCGCGCTGCACGCCCTTGGGCTTGCCGGTGGTGCCGGAGGTATAGAGGATGTAGGAAGGTTCGCTGGATTCCAGCCATTCGCAGGGCACTTCGGCATCCAGATGCAGACGGCGCAGCGTGGCGTAATCCACGTCGCGGCCCGGCACCTTGTTGAAGCCCGGGTCGATGCCCCGGTCCACCATCAGCACATGGGCCGGCTTGTGTTCGGCGAGGTTGATCGCTTCGTCCAGCAGGGCCTTGTAGGGCACCGCCTTGCCGGCCCGCATGCCGGCGTCGGCGGAGACGATCAGCACCGGCCTGGCGTCGTCGATGCGGGTGGCCAGGGAGCCGGAGGCGAAGCCGCCGAAGACCACCGAATGGATCGCGCCGATGCGGACGCAGGCCAGCATCGCAAAGGCGGCCTCGGGAATGTTGGGCAGGTAGATCAGCACCCGGTCGCCGCGCTTGACGCCGAGGCTCTGGTAGATCGCCGCCATGCGCATTACCTCGGTCTTGAGTTCGGCGAAGCTGTAGATATGCTCGACGCCGATCTCGCTGGAGACGTAGATCAG
>DATDMT010000281.1:0-4497 GCA_036518635.1 Rhodocyclaceae bacterium | reverse complement strand
GGCGCCGAAGCGCGCGCTTTCCTCGGCGGCGATGGCCGCCAGGGGGCGCACCGCGTCGGCCGCCCACTGTGCGCGCAGTGCCCTAACGGTCACGACTCAGGCGGCCCGCAGGGCCTTGTCGATGCGGCCGTCGTCGCGGCGACCCCGCTCCTTGTCCCAGCGCCGCTTCAGCTCAATCCATTCGGCCTCGAAGCCGGACACGTCGGGATTGCCGGCCAGCACATGGTCCAGGGCGCGGCGGTAGAAATTGACGATGGACATCACCAGGCGGGTAGTGCGTTCGCGACCGGGAATCTTGAAGCGGGCGACGCCGCCATGGACATACTCGGGCAATTCCCACAGCAGCAGCTCGGGGCTGCCCTTCAGCACCGGCGAATCGTGGTGGCTCTGCTCGGCCACCATCAGCTGCCACTTGCCGCGGCAGATGCGGTAACAGCTGCCGCCCCGGGAGGCGCTGCCGACGAAGTGGTCCTTCTTGGCTGCGTCGGTCTGGTGGCGGATGTGGAAGTAGCTGCTGGAATAGCAGCGGCCGGGACAGATGCGGCCGCGATGGGAAGTTTCGAAGAGGAAGGCTTCCATCAGCATGCCGGGGCAATCCTTCACTTCCTGGAATTCCGCCGGGCCCCAGCGATAGGGCAGCACCACCAGATTGGCGCCCATCTCCCGGTAAAAGTGCAGGTCGTCGAGGTTGAACACGCCGGCGGTGACGCTGACGTGAATGTCCAGCTCGGGGAAGTGCTGGCGCACCAGGCGGATGCAGCCCGGGTCGCAGATCATCACGCCGCCGGCGCCCTGCTCGGCGCAGTACTCGACCTTGCGCAGGAAGGCGGGAATCTCCTCCGGGCAGGGCATCACGTTGATCGCGATGCGGACGTCCTTGTCGATGCTTTTTGCATGACTCAGCAGCTCGGCCATTTCGCCGTCGTCGAGTTCGTCGGCGGCGGGACGACGGCTCCAGCCCTTGGGGCCGACATAGACCGAATCGGCGCCCTCGTCGAAGGAGGCGATCGCCATGCCCAGCGTGCCGCCGGGGGCCATCAGTACGGGTTTGGAGTGGGGATGCATGGAGTTCTCCAGGGCAATGAATGATTAAAAGCGTTTGAACAATGCGCCCGTGATATCGAGCGCAGCGAGCCGTTCAGTAGCCTCCCCCGCGAGGGGGAGGATGGGAGGGGGCGGGCGTCCTTGCTGCCTTGCGCGCTTTCACGGAAAGCACGCGTCAAGGCAAAAAGCCCAGGTCGAAGGCGCCCCGCGGAAATTGCGGCAGGCCCTGGTCGGGCAGGCCCTCGTCGTTTTTCAGCAGTTGCCGGCGCAGGGCATAGAGGGATTCGCGGGAGGCCGGCCCCCAGGGGGCGATATCGGCGACGCGACGGTTCCAGCGCTGGCGCAGGGCCTGCAGCGGCGCCGCCAGGGGCAGGCCGCTGCCCTCCTCCTGGGCCAGGGCCTGCCAGGGCGCCGGATCGTTGCGCATCAGGGCGATGGCGGCGCGGGTGGCTTCGATGAAGGCGACCACCTGCCCCGGCCACTGGCGCGCAAGATCGTCGTGAACCACGAAGAAGGTGGTGGCCAGGGCCCCCTGGCGCAGGGGGTCGGCCAGGTCGGGAATCTCGGCCAGCAGCCGGTGGCCGGCGGCCACCAGCTCGGGCACCCGGTGCCAGTGCACCAGGGCGGCATCCACCGCGCCACTGTCGAGGGCGATGTCCAGGGTGGCGCGGCTGGCGAAGTATTCGATGCGGGCCGCATCCTCCAGGACGAAGCCGCTGCGGGCGCAGGCGGCGCGCAGGATGGCCCAGTTCTTATCGTGCGAGGAGAGCACGCCGAGCTTGCGCCCGCGCAGCACGGCGAGCGTCTTGCCGCGCACGCCACGGCCCAGCATGACGCTGCCGAGAATCTGGCCGTAGGGCATCACCGCGGTGACCGGCAGGCCCGCCGCGCGGGCCTCGGCCAGGGCCAGCCAGTCGCCATCCACCACGTCGGCCTCGCCGTCGGCGATGGCCTGCAGCGTGCCGTGGCGGCGCGTGCTTTCCTTCAGCAAACGCAGTTCGAGGCGGAAGCCGCGCGCCCGATCGAGGCCGTGACGCTGCAGGGTGCGCATCAGCCAACGAGGGCTGCCGCTGCCTTCGAAGCCGGCGCGCAAGACAAAACTCATGCAGGCAACCCGCTGGTGCCGTAGGTCTCGGCCCGCGCCATCAGGGTGTTGACGCGGCGGCCCTTGGCGCTGACCCAGCGTTGGCGCAGCACCGCCAGCTCATCGACGAAGGGGCCGATGTCGTTGTCGCCGCCGATGATGTGATCGAGCACGCGGCGGTAGTAGCGCACCAGGTCGCGGATCATCTCGGTGGGCCGCTCGCGGCCGGAGAGCTTGAAGTACTCGACGCCGAGGCGGATGAACTCGGGCAGTTGCTCCAGCATCAGGCGCGCATCGCGGCGCAGCTTGAGGGTCTGGCTTTCCTCATCTTCGGCGCCGAATTCCCAGGCGGTCTGGCAGACCCGGTAGCACTCCTTGGCGCCGCGGTTGGCGCTGCCGAAGAAGTAGTCCTTGCCCTCGCCCGGCAGCCAGTCGCGGAAGCGCAGGTAGCTGCTCATGATGCATTTGCCGGGACAGATCTTGCCGGTCTGCACGGTCTCGAAGAGGAACACTTCGAGACCGATGTCGCTGCGTTCTTTCGCCGCCTCGATCTCGGCCTCGCCCCAGCGATAGGGCAGGATGATCTTGTCGGCGCCTATCTGGTGATAGAAGCCGCAGTCGTCGGCATTGCTGATGCCGCTGCCGATGCTGACGTGGAGCACGGTGTCGGGGATCGCCCGGCGCAGGCGGCCGATGGCGCCCGGATCGGTGACGACGAAACCGGAGGCGCCCCACTCGGCGTACTGCTGGGCCTTGGCGACCCAGGCCTCCATCTCGAAGGGGCTCGGGTAGGTGTTGAGCACCACCCGCAATTCGCAATCGCGGGCGCGGGCATAGTCGATGGCGGTGCGGATTTCGTCGTCGGTCAGTTCCGATTCAGCCGGGCGCCGGCTCCAGCCGCGGGGGCCGACGTAGAGCACGTCGGCGCCGGCATCGACCGCCGCCACCGCCATCTCCACCGAGCCCGCGGGGGCCAGCAGTTGCGGCTGTTGGAGGGTCTTGGCGGCCATCAGACGCCGCTCGCTTCGGCCGGTTCGGCGGCGTGGTTGCTGCAACCACCGCTGCAGGCGTCGCCACATTGCTTGGCATCGACATAGCGCTGGCCGGCGCTCTCGAAGTAGTAACCGTTGCAGAGGCCCTTGCGCGCCAGCTCGCCGAGTTCGGCCAACCACACGGTGATTTCGTCCTCGCTGGCCGGCTGGCCGGCAGCGGCCTTTTCCAGCGCCGCGCGATAAATCCTGCCGGCAGTGGCGATGTATTCCGGGCCTTCGCCGTGGCTTTGAATGTAGAAGGCGGTGAGGCCGCGCTCCAGCATCTCAGGCAGATGCTCGAGCATGCACAGGTCCTTGCCGGAGAGGGTCATGCGGCCGGTATCCTTCAGCGACCAGTCGCCACTGCCGCGCTCCAGCCAATGGTCCTTGGAGCAGAAGAAATTGCACTCGGAGGCGCCGCCGTCGGTGTGCTCCATGATGAAGCAAGTCTCGGAGATCACCAGCGGAATCTTGCCGTGCACCGGCGCCAGCACTTCGACCGGGGCCTCGTCCTGGATGTAGACGATCTCCTTCAGCGACAGCTCGGGGTTCGGATAGACGCGGGTGACGCCGTAGTCCTTCAGCACCCGGGCGGTTTCGTGGGTGTAGAGATTGCCGAAGACGCCGAGATGGATCGGCGCGGTGCAGCCCATGTCGCGCAATACGCGCAGCAGGCCCATGTTGTGCACTTCGTAGCCGTCGAAGGGCAGCGCCAGCGCCACCTTGAGGTGATCGCGGACCCAGGGCAGATCGTGGTTGCTCGGCACCGCATACAGGCGCAGGTAGCACTTCTTGCCCTGGGCGTGAATGTTCTCCAGCGCCGCGGCCAGCACGTCGGAATTCGAGGAGAAGTTGTTCGGGTATTCGGCGCAGGAGAAGTCGCCCAGGTAGATGGCGTCGTAGGCGCTGATGTCGGTGACGCGCAGGTCCTTGGGATTGGCGAGATTGGTGGACAGTTCGAACATGGCGGTTTCCTTTATGGGTCAGACGACGTTGTGGGGTTCGAGGACGGAGCGCGGTACGCCGGTGGCGTGGCGGGCGGAGCGCACCGCTTCGCGCAGCAGGCGGTTGTCGCGCTTGCTGCGTTCGGTGCCCCAGCGGCCGCGCAGGCGCTCCAGTTCGGGGGCGAAGGGGCTGAGGTCGGGATGGTCGGATTCGAGAATGCAGTCCACGGCGCGGCGATAGACCCGGACCAGGTCGCGCACCAGATCCACCGAGCGATCGCGGCCCGGCACCTTCAGGCAATCGACGCCGGCGCGCAGGTAGTCGGGCAGTTCTTCCAGCCACAGGGACGGATTGGTCTTGATGGTCATCGGCGCGTCGAAGTCTTCTTCGTCC
>DATDMT010000280.1:0-2152 GCA_036518635.1 Rhodocyclaceae bacterium | reverse complement strand
AGCTGGGTGATCGGTTTGCCCGGCACATAGGGCGAAATGGCGCGAATATGGGACGGCGCCCGGTCGGCGATGCTCATGGCAAGACCTCAGTAAACGGCTTTGGGGTAGGAGCCCAGTTCCTTGACGAAACCGGCGCGCAGGCGCAGCTCCTCCAGGGCGGCGGCCACGGCGGCATCCTGCCGGTGGCCGTCGATGTCGATGTAGAACACGTATTCCCAACGGCTGCCGCCGAAGCCGCGCGCCGGACGGGATTCCAGCCGGCTCATGGACACATTGTTGTCGGCCAGGGGCGTCAGCAGGTCGTGCACCGCGCCGGGGCGGTTCTGGGCCGAACAGACCAGGGAGGTCTTGTCCACGCCGGAGGGGCTGGCGTCGTGATCGGAGATGACGACCCAGCGGGTGGTGTTGTTGGGGTCGTCCTCAATGCTGGCGGCGAGGACGTTCAGGCCATAGAGCTCGGCGGCGGCATCGCCGGCCACCGCCGCCGCGCCCTGCTCCGCCGAGGCCAGGCGGGCGGCTTCGGCATTGCTCGCCACCGGCAGACGCGGCACGTCGGGCAGGTGGCGATTGAGCCACTCGTGGCATTGGCCCAGGGACTGGGCGTGGGAATAGACCTTGGTCACGTCCTTGAGGGACTCGGCGCGGCTCATCAGGTTGTGATGGATCGGCAGCACCACCTCGCCGCAGATGGACAGCGAAGTCGCCAGCAGCAGATCGAGGGAGCGGCCGATGGCGCCTTCGGTCGAGTTCTCGACCGGCACCACGCCGTAATGGGCATTGCCGGATTCCACCGCCCGGAACACGTCGTCGATGGCGGCGCAGGGCATGGCCGTCGGCGCGGCGCCGAAATGCTTGCGCGCCGCGGCTTCCGAATAGGTGCCGGCGGGGCCCAGGTAGGCGATGGTCAAGGGCTGTTCAAGTGCCAGGCAGGCCGACATCACCTCGCGAATGATGCGCTGGGCGGCCTCGTTCGACAGAGGACCGGGGTTGCGCTCGGCAACGGCGCGCAGCACCTGGGCTTCGCGCTCGGCGCGGTAGATGTTGCCGTGCTTGATCTCGCCGATGCGATGGGCCAGCTTGGCGCGCTCGTTGATCAGGCGCAGCAGTTCGGCGTCGATGCCGTCGATGCCCTGGCGCAGGCGGGCCAGTTCGGCTAGTTGTTCCGGAGTTTCAGCCATGGGTCCGTTCGAATTCGCGCATGTAGTCCACCAGGGCCTGCACGGCCTCCAGGGGGATGGCGTTGTAGAGGGAGGCACGCATGCCGCCCACCGATTTGTGGCCCTTCAACTGCACTAGGCCGGCGGCCTTGGCGCCGTTGAGAAAGGCGTCGTTGAGGGCCTCGTCCTTGAGGAAGAAGGGCACGTTCATCCGCGAGCGGCAGGCCCGATCCACCCGGTTCTCGTAGAAGCCGCTGGCGTCGATGGTTTGGTACAGCAGCTCGGCCTTGGCGACGTTGCGCGCCTCGATGCCGGCCAGCCCGCCCTGGGCCTTGAGCCACTGGAACACCAGGCCGGCGATGTAGATGCCATAGGTGGGCGGCGTGTTGTACATCGAGTCGTTGTCGGCGACGGTCTTGTAGTCGAAGGCCGAGGGGCAGATCGGCAGGGCATGGCCCAGCAGATCCTCGCGGACGATCACCAGAGTGACGCCGGCGGGGCCGATGTTCTTCTGGGCGCCGGCGAAGATCAGGCCGTACTTGCTGACGTCGATGGGCCGCGACAGGATGTCGGAGGACATGTCGGTCACCAACGGCGCGGCCAGATCGGGCACGAAGGGGAATTCGACGCCGTCGATGGTCTCGTTGCTGCAGGTGAAGACGTAGGCCGGATCGGGGGAGAGCTTCCAATCGGCCTGGGCCGGGATGCGGGTGTAATCGCCCTCGGTGCTGGCTGCAATATTCACCTCGCCGTAGCGGCGTGCTTCCTTGGCCGACTTGGCAGACCAGGAGCCGGTGACCACGTAATCGGCACCGGCGCGGCGGCCGAGCAGGTTCAGCGGAATGATGGCGTTTTCGGCAATCGCCCCGCCCTGCATGAACAGCACCTTGTAGTTGGCGGGGATGTTCAGCAGTTCGCGCAGGTCGGCGATGGCCTGGGCGTGGATGGACATGTATTCCTTGCCGCGATGGCTCATTTCCATCACGCCCATGCCG
>DATDMT010000279.1:0-5501 GCA_036518635.1 Rhodocyclaceae bacterium | reverse complement strand
GGTCGAGGCCATCGAGGACTTCCTCGCCCGGGGCCCCGATCAGCGCCTGCGGATCGTCCTGCACGACATCGACCATGTCGAACATTATTGCCCGCGCCTGCTGGCCCTGCGCGGGCGCTTCATGCAGCGCCTGGAATTCCGCCAGACCACGGTAGAGCTGCGCCACCTGCGGGACGCCCATCTGCTGGCCGACGGCCGCCATGGCGCGATCCGCTTTCACATGGGCCAGGCGCGGGGCAAACACGTCAGCGACGATCCGGTCGAGATCGCGCCGCGCTGGAGGCGCTTCGACGACCTCTGGGATATGTCCTCCTCCTGCCTGCCGGCGACCCGCACCGGCCTCTAGCTCAGGCCGGCTTCGGTGCGGTAGCGGCCGGCAACACAGGCAGTTCGCGGATCGGCAGATTCACTAGTGCGGCCATCGCAGCTAGAGCCATATCGGCGTACCACATCCAACTGAAGTCGCCGAACTGGGTTAGCGCCAGGCCGCCCAGCCAGGCGCCGAGGAAGCCGCCGATCTGGTGCGACAGCAGGGTCAGGCCGAACAAGGTGGCCAGGTAGCGCACGCCGAACAGCTTGCCGACGATGGCCGCCGTCGGCGGCACCGTCGCCAGCCAAGTGAAGCCGAGGCCGGCGGCGAACAGGTAGTAGATTGCCTCGGTGCGCGGCATCATCAGATACCAGGCGATCAGCAGCGCCCGAGAGCCGTACATCGCCGCCAGCACGTACTTGCTGCGGTAGCGGGAAATGCAGTGGCCGGCGTAGAGACTGCCGAAGATGTTGGCCAGGCCGATGATCGCCAGCGACCAGCTCGCCACCGAGGCCGGCAGGCCGCACAGGTTCACCTCGCCGGGCAGGTGGGTGACGAGGAAGGCGATGTGGAAGCCGCAGGTGAAAAAGCCGGCGTGGAGCAGCAGGTAGCTGGGGTTCTTCAGCGCCTCGCCGATCGCCTTCAGCGCATGGTGGTCGCCGTCGGCGTGCTTCACCGGAGCCGGGCCGGAGGTCAGCTTGCCCACCAGGGGCAGGGCCGACAGCACCATCAGCGCCATCGCCCACATCGCACCCATCCAGCCGATGGCCTGGATCAGCTTCTGCAGCACCGGGGCAAAGACGAACTGGCCGAAGGAACCGCCGGCATTGATCACCCCCGAGGCGGTGCCGCGGGATTCGAGGGGCATGCGCTGGGCGGCGGCGCCGATTAGCACAGAGAAGCTGCCGGCGCCGGAGCCGATGGCAGACAGCAGACCGAGGGAGACCATCAGGCCGAAGCCGGAATCCATGAATGGGGTGATCGCGCTGCCCAGGGCCAGCAGCAGGATGCCGCCGATCAGCACGGCCCGCGGGCCGTGGCGGTCGGCCAGGGCGCCGGCGACCGGCTGGATCGCGCCCCAGGCGAACTGGCCGATGGCCAGGGCCAGGCTGATGGTGGCGATGCCTAGGCCGGTGGCGCCGTTCAGCGGCGCGATGAAGAGGCCGATGGACTGGCGCGCGCCCATGGTCACCATCAGGATGCCGGCGGCAGCCAGGGTAATGACGAGGATGTCGGGGCGGCTGATGGAGCGGAACATGGCGAATCCAGTGGGCAGGGAAGTTCCGTGACTATAGTTTCCAAATAGATGGACAAAAAGCCGATAATCCGCGTCACTACGTCAACGAATCATTGACAAATGGCCTGGCTCAACAGTTGGGAATGCTTCGTCAAGTCGGTGGAAGGCGGCAGCATGGCCGCGGCGGCGCGCCGCCTGGGCTGCACCCGCGCCCAGGTCAGCAAGCAGATCGGCGACCTGGAGCGGAGTTTCGGTGTGCGCCTGTTCGAGCGCTCCACCCGCAAGCTGGGTCTGACCCCGGCCGGTGAGGTGTTCTACCAGCACGCAGTGCAGGCCTTGGATGCGGTGGAAAGCGCCGAGGTGGCGGTGAAGAACCAGGGCGACGTGCCGCGCGGCCTGCTGCGCGTCAGCGCCACCGTCGCCTTCGGCCGGATCGTGCTGGCGCCGCTGTTGCCGCGCATCGCGGCGAAATACCCGGAACTGGAATGCGAGCTGATCCTCGCCGACCAGCCGGTGGACCTGGTGGAGGACCGTATCGATCTGGCCCTGCGCATGACCCGGCAGCCGCCGCAGGACGCGGTGGCCCGGCCCCTGATCGCCATCGAGCGGGTGATCTGCGCCGCCCCGGCCTATCTGGCGGCCCACGGCGAGCCGGCAACGCCGGGGGACTTGGCGCAGCACCAATGCTTCAGCTATCTGCTGACCGACGAGCGGGTCTGGCACCTGCTGAGCCCTGCCGGCGAGGAGATTCAGGTGCCGGTGAAGAGCCGCTTCCAGTTCAACGAGATCGGCTGTCTCTACGACGCGGTGCTGGCCGGTCAGGGCCTGGCGATCCTGCCCCGCTACCTGTGTGGCCCGGCGCTGGCGCGGGGCGAATTGCAGGTGGTGTTGCCGGGTTTCGAGCCCATCGTGCCCTTTGGCCGCCACCTCTACGCCTGCTATGCGCCCAGCCGCAGCCGGGCGCCGAAGGTCAAGGTCTTCCTCGACGAACTCGCCGCTCTGCTGAGTCCGGTGCCGCCCTGGGCGGCGGGCGAGGGGCAATCATCGTCTCAGTGATTCGGCTAAGAATAAAATCCTCCACCTTATTCTCGTCGATGTTCTGAAAGTGGCCATGGGAAAAGTAATAGAAGGGATAGGCGGCATCAAATTTCAGACCATCGGAACCCACGATCTGATTTCTCGCGCCCTTGCGGATAGGGGAGGGTATGAGCCAGAGATATTGGAAATCAGTCGTCATATCATTCGCTTGAATGGTGGGCGTGTCATCGATGTTGGAGCGAACATTGGAACGTTCTGCATTCCACTGGCAAAGGAATTTCCAAACACTGCCTTTACTGCATTCGAAGCTCAGCCTGCGGTCTATGCTGCCTTGCTGGATAGCATTGCCTTGAATGGAGTCAGTAACGTGGAGGCAATCAAACAGGGGGTATCTGACTGCGCGGAGACAATATCGGCATCTATTCCGGATTATGAAAACGAACCGAATATCGGCGCATTTTCCTTAGATGCAGAGGTGAGAGCCAACGACTATGAGGTCAAGACGGTTGGCGGTATGGAGACCTTTTCCCTAGTGCCGCTGGATGATTTCAACATGACTGATGTCGCACTGCTGAAAATCGACGTAGAGGGAATGGAGTTTAAGGTGGTGGCGGGAGCGGCTAAGACATTGCGTGACAGCAATTTTCCCCCAATCATTTTCGAAGCATGGACTTGGAAGCCGTTCTACCTTCCTCGTCGGGAAATGCTCTACCAATATTTACAGGAAATGGGCTACGAAATTATTCAGATTGGTCAAAACAATCTCGCCCAGCACTGCTCGCGTGCCAACAAACTCCACATTAATTTTGTTTGAATCGCAAGCAGGATCGGGCGCCGGGCACTAGAGGATTTGGGTCACCTCGTTGAAGCCCAGCCGCGGTCCGCGCGGGTGGTTGCCGACCGGGTCGCCATAGCCCAGGTTCACCAGGAAGTTGGCCTGCCAGCCGCTCTCGGCAAAGAACTCCGCATTCGCTTTGGCAATGTCGAAGCCGCTCATGGGGCCGCAGTCCAGGCCCAACATGCGGGCGGCGAGGATCAGGTAGCCGCCCTGCAGGGTGCCGTTGCGGAAGGCCGTGGATTCGGCCAGGGCGGCATTGCCGGCGAACAGGTCGCGGGCTCCCGGGTTGGGCGGGAACTGGCTCGGTAGCTGCTCGTAGAAGCGGGGATCGGTGGCGACGATCACCGTCAGCGGCGCGGCCATGGTCTTGTCCGCATTGCCCGGGGCCAGGCAGGGCTTGAGCCGGGCTTTGGCCTCGGCGCTGCGGATGAAGACGTAGCGCGCCGGCTGGCAGTTCATCGAGGTCGGCCCCCATTTCAGCAAGTCGTAGAGCTGGCCCAGGGTGGCGTCGTCCACCGGCCGGTCGGTGAACCTGTTGAAGGTGCGGGCGTTGCGGAAGGCCTGGTCGAGGGCGGTGTCGGGCAGCGGGGCGTTCATGGGCGTTCCTTTCTTAGCGGAGTTTGAACAATGCGCCCCGTGATATCGAGCGCAGCGAGCCAGTTAGTAGCCTCCCCGCGAGGGGAGGATGGGAGGGGCGGGCGTTGGTTCCTTGCGCGCTTCATGCGCGTCAGGCAGTTGCGAGGGCGATGTGCTTGTACAGCGCGGCGATCACGTCGGACTGGGTGACCACGCCGACCACCCGGCGTTCTCCGTCCAGCACCGGAATGTGATGCAGGCCCAGGTCCGACAGGTGCAGCACCAGCTCCGACAGGGGGGTGTCCACGCTGGCGCAGTAGAGCTTGGTGGTCATGATTTGGCCCACCACCTCGGCTTTTTCCGAGGTCAGCCCGGCCGAGCGCTTGAGCAGGCCCTGGAGGCGCACCGCCAGGCCGGCGGCGGTGGTGTCGTCCAGTTGCCGCAGGTAGTCGGCGACGGTGACGATGCCCAGCAGCCGCTTGAAGCTATCCACCACCGGCAGGGCCTTGATCTTGTGGGCGCGCAACTGGGTCCAGGCTTCCTCCAGCTCGGTGCCGAACTGCACCGTGACAATGTCGCGGGCCATGATGTCGCCGCAGGAGAGGCCGATGTGGCGGTCGAAGGCGTGATCCACCGCCAGGTTGTAGATGCGCACCAGTTCGCCTTCCTGGATGTCGACGAAGGTGCCCTGCTTGCGCATCGCCCCGGCCAGATCCTCATGGGTCAGGCCGATGCGCTGCAAGGGGGAGTCGTCCCTGGTGCCGTGGAGATGGGGTGCTTCCGGCTTGCGGCAATAGGGGTAGGCGCGGCCCAGTACCCAGTTGTTCACCAGTAGGCCGGCCAGCAGTATCAGGGTCAGGTTGCCTAGCACCAGCAGGGCGGTGCTCCAGGGCGCCGTGCTGAGGCCGCCGTCCAGCACCAGCAGCAGGGCCAGGGCGCCAGCCGGCGGGTGGATGCAGCGCAGGCGCGCCATCAGCCACAGCGTCAACGCCGTCGCCGCAGCCGCCGCCAGAGGCGGCCAGGGCAGCCAGGCGACGCAGGTCAGGGCGCTGGCGGTGGCCGCCAGGTAGCTGCCCATCAGCGGCCAGGGCTGAGCCAGCGGCGTCTGGGTCAGGGCGAACAGGATCACCGCGCTGGCCCCCACCGGGGCGATCAGCCAGTGGCTGCCGTGGGGCAGGGTGTAGCTCAGGAGGCCGCAGAAGGCCACGCCGAGGAATACTCCGAGGGCCGAGCGGAGGCGCTCCGCGGGCGATAGGGGCGGAATGTCCGCCAGCAGGTAGCGGCGGGCGAAGGCTTGGAACTTGGCATTCATGGCAGGCGGTCTGGAATTGTTTTTCTTGTTGGGCTTGCCATTCTTCGAATACTGTACGAATATACAGTTACTCAAACGGAGGTGCCCATGGACTTCAAGCTTACCCCGCGTCAGCAGGAAATTCTCGACTTCATCCGCAGCAGCCTGGAAGTGTTGGGCGCGCCGCCCACCCGCGCCGAAATCTGCGGCG
>DATDMT010000278.1:0-2800 GCA_036518635.1 Rhodocyclaceae bacterium | reverse complement strand
CGGCTGAAGGCCGGGTTGCTGGAGCGGATCGCGGCGTCGGCGCCGAGGATGAAGATGCCTTCGCGGGTGCTTTCGAAAATCCGCGAGAACTGGGCGCCGCGGCAGATCAGCTCGTATTGGGCGAAGGCATCGCCGACCACGGCGCACAACTGCTCGCGTTCCCAGGGCTTGTTGATGAATTTGTAGATGTGGCCGAGATTGATCGCGTCGACGATGGCTTCCAGATCGGAGAAGCCGCTCAAGACCATGCGCACCGTTTCCGGATACAGTTGCCGCGTTTGCGTCAGCAGTTCGACGCCGTTCATGCCCGGCATGCGGTAGTCGGAAAGGATCACCTGGACTTCGCCCGCAGCCATGATGCCTAGCGCTTCCTCGCCGCTGGCGGCGGTGAGCAGGCGGTAACCCTCGCCGTGCAACTCGCGTTTGAGCGCGTGAATCAACGAGACTTCGTCATCGACGAGCAGCAGGGTCCGATCCATAAGCGCATCTTAACGCCGGCCCCTGAATTCAGCCATGCGATTTGAGTGGGCTTTCTACGGCGCCGTTCTGTGCGCCGGAATCGGCTTAGTGGGCGTGAATCTGGATGGTGCGGTGTTTGCGCAGCTTGCCGACCACGTGCATTTCGCACTTCTTGCAGTCGAAGGTCAGGGTCAGTTTGTCCTTGCCCTGCATCAGGGTCATCGGGTCGGGGCGGATGCCCTTCACTTCCTTGGGGCAGAGGTTGAAGCTGTAGCGCAGGCAGTGCTTGGTGATCATCAGCGAGACCTCGCCCTTTTCCTGGTTGGCCTCGTAGGCGGCGTCGATCAGTTGGACGCCATGCTTGGTATAGAAGGCCCGGGCCTTGGCGTTGTAGACGTTGGCCAGGTAGGACAGCTCGGTCTCGGGGTAGGGGGCCGGCGGTTCCACCGGCAGGGCCCGGGGCAGGGGCTGCCAGGCCGCCTGGCGCGCAGCTTCCAGGGCCTCGATGGCCTGGCGGCGCAGGCCGTTGATGGCAGCAGCGGGAAGGAACCAGGGCTGGCTCAGGTTCAGGCCGATCTCCACCGCCTCGAACGGGGTGCCGCCGAGCTTACCGAGGTGGTCGCGCAGGGTGGCCAGGGCCTTGTCGGGGTGCTGGGCCGGCTCCAGGGCCTGGGCCAGGGTGGCCTCGGCGCGGATGCCATCCTCGTCGCTGATTTCCAGGCGCAAGCCGCCTTCGCATTCGCCGAGCAGCATCCAGACGGGGATGCGGCGCTCGGCGGAGCGCTTCTCCAGCAGCCGCTCGAAGGCCTGGTCGCGGTTGCGATAAAGCTCGCTGCCGACTTTCAGGTTCTCCGGCATTTCGTTGGGGGTCAGGCGCTTGCCCTGGGCGACGTTGATGCGCATGCCCACCAGTTCCTGGTCGAAATCGAAAAAGCTCAAGCCGTCGCCGTTGTGGAAGGTCTCTGTGCTGTCCACCTCGAACCAGCCGTCGCCGAGCTTGCTGACCGTGCCGATGGCCTTGCCGGCGTAGGCCGGCGTGTCGAAGGCGCCGATGTCGCCTTGGCGCTCATTGACGAAGTAGTCCGTGGCGCCGCGGTTGAAGCTGTTCTCCGGCCGCGGCGTGAAGGTGTAGCTGCAATGGCCGGAGGAGGCGGGGGCGTATTCCGGTGCCGCCTCCATCAGCTCGTCCAGCAACTGACGGTAGTGAGCCGTGATGTTCTTGACGTAGCTGAGGTCCTTCAGCCGGCCCTCGATCTTGAAGGAGCGGATGCCTGCCTCGGCCAGGGCCTGCAGATTGGCGCTCTGGTCGTTGTCCTTTATCGACAGCAGATGCTTCTCGTGGGCGACCACGGCACCACTCGGATCGGTCAGCGTATAAGGCAGACGGCAGGCCTGGGAGCATTCGCCGCGGTTGGCGCTGCGCCCGGTGTGGGCGTGGCTGATAAAGCACTGGCCGCTGTAGGCGACGCAGAGCGCGCCGTGGATGAAGAACTCCAGGTTGATCGAGGTCTTGGCGGCGATGGCCTTGATCTGCTGCAGCGATAGCTCCCGCGCCAGGACGATCTGGGAGAAGCCGACGTCCTGGAGAAAGCGGGCCTTCTCGGGATGGCGGATGTCGGTCTGGGTGCTGGCATGGAGCTGGATCGGCGGCAGGTCCATTTCCAGGAGCCCCATGTCCTGGACGATCAGCGCGTCGGCGCCGGCCTCATGGATCTGCCAGGCCATGCGGCGCGCCTCTTCCAGTTCGTCGTCCCGCAGGATCGTGTTTAGGGTGACGAACACCCGGGCGTTGTAGCGGTGGGCGTGGGCCGCCAGGCGGGCGATGTCGGCCACCGAGTTGCCCGCATTGGAACGGGCGCCGAAGGCCGGGCCGCCGATGTACACCGCGTCCGCCCCATGGTCGATGGCCGCCATGCCGTAGTCGGCATTCTTGGCGGGGGCGAGCAGTTCCAGGGTCTTGCGGGTATCGATCATGGGTGCGGCAGGGCGGGGGAAGGCCGCGATTTTAAGCGTCCGCCGAGGCCGACACCAGAGGCGGATAACCTATATTTTTCAAGGTCTTTGACCAGTTTTTCGGGGGATATGCGAATGAAATTGCTGATGCTGGTTATGCTGTCGCTATTCGCCCGTCACGGAGTCCGCCATGAACCTGCATCCCCTGTTCTTGTTCCTGCACGTCGCCAGTGTCGTGGTCTGGGTTGGCGGCATGTTCTTCGCCTACATGTGCCTGCGTCCGGCCGCCGTCGAGCTGCTGGAGCCGCCGCAGCGCCTGCGCCTCTGGCTGGGCGTGTTCGATCGCTTCTTCCGTTGGGTCTGGCTGGCCGTCGCGCTGATCTTGGCT
>DATDMT010000277.1:0-7508 GCA_036518635.1 Rhodocyclaceae bacterium | reverse complement strand
ACCCCGACCGTGTTGTCGATCACCAGGTTGTTGCGCAGCACGTTGTACTCGGCATCGTAGATGAAGAAGCCGCGCTGGTTGCCCGCCACCACATTGCCTTCGACCACCGAGTCCTGAATCGTGCGCAGCATGATGCCGTGGTCCGAGTTGCCCCAGGCCTGGTTGTTGCGGATCACCTGGCGGCGTACCTCCATCAGCGCCAGGCCGCCGCGGTTCAAGTAGGACTGGTTGTCCTCCCAAACGTTGTCGTTGGAGTTCATGTAGTGGGTGCCGTAGCGCGAATGGTGAATCTTGTTGGCGCGGAACAGCGCGTGGTCGGAGACGTCCACGTAGATGCCGTCGCGGGTGAAGCTGATGTTGTTGCCGACGATCCGCGCGCCGCTGGAGTTGTAGAGCTGGATGCCGTTGCCGCGCTGGGCGGAGGCGAGATCGCGCTTGCCGGTGATCAGATTGTTGCTGACCTCCGGGTCCTTCACTTTCTCGATCCACAGGCCGAACAGGGTGTAGGCCAGATCGTTGTTGCGGATGGCGACCCGGTCCGAGCCCGGCTCCACGTAAATGCCGGCGTTCTGGGCGCCCAGGTCGTCGCCGCTGTTGCGGATGATCAGGCCCTCGATGGCAACGTCAGGGGACTTGATCCGGATCACGTCGCCCCGGCCGCCGCCGTCCAGGGTCGGGCGGCCGATGCCGCGCAGCGTCAGCGGTTTGTCGATGACGAGGTTTTCCTCGTAGCCGCCGCGGCCGACGCAGACCACGGCGCCCGGCTTCGCGGCGGCGATGGCGGCGGCGATGGAGGTTTCCGTCTGGACCGTGCAGTCCGCCGCGCCGGCCGCAGCGGCCATCCCCGCGGCGAGACCCAGGCACAACGCCCCTAGCCCGCGGCCCAGGACCCGCGCCAAGCGCCGGCGGGCTGAAGTCCGCTCGTAGCCGCCGAGTTCCTGGGGGCTCAAGTCTTTAGTTTGTGCGGGCAAGTTGATCGGCGTGGTGGGCGTTGGGGCATAGACAATAGCGCTTTCCCCCGGTTCCGGCGCTGGGGACAAAGCGCTGCCTGCTTCAGGGGGCCAGCGACAGCACAAAGCCCGGCAGCAGGTTGACCACGCCGACCGCGCGCAGCGTCAGGAACAGCAGGGAGGCGAGCAGCAGGTTCTTGAAGGACACGTAGCAGATCATGTCCATCCAGTTGGCAGGGCGATAGTTGCGCCCCCACCAGGCGCCGTCCTTGATGTAGGGCTTGGACTGGAGGCGGACCAGCACCTCGAAGACGCTCCAGCCGACCCACCAGCCGATCACGGCGCCGTGGCCGATGCGCCCGGCCGCCGCCAGCAGCCAGACCAGGGTGACCAGCGCCGCCAGTCCGAGGCTGGCGGCGAGCAGGAAACGCCGGCCGGCAAAACCGTTGCGGCTCCAGGGCCAGAGGTGGTCCCAGATTTCGCCGGCGACCCAGGCCGGCAGGCTTTGATGGTCGGCATAGTGGGGCCGTGCCGACTTCGGCGGGTGCAGATCGCTCATCGGCTCTGGCCTTCCATGGGGACCGGCTTGATCGGAATGTAGTAGCCATCGGCGCCGATGGGCGTCAGGGCCAGCCCGCCCTTGGTCCGCCGCCGGCGTTCCTGGCTCAGCGGCGGGCAGCTATGGTCGTCGTAGTAAAGAATCTGGCATTCGAGGCACAGCAGGCACTCGCGCTGGTCGATGCGCCCGGCATCGTCGATGGCGAGGGAGCCGCAGCCCTTCTGGCAGGCGTGGCAGGTTTCGCATTCGGCCTTGCGCTTCAGCGGGTTCCAGCGGAAGGTGGTCGGCATCGCCAGGCCGGCGCCTAGCGGGCACAGGTATTTGCAGAAGGGCCGCTCGATGAACAGCGAGGCGATAAACAATGCGACCCAGTAGAGGATGAAGGGCCAGGCCCGGTGCCAGACGCCGCCGACGAAGAAGGTGGACTTGAAGGGTTCGACCTCGGCCAGTTGCTCGGCCGTGCCGATGGAGACGAAGGAGACCGCCACCAGCCCGGCGAAGATCGCGTACTTGAGCCATTTCAGCCGGTTATGCCAGCGCATCGGCAAATGGAACTGGAAGCGCTTGAGCCCCAGGGCGCCGGCAATCTTGTGGCTCAGTTCGCTGAGGGAGCCGTAGGGGCAGAGCCAGCCGCAGAACAGGCCGCGGCCCCAGATGAAGACGGTGACGACGATGAACCACCAGAAGATGAACACCAGCGGGTCGGAGAGGAACAGCTCCCACTTCCACTGGTAGACCAGCGCGTGGAACCAGGTCAGCACCTGGGTGATGCTGGGCTGGGCCAGGCCGTAGAAGCCGACGGCGACGACGCTGATGGTCCACACGATGTATTTGGGAACCGACACCCAGGCCTTGCTCTTGCGCGTGGCGCGGCGCACCAGCCGGTCGCGCAGGGCGTAGAGGGTCGCCGTCGCCGCCAGGAACAGCAGGAAGAGGCCGATCTCGACCGGCTTGCCCTTCCATACCCGCAGCCATAGCGGGTCGGCCTCGGCCACTTGCGGCCGGCCGCCTTCCAGATAGCGCGCCGGCAGCCAGTATTGGCTGTCGAAGCTGGCGAAGGTGCGGACGTTGGTCTGACGGTCCACCTTGCTGGCGAGGAAGGACAGGCGCCAGGGGTAGGCCTCGCTGAAGCTGGCGCTGCGGATGATGAAAATGCCCGACTCGCGGTAGGCCGGTGCGCCGGCGGCTTCGATGCCGTAGAGATTCAGGTAGTCGGTGTCGCGGAAACTGGTGGTGTCCAGGTCCTGGGCCACCAGGATGCGGTCGTAGATGCCGCCGCGGACGAAACCCGAGCCCTTGAAGGAAACGGTGCCGTTGGCGATGATGAAAATCGCGTGTTCCGTCGGCTTCAGGTCGGCCACCAGCCGCCGGTAGCCGTCGGCACCGAGGATGTTGCTGCCGACCTGGGGCGCGCTGAGGTCGCCGAAGTACAGGTCGATCACCGGCTCGCCCTTGTTCTCCAGGCCCAGCTCGTCCGGGCCGACGGTCAGGCGCTGGACGCTGCCCTCGGCCACCAGGGCTTTCCAGTCGAGCTTTTCCGCCACTGCGGTGAATTTCGCCGGGGGCTTGGCCACGGTCTTGAGGATGCCCACCTGCTTGGCGATCTCGTAGGCGCAGCGCATCACCACCTGGTTCTCGGCGATGGCCGTCACCGTCGCGCCGCTGATCGCGTCCACCGCGAAGCTGCCCTCGCCGGGCCGTGCCGTGCCGATGTCCACCTTGTCGCCGGCGAACTTGCCGAGGTATTGCTTGACGAAATTGAGCAGCGCCGATTCGGGAATGCCGAGCAGCAGGATCGGTTCGCTGTGTTGCAGGATGCTGATGCCGGTGATGAGGCCCTTCGCATCCATGCCGATCAGGGTGACCACCGGCTGTCCCGAATAGGCAGGGATGTCCACGATGTCGGTGGACAGGAAGACGTAGCCGATGGGGTGCTCGCCGCTGCCTTCGGCGTAGGCCTCGACGTAGCTGGGCTTGCCCTTGCGCGGGGAAAACCGGACGGCGCCCGGCATCACGTCCTTACAGGAGACCAGCGCGCAGAGATCGGGGGCGGTGGAAAGATTCGCCGGCAGTTCCGCGTGGTAGGCCGCCTGGGACGGCAGGCCAAAAAACAGGAACCAGAAACCGAGGATAAAACTGAGCGTAAAACGCACTTGCAATCCCATCGTCGGGCGGTGCGCCCAACTGTATATGGCAGAGGAGGGGGCGGGTCGCCCCGCCCCTCCGAGGGCAAAGCCCTTAGCCTTCGACGAACATCCGGCCGCGCATTTCCAGGTGCAGTGCGTGGCAGAAGTGCGTGCAGTAGTACCAGAACATGCCGGCACGGTCAGCCTTGAAGGTCACCGACTTGGTTTCCTGGGGGCCGATGGCCATGCAGATGTCGTAATCGACCAGACCGAAGCCGTGGTGCAGATCCTCCACCTTGTCGTGGTTGGTCATGATGATCGTGACCTCGTCGCCCTTCTTGACGGTGAACTCGTTGGGCGTGAAGTTCGGCGCGATCGACATGATGCGCACCGTGACCTTGTTGCCCTTGCGCTCGACGCCGGCTTCCTTGATGTCCTTGACCGCGATCGGAGAATCCGCCATGTCGTAGATCTGCTTGGTCTTCAGCACGTTGCGGCGGACGATGATTGCGTCGTGGGGCTCCGGATAGGCGGTGCCGTCGTGGATCAGGGCCATCTTGTCGCCGCTGATGTCGATCAGCTGCTCGGTTTCGACGTGCATCGGGCCCACCGGCAGGAAGCGGTCCTTGGAGAACTTGTTGCCGGAGTTGAAGAACTTGCCGTCGGCTTCCTTGGTTTCACCCATCGAGGCGTAGCTGTGGCCGGGCTGGTAGTGCACGTCGATGCGGTCGATCACCGGCTGCGCCTTCTTGTCGCCCTTGAACAGGGCGATGGCCTTCTCGATGTTCCACTTGACGATCTGGCTGTCGAGGAACAGGGAGGTGTAGGCGTTGCCCTTGTTGTCGAAGCCGGTGTGCAGCGGGCCCAGGCCGATTTCCGGCTCGGCCACGACGGCGTCGCGGGGTTCCTTCAGCTCGCCGTTGAACCACTTCAGCACCAGCTCGTGGGCGATCACGGTGGCGGTCGGCGACAGCTTGCCGGCGCAGACGTAGTACTTGGCATCGGGGGTGACGTTGACGCCGTGGGGGTTCTTCGGCACCGGCACATAGCAGGTCAGGGCGGTCTTCGGGTCCTTGTTGGCGGCCTTGGTGCCGTCAACCACCGGCACCTTGGAATCGCCCAGGGTGAAGGTCTTGCCAGCCTTGACCGCGGCCTCGACCCGCTCGATGTTGAAGAACACGCAGGCGTCGCGCTCGGCCGACATCATGTCGTTCAGCACCACGCCGTTCTCGGTGTTGTATTGGTTCAGGGCCACCAGCTTGCCGTCGTAGGAGGTGGCGCAGAGGTCCATGTTGCCGTCGATCCGGACCTGGTACTTGACTTCCATGGTCTCCGCATCGACGCAGGTCAGCAGGCAGCCATACTTGGTCTTGTCCTTCAGGTCCGGGCCCTTGGTGGTGAAGGGAATGTGGAACTCGGCGCCGCAGAACACGCGGGTGGTGTGGTTGATCGCCTGGTTCACCGGGTCACGCTTGTCCGGAAAGATGCCGTGGAAGCCCTGGACGTTGGGAATGTCGACGATCCGGTCGGTTTCCATGTAGTCGCCGCGAATCCGGGCCATGCGGTTGTTGAGCTTGTCGTTGGTCCAGAAATACTTGCCGTCGTAGGTGCCGTCGGTGTAGGAGCCATGGACGTGGTGGGTGTCGCCGGTGCGGTACTTGAGGCTGCCATCGGCCTTGGTGCCCATGATCTTCTTCGACTCGTTGGTGATGCCCCAGCCGGACATGCAGTCGATGTTGAACACCGGGATGCGCTTGATTTCGCGGCCGGAGGGCACGCCGTAGATGCGCAGCTCGCCGGAATGGCCGCCGCTGGAGATTTGGTAGTACTCGTCCAGTTGCCCCGGGCGCACTTCAAACTTGCCGTGGGACACCGCTTCCCCAGTCGCAGCCGCAGGCTTGGCGGCGCCTTCACCCGCCGCCGGGGCCGGCGCTTCCTTGTTGCAACCAGCCAGGCCCAGCGACAAGCCCGCGCCGGCGAGGCCGGCGACGGCCGTGGTATTCAGGAACTTTCTGCGGCTCAGATCGTTCGGAACGGCGGTTTCTTTGGTATCAGTGGGTTTGCTCATCGACTGCTTTCCTTTGCAAACGTGAGTGGCCGAAAGGAGCTCGGCGATCTCGGTGGGAAGACTGGGTTCAGGTGATATTGATGCACGGGTGCGACAATTTGTCGCAGGCGGCACAAGCTACGCTCGGCAGGTGGAAAAGGCTTTGATATCCATCAAGAATGAAAAATTCATCAAGGGACGGGCTGTCTAGCCGGGAATAGCCGAGCTGGGGGCGCAAACCAAGTACACTCACGGCCCCCGCCTAAGCGCGCAGCACCCTTGGCCCTCCCGGCCGCCTGCGCCGCCACCCCATCCCGAGGTAAGCCGATGTACCCAATCCACGATTTCGATGTGCTCCTGCTGATGGCAACGGCGCTCTCCTCCAAGCGCCGGCCGGCGGAATTGGTCGAGATCGTCGCCGCCGCCGACCTGATCCAGGGCAGCATTCCCAGTGAGGCCAAGCTGATCGAGGCGTTTCGGCGCCTCGGCGTTTACGGCTTGATCGTCGCCACGGACGGCGGCTATGCGCTGACCCCGGCGGGGGAGGAACTGGTCGCCGGCCAGCCGCGCAAGGGCAGCGTCGCCGAGCGCTTCAGCGCCGTGCACGACAATCTGGCCGAGTACCAGCCCTTGAGCGAGCAGCCGCCGGTGGTGCTGAGCGAGGAGCAGATGGCCGAGGCGGTCCAGGCCCATCGCGCCGCCGCCAAGAGCGCGGTGCCGAACCTGCTGGCGCCCAAGCCCAAGGTCTCGGAAAAGAGCAACAAGCGCTACGACCAGCGCCGCCGCTTCGGCACGCCGCCGCGGCGCAAGGACTGATCCGTGAGCGAACCCATCGAAGCCGCAGCCCAGCCCTTCAGCGCACTGCCCCTGGCGCCGGCGATCCTGGACAACCTGGCCCTGCTCGAATATCAGGTGATGACGCCGATCCAGGCCGCCAGCCTGCCGCCGGCCCTAGCTGGGCGCGACCTGATCGCCCAGGCCAAGACCGGCAGCGGCAAGACCGCGGCCTTCGGCCTGGCCCTGTTGAGCAAGCTCGACCCGCGCAATTTCGCGGTACAGGCCCTGGTGCTTTGCCCCACCCGCGAACTCGCAGACCAGGTGACGAAGGAGTTGCGCCGCCTGGCGCGCTTCGAAGACAACATCAAGATCATTGCCCTCTGCGGCGGCAGCACCATGCGCCCGCAGATCGCCAGCCTGGAGCATGGCGCCCACATCGTCGTCGGCACCCCGGGGCGGATTCAGGATCACCTGGAGCGCGGCAGCCTCAAGCTCGACGCGCTGCAGACCCTGGTCCTCGATGAAGCCGACCGGATGCT
This sequence comes from Rhodocyclaceae bacterium, assembly GCA_036518635.1. Classification (GTDB taxonomy): domain Bacteria; phylum Pseudomonadota; class Gammaproteobacteria; order Burkholderiales; family Rhodocyclaceae; genus AWTP1-18. The sequence goes on along the minus strand of DATDMT010000277.1, from coordinate 510 downwards.
GGACATGGGCTTCTACGACGACATTGCCCGGGTCGCCAAGCAGTGCCCGGCGGCGCGCCAGACCCTGCTGTTCTCCGCCACCTATCCCGACGGCATCGCCAAGCTGGCGCGCCAGTTCCTTCGCCAGCCGGAGGAGGTCAAGCTGCCGGAGCTGCACGCCGAGGGCAAGATCCGCCAGCGCTTTTACGAGATCAAGCACGAGGAGCGGCTGCAGGCGGTCGCCACCCTACTGAAGCACTACCGCCCGGTTAGCACCCTGGCCTTCTGCAACACCAAGCAGCAGTGCCGCGATCTGCTCGACCTGCTGCGCAGCCAGGGCTTCCATGCCCTGACTCTGAACGGCGACCTGGAGCAGCGCGAGCGCGACCAGGTGCTGATCCAGTTCGCCAACCGCAGTTGCTCGGTGCTGGTGGCCACCGACGTGGCGGCTCGCGGCCTGGACATCGACCAGTTGGAGGCGGTGATCAATGTGGACGTCACCCCCGACCCGGAGATTTACATCCACCGCAT
>DATDMT010000276.1:0-8736 GCA_036518635.1 Rhodocyclaceae bacterium | reverse complement strand
CTGGAGGAAGGCCACCACCAGTTCGACACTGGCAACGTAGCGCTCGAAGTTGTCCTCGAAGGCTTCCAGCAGCGGCGTGCGCTTGGGCAACTCGGAGATGCAGGCGCGGATGGCGTGCAGGCCCTCGGCGGAGAGCAGCTTCAGCACCAGGGCCAGGGCCAGGTCTTCCTGCACCGCATTGATGCCGCGGGAGCGCAGGAAGCCGGTCAGGTAGGCGGTGGAGGGATAGGGCGTGTTCAACTGGGTCATCGGCGGGATGACCGAGAGCACGCGCGGAGAATTCAGTGGCGTCGTCATGGGGCGACGCGTCCCGGGCCGGCGGCCCCGTTCGTGCTGGCGGTGGAACGCATGAACGGAGCGGCCTGGATGGCCCGGGCGAGAGGTTTAGATGCGGATGCCGGCGTGAGCCAGGGCTTCCGTCACCTTGCCGTAGGAATCCGGCGTCAGCGGCACCAGGGGCAGGCGCACGCCGTCCTTGATCTTGCCCATGCGGGCCAGGGCCCACTTGGCGGGGATCGGGTTCGGCTCCACCAGCACCGCGCGGTGCAGCGGCAGCAGCTTGAAGTTGATCTCGGCGGCCTTCTTCACGTCCTGGGCGATGGCGGCGGCGCACATCTCGTGCATCAGCTTCGGCGCCAGATTGGAGGTGATCGAGATGCAGCCCCTGCCGCCGAACAGCATCAGCGCCGCGGCGGTGGGATCGTCGCCGCTGTACACGGCGAAGTTCTTCGGCGCCCGCAGCAGCAGGTCGGAGCCGCGGTTGATGTCGCCGGTGGCGTCCTTGATGCCGATCACGTTGGGCACGGCGGCAAGGCGGATCGCCGTGTCGTTGGACATGTCGGCGACGGTGCGGCCGGGCACGTTGTAAAGGATCATCGGCAGCTCCACCGCTTCGGCGATGGCCTTGAAGTGGCGATACTGGCCTTCCTGCGTCGGCTTGTTGTAGTAGGGCACCACGGAGAGGTGGGCGTCGGCGCCGGCCTGCTTGGCGAAGGCGGCCAGCTCGATGGCTTCCTTGGTGGAGTTGGCGCCGGTGCCGGCGATCACCGGGATGCGGCCGGCGGCCTGCTTGACCACGGTCTCGATCAGGGTGCAGTGCTCTTCCACGTCCACCGTCGGCGATTCGCCGGTGGTGCCGACCACGACGATGGCGTCGGTGCCTTCCTGCACATGCCAGTCCACCAGACTGCGCATGGCGGCCAGGTCGAGGGCGCCGCTTTCGTCCATGGGAGTGACGATGGCGACAATGGAACCCTGAATCATGATGACTCCTGAAAATGGAAAAACCCGCCGCTAAGGGCGGGCAACGCGCCAAAGTTTATCACCGGGGGCGGCCCGGGCGAAGCGGCCGGGGCAGCGTACGGCCCGTGAGTGGGCGCTAAACCACTTCCACCAGACGATTGCCGGCAGCCAGCTTTTCTACCGCCTCGGCAAACCGACCTTCGACCCAACCCAGCAGAACCGGGTTGCGTGCATTGCCGATACGCAACCAAAGAATAAAGGGCGGTTGGGTCGCGGCCGAGGCACGCAGGGCGAAATCCTCATCCTTGGTGACGATCACCGCATCCGCACTCAGCGCGTAATTCCAGATAGCCGTATCCGGCGCATCGAGCATGCCCAAGTCAAGCACGTGCTGCGCATCGTGGCCCTGCGCTGCCAGCCAACGGGCCAAGGCCGGCGGTAGCTGGGCGTCGACGACGAAGCGCATTCAGGCGGCCTGAAGTACCGGGTGGTCGTAGAGCCGCGCAGCAAACAATAGCGCTGCGCTGATGTCCTCTTTTTCGAGGTAGGGATAGTCCCGCAGAATTTCTTCCGCAGTCGCGCCGGAGCCAAGCAATTCCAGAACGTCGCTGACGCGGATGCGCATGCCGCGAATACACGGCCGCCCACCGCACTTGCCGGGTTCGAGAGTGATGCGTTCGAGCAGATTGGGGGTCATGACGGGCTCCTGCGCTGGGTACTGGAACATCATACGCCGCGCGGCGCCCGGCCGACAGGCCCTAGACGATGTAGCCGATGGCCACCGCGCCCCACTGCTTGCCCTTGACCACGATCGGCGAGGAGATGCAGTGCATGATTTCGCCGGTATCGCGGCGGTAGGTCTGGTTGAGGAAGGGCAGGTTGTTGGTCGCCAGGCGCTTGAACACCGCGTCGGTGAACATCCGTTTGGTGCGGTTGGCGACCATGTCCTTCTTTTCGTCGCCGGTCAGGGGCTGGCAGTAGCGCTTGTTGTGAGTCGGCACGTAGCCGTTGGCATCCACCGCGATGACGAAGGCGGCTTCCTTGCAGCGCTCCATCCAGGGTTCCTGCACCGGCGGCAGGATGCGGTCGGTGAGCTTGTCGAACTTGCTGCTGAACTTTTGCGGCTTGGTGTTGGGGATCGGCAGGTAGTTGCGGTCGAACAGGTCGTCGGCGCTGATTTCGCCGCGATTCACCGCCTCCTCCATGACCCGGCTGATTTCCTTCGCCACCTGCTGCACCACTTCCGGATAGGCGGCGTGGGCCTTGAGCACCGCGTCGCCGGCGCTGCCGAGCTTGAACACGCGGCCGACCTCGTCGAGGTTCGAGGCCATCACGCCGAGCTGGTTGGCCTCGGCCAGGGTGGTGCGCGCGCCCTGGGTGTTGCGGTCGGCGAGCTGGATGATCTCGCCGGCCTGGCGCGAGATGTACTGGGCCTGTTCGCTCTGGCCGCTCATGGTGGCGACAATCAGTTGCACCTTGTCGAGGGTGCTCTGCGCCCCCTGATTGATTTCGTTCAGGGCATCCGCCGCCTGCTGCGCCAGATCCGCGCCGCTGCGGGCCTGGGAGGCGCCCTCGCGGATGGCGCTGATCGCGCCCTGGGTCTCCTTCTGGATCGCCGCGATCATCGCGCCGATCTCCGCGGTGGCGGTGGTGGTGCGCTCCGCCAGCTTGCGTACCTCATCGGCCACCACGGCGAAGCCACGGCCCTGTTCGCCGGCCCGGGCTGCCTCGATGGCGGCGTTCAGCGCCAGCAGATTGGTCTGGTCGGCGATGTCGCTGATGGTGCGGACGATGTCGGAAATCGCCTCGGAGCGGGCGCCCAGGGCCGACACCACTTCGGCGGAACTCTCCACCGACTGGGCCAGGCGGCCGATCTCGGCCGAAGCTTCGCGGACGATGCGGGCGCCGCGCTCCGACTGCTCGCGGGAGGCTTCGGCGATGCTGGCGGTTTCCTGGGTGTTCTGCGCCACGCCGGCGACACCTTCGGCCATCGCACTGGCGGCGGAGGCGGCCGAAGCCGCCGCGGCGTTCTGCTGCTCGGAGCCGGCGACGGTATGGCCGGCCTCGTCGATCAGCTTGTGGGCTGCCTTGTCCACCTGCTGCGAATTGAAGATGACGCGGCCGACGATGCCCTGGAAGCTGGCCATCAGGTTGTTGTAGTCGCGCGCCACGCTGTCGGTGAGGCCGCCGGTCTCAGCCCGGCGCGACAGATCGCCGTCACCGACGGTGCCACGGATGCATTGACTGAGGCGCGCCAGGGGCGCCGTCACGGCTTGGGCGTGGTAGACCTTCAGCAGGGCCGCCACCGCCACGCCGAGGGCCGCGCAGGCGCCGAGCGCCGGCACGGTCAGCGCCCCGCCGGCGAAGGCCGCGATGCCCGCGGCGCCCAGGCCGCTGCCGGCGCCGACCGCCACCGGGAACGCCCAGGATGCGACTGCCCCTGCCGAATTTCCATTGCTCACGCTGCCACTCCGAAATTATGTCTTTGGTAGGAGTGGATTATAGGTGAGCGCCCACCCCGACGCCGCGCTGATTGGCGCGGGCGGGGCGGATTCCCGGCGTCAGGCCCCCAGTTCGATCAACAAATCCTTCGGCTCGACCCGGTCGCCGGGGGAAACGTGCACCTTCAGCACCACGGCGTCCCGGTCGGCGGTGATCGCGGTTTCCATCTTCATCGCCTCGATGGAGACCAGGGGGCTGCCCTTGTTGACCTTCTGCCCGGGCTTCACCGCCACCGTCGCCACGGCGCCGGGCATCGGCGCCGGGACGTGGTTGGGGTTGCCGTCCTCGGCCTTGGGGTGGGACTTCTTCACCGCCGCCAGGCCGGCCTTGGGGACGCGCAGCGGGCGCGGCTGGCCGTTGAGTTCGAAGAACAGCTTCACCTCGCCGTCGGCGTCCACCTCGGTGCGGCCAGTCTGGCGCAGCACCAGGGTCTTGCCCCGGTCGATCTCGACGGCGATCTCCTCGCGCTCGGAAAGGCCGTAGAAGAACACCGGCGTCGGCAGCACCGAAACGTCGCCGTAGCGGCTCAGGTGTTCGGCGTACTCGGTGAACACCTTGGGGTACATCAGCCAGGAGGCCAGGTCCTTGTCGTCCACCTGGCGGCCGACGGCCTTCTCGGCGGCGGCGCGGGAGGCTTCCAGGTCCACGTCGGGGATGTGCGCCCCGGCGCGGCCCTCGACCGGTGTCAGGCCCTTCAGGATGCGGCCCTGGATGTCCTTGGGGAAGCCGTCGGCGGGATAGCCCAGCTCGCCGCGCATCATCGACACCACGGAATCGGGGAAGGAAATGTCCTTGTCCGGATTGCGCACGTCTTCCGGCGAGAGGCCGTTGGCCACCATGTACAGGGCCAGGTCGCCGACCACCTTGGACGAGGGCGTGACCTTGACGATGTCGCCGAACAGTTGGTTCACGTCGGCGTAGGCCTGGGCCACCTCGTTCCAGTGGCTGTCGAGGCCCATGCTGCGGGCCTGTTCGCGCAGGTTGGTGTATTGGCCGCCGGGCATCTCGTGGCGGTAGACGTCGGAGGTGCCGGCGCGGATCTCGGCCTCGAAGGGCGCGTAGAAGTGGCGCACACCCTCCCAGTAGCGGGAGATCGGCGCGATGCGGCGATGGTCGATGGCCGGGGCCCGCTCGGTGTGCTCCAGGGCGGCGGCGATGGCGCCCAGGCTCGGCTGCGAGGTCAGGCCGCTCATCGCATCCATGGCGCCGTCCACCGCGTCGACACCGGCCTCGATGGCCGCCAGCACGCTGGCGACGGCGCCGCCGCTGGTGTCGTGGGTGTGGAAGTGGATCGGCAGGCCGACTTCGTCCTTCAAGGCCTTGACCAGGGCGCGGGCAGCGGGCGGACGGCAGACACCGGCCATGTCCTTGATGCCGATGATGTGGGCGCCGGCTTTCTCCAGTTGCTTGGCCATGTCCACGTAGTACTTCAGGTTGTACTTCGGCCGGGAGGTGTCGAACAGGTCGCCGGTGTAGCAGATCGCCGCCTCGCAGACGGCGCCGGACTCATTCACCGCATCCATGGCGACGCGCATGTTGTCCACCCAGTTCAGCGAATCGAAGACGCGGAAGATGTCCATGCCGTTCTTTGCCGCCTGCTGGACGAAGTAGCGCACCACGTTGTCGGCGTAGTTGGTGTAGCCGACGGCGTTGGAACCGCGCAGCAGCATCTGGAAGAGGATGTTGGGCACCGCCTCGCGCAGCTTGGCCAGGCGCTCCCAGGGGTCTTCCTTGAGGAAGCGCATGGCCACGTCGAAGGTGGCGCCGCCCCAGCATTCCATGGAGAACAGCTCGGGCAGCAGGCGCGCGTAGTGGGGTGCCACCGCCGCCATGTCGGCCGTGCGCATGCGCGTGGCGAAGAGGGACTGGTGGGCATCGCGCATGGTGGTGTCGGTCAGCAGCACCGGCTTCTGCTCGCGCATCCATTGGGCGAACTTGACCGGACCGAGGGCCTTCAACTGATTGCGGCTACCGGCGCGGGGCGCCAGGGTCAGGTCGGCGGCGGGCAGTTGCGCCGGGGCCATCGGCAGGCGCGGCGCGCTGCGGCCCTTCATCTCCGGATTGCCGTTGACGCTGACCTCGCCCATGAATTTCAACAGGCGGCTGGCCCGGTCGCGGCGCGGCTTGAAGTTGAACAGCTCGGGGGTGGTGTCGATGAAGCGGGTGGTACATTCGCCGGAAACGAACAGCGGATGGGCGATGACGTTCTCGAGGAAGGCCAGGTTGGTGGCGACGCCGCGGATGCGGAACTCGCGCAGGGCGCGGTCCATGCGGTGGATGGCTTCTTCCGGGTCGTGGCCCCAGGCGGTGACCTTGACCAGCAGCGAGTCGTAGAAGGGCGTGATGACGGCGCCGGTGTAGGCGGTGCCGCCATCCAGGCGCAGGCCGAAGCCGGCGGCGCTGCGGTAGGCGGAGAGCTTGCCGTAGTCGGGGGTGAAGCCCTTTTCCGGGTCTTCGGTGGTGACCCGGCATTGCAGGGCGTGGCCGTTCAGGCGGATGTCGGCCTGCTGCGGCACGAAGCATTTCTCGTCGCCGATGCGGGCGCCTTCGGTGATGCGGATCTGCGCCTTGACCACGTCGATGCCGGTGACCTCTTCGGTGACGGTGTGCTCGACCTGGATGCGCGGGTTGACCTCGATGAAGTAGAAGTTGCCGCTGTCGGCATCCATCAGGAATTCGACGGTGCCGGCATGGGTGTAGCCGACGCCGCGGGCCAGTTTCAGCGCCGACTGGCAGAGGGCTTCGCGCTGCTCGGCGGAGAGATAGGGTGCGGGAGCGCGCTCGACTACCTTCTGGTTGCGCCGCTGCACCGAGCAATCGCGCTCGAAGAGGTGCACCAGGTTGCCGTGGCTGTCGCCCATCACCTGCACTTCGACGTGGCGCGCGCGCACCACCATCTTCTCCAGGTACACCTCGTCGTTGCCGAAGGCGGCGGCGGCTTCGCGCCGCGCCACTTCGATGGCCGGCGCCAAATCCTGTTCGTCGTTGATGGCGCGCATGCCGCGGCCGCCGCCGCCCCAACTGGCTTTCAGCATCAACGGGTAGCCGATGGCGGCGGCCTGTTTGCGGCATTCGTCGATATCGTCCGGCAGGGCGCCGGTGGCCGGCACCACCGGCACGCCGACCCGCTCGGCCAGCGCCCGGGCGGCGACTTTGTTGCCCAGCTCGCGCATTACTTCCGGCTTCGGGCCGATGAAGGCGATGCCGGCGCGGGCACAGGCCTCGGCGAAATCGGGATTCTCGGAAAGGAAGCCATAGCCGGGGTGGATCGCATCCACCTTGGCCAGCTTGGCGACGCGGATGATGTCGGCAATGTCGAGGTAGGCCTGGATAGGCTTCTTGCCCTCGCCCACCAGATAGCTTTCGTCGGCCTTGAAGCGATGCAGGGCGAAGCGGTCTTCGTTGGCATAGATGCCAACGGTGCGTATCCCCAACTCACTGGCCGCGCGCATGACGCGGATGGCGATTTCGGAACGGTTCGCTACGAGAATGCTGCGGATGGTCTTCATAGGTTCAGGTCGCTATCAATGGGGCGGCGCCGCGAGGCGGCCGACAATCACTAGACTGGAAAAAGCCCGTTGCCGAGCTGCAAAACTGTAGGTGGCGGCTGGCGCAATCGCCATCCGTAGTAGTACCTAGCCGGCGGCGGAATTGCCCGCCGTGCTGCGTTGAAATCGTGGAAAAGGGCGCCGGGCGCCCTTTTTCCTGTTACTGCCAATGTGTCACAAAGGGTCGCGGCGAAGGATTGAATCTGCTTATCCAATCCATCAGCCGCGACCGGGTCTTGCCTTACCTCACCATCAGGGTGAAGGGCGAAACGTAGGCCTGCAGCGTCACCAGCACACCGACCAGGCAAGCCAAGGCGATGGAGTGGAAGAACACGTAGCGCAGGATGTCGCCTTCGTGGTCGAACCAGCGGGTCGCCGTGGAGGCGACGACGATGGACTGGGCGTCGATCATCTTGCCCATCACGCCGCCGGAGCTGTTGGCCGCGCCCATCAGGTTGGGCGAGAGGCCCAGTTGTTCCGCCGCCACCTTCTGCATGCCGCCGAAGAGCACGTTGCTGGCGGTATCGGAGCCGGTCAGCGCCACGCCCAGCCAGCCCATCAGGGTGCCGAAGAAGGGATAGAACACGCCGGTGGTGGCGAAGGCCAGGCCGAGGGTGGTATCCAGACCGGAGAAGCGGGTCAGGGTACCGAGGCCCAACATCAGCACGATGGTCAGCAGCGAATAGCGCACCAGCCAGAAGGTGCGGCCGTAGGCGGCGACCAGTTGGCCGAAGCGGTACTTCATGGTCAGGCCGCCGACCAGGGCCGCCAGCAGGATGCCGGTGCCGGTGGCGGAGAGCAGGCCGAACACATACACCGCGGCTTCCTTGGTGGGCTTGGGCACCACCGGGGCAACCTTCTCGACCATCTGGTGCAGACCGTCGATGGCGAACTTGGGCGCGTAGATGTCGTTGAGGAAGGTCTTCACCACGGGCAGGCCCCAGACGAAGACGAAGACGGTGAGGATCACCCAGGGGGTCCAGGCGCGGACCACGTCGGCGGTGGGATGCTTGACCGGGGGGGCGCCCTCATGGCCTGCGCCGCCATCCTGCTCGTGGCCCTTGAGGGACACCGAATTCCAGATTTCCTTGGGTTGCCAGACGCGGAGGAACAGCACCAGGCAGATCATCGACGACATGGCGGCGATGACGTCCACCAGTTCCGGGCCGATGAAGTTGGACACCAGATACTGCGGGATGGCGAAGCTGACGCCGGTGACCAGGATCGCGGGCCAGATCTGCATCATGCCGCGACGGCCGGCGAAGGCCCAGATCAGCCAGAAGGGCACCAGCAGCGAGAAGAAGGGCAACTGGCGGCCGATCATGCCGGACACCGCCATCAGGTCGTAGCCATGCACCTTTGCCAGGGTGATCACCGGCGTGCCGAGGGCGCCATAGGCCACCGGCGCGGTATTGGCGATCAGCGACAGGCCGGAGGCGGCCAG
>DATDMT010000275.1:0-46954 GCA_036518635.1 Rhodocyclaceae bacterium | reverse complement strand
TCCTGTACCGACATTTCCTCTTCTGAGGCCGCTTCGTAGCGGCTCTGGTAGCGGGCGAAAATGGTCATTGCATCTCTCCTTTTTCGTGGGGCTACGGGCCATGCATGGAAAACATGATGCGGCCTGCACTTCATCTTAGGTATAAAACCGGCGCCGGGAATCGACAAAGTGTTGCGTCCCTTGCGCCTAATTTCACGGACCAGATGCGGCGCAGAAAGTTGCAGCGCCAAGGCTCAAGTCGCAGCGAAATTAACCGTTCTATGGAGAGTGGATTCCGGTTATCGCTCCGGCAGCGGCCTATACTGAACCAGCACCGTGCAATCGCCGGAGCGTCTAAGGAGTACCCGCCATGGGCAAAGCCCGCCAAAGCAACAAGGAACCCAAGAAACAGTCCCTTCTGACTCCCAAGGAGAAGAAGGCCGTGAAGCATGCCAAGAAGCACGCCGCCGACATCGTTCCGCTGATTACCCGCTAACGACCTACCGCGTAGCTTCGCCGGACGGCCACCCAGGAGGTGGCCGTTTTGTTGTCGGCCTCAGTTCGCGGCCCGCAACTCGCCGTCGAGTTGATCGACCACCTCGGCCCAGTCGGCGTCCTCGGCGATCTCCTCGCGGAGAAACGCCGCCTGGGACGGGCTCCAGAATGGCGCTCGATGCAACCGCACGTCAGGCGCCAGCGGCCGATGGCGTTCGATGAAGCTGCGGATATCGTCCGGCTCGGAGGGCAGGCCGAGCTGGGCGAAGAGATTGCTCATGGTGTGCTGGGAGGATTCCATCTGGCTTCTCCTGTCGGTTCAACGGCGAGCATGGGGCATGGCTGCGGCGGGGCCGCCACTCCCATCTTGGCTCATGCCGCGGTCGCTTGCCACCGGCGAATGCCGCCGGCGCCCACTTCCAGCCACAGATGATCGATGTTCTTGCGCTTCAGCGGCAGGATGGCGTTGCGCGGCAGGCCGTTCACATGGCGGACGATGACGTCGAGTACCCAGCCGTGGGTGATCGCCAGCAGCCGCAGGCCCGGGTTGTCGCGGGCGATGTCGGTGAGCGCCGCCAGCACCCGCTCGGCAAACTGGTCCATGGTTTCGCCCTGGGCGAAATGGCAGGCGGGGCTGCGCTTCATCAACTGCTGGAACAGCACCGGGTTGAGTTCGGCGATTTCGTCCCGCGGCACGCCCTGGATCACACCGAAGCAGCGCTCCTTGAGCCCCTCGTGCAGGCAGGGCAATGGCAGGCCGAGGCTGGCGGCGACGATGGCAGCGGTTTCCCGGGCGCGGATCAGCGGGCTGCTGAAGATGCGCTGGATGCCAGCGTCGGCGAAGTGTTCGGCGAGATGCCGTGCCTGGCGGCGGCCCTTGTCGTTGATCGGCACGTCGATCCAGCCCTGCAGGGTGCCGACGGCGTTCCAGTCGGTTTCGCCGTGGCGAGCGACGCAGATACAGGCGGGCGCGGAACTACCCGAAGGAATATCGAAGCGGACGCAGCACATTTCCCCTTGGCTTTCGGCATCAACCATTCGCCACTACTTTAACCCGCGACCGGACGCGGGGAAAGTTGCAGCGCGGCAGCCGCAATGCCGCACTACAACAGGACGATGTCGAACTGCTCCTGGGTATATCTGCTTTCGGCGTGCAGTGAGATCGGCTTGCCGATGAAGTCGGAGAGCATGGCAAGGGATTGCGACTCCTCATCGAGGAACATGTCCACCACCGAGATCGCCGCCACCAGACGCAGTTCGCGGGCGTTGAACTGGCGCGCCTCGCGCAGCAGTTCGCGGAGGATTTCGTAGCACATGGTCTGCGCCGTCTTCAGCTCGCCGCGGCCGCCGCAGGTGGCGCAGGGTTCGCAAAGCACGTGGGCGAGGGATTCGCGGGTGCGCTTCCTGGTCATCTCCACCAGGCCGAGGGCGGTGAAGCCGTTCACCGTGATCCGGGTGTGGTCGCGGGCCAGGGCCCGGTTGAGTTCCTCCAGCACCAGGGCGCGGTGCTCGGCGGAATCCATGTCGATGAAGTCCACGATGATGATGCCGCCCAGGTTGCGCATGCGCAGTTGGCGGACGATGGTCTGGGCGGCTTCGAGATTGGTCTTGAACACCGTGTCGTCGAAGTTGCGCACGCCGACGTAGGCGCCGGTATTGACGTCGATGGTGGTCATCGCCTCGGTCTGGTCGATGATCAGGTAACCGCCGGACTTGAGGTCCACGCGCCGCGCCAGGGCCTTCTGGATTTCGTCCTCGACGCCATAGAGGTCGAACAGCGGCCGGTCGCCGGTGTAGTGCTCCAGCAGCGGCGCCACCTGGGGCATGTAGCTCTCGGCGAAGGCCGACATCTTTTGGAAGTTTTCCCGCGAGTCGATCAGGATGCGCGCGGTATCCACGGTCACCAGATCGCGCAGCACGCGCTGGCCGAGGGTCAGATCTTCGTAGAGGCGGGCCGGCGGATGGACTTCGCGGGCGCGGCTGCGGATTTCGCTCCAAAGATGGCGCAGATAGGCGATGTCGGCGCGCAGCTCGTCATCGCTGGCGTCCTCGGCGACGGTGCGGACGATGAAGCCGCCGTTCTCGTCGGCCGGCATCAGCGCCGCGATGCGCTGGCGCAGGCGGTCGCGGGCGGCTTCGTCGCCGATCCGCTGCGAGATGCCAATGTGCTTTTCATGGGGCAGGTACACCAGCATCCGCCCGGCGATGGAGACCTGGGTGGTGAGGCGCGCGCCCTTGCTGCCGATCGGGTCCTTCAGCACCTGGACGACGAAGTGCTGGCCCTCGCTGACGATCTTCTCGATCGGCCGCTGCTCCTGCTCGTTCTGGCGCTGGTCGCGGATATCGGCCACATGCAGGAAGGCGGTGCGTTCCAGGCCGACATCGACGAAGGCCGACTGCATGCCGGGCAACACCCGCACCACCTTGCCCAGGTAGATGTTGCCGACGATGCCGCGGGAGCTTTCGCGTTCGATGTGCAACTCCTGCACCACGCCCGACTGCATCAGGGCGACACGGGTTTCCTGCGGGGTGAAGTTGATGAGGAAGGAATCGTTCATGCTGGAGACCGAAGACATGGGAATTCAGGGCGTCAGGCCGAAGCCGCGCAGCAGCAGGGCGGTTTCGCAGAGGGGCAGGCCGACGATGCCGGAGGGCGAGCCGCGCACCTCGCTGACGAAGATCGCGGCGCGGCCCTGCAGGCCGTAGGCGCCGGCCTTGTCCATCGGCTCGCCGCTGGCGACATAGGCGCGGATTTCGCGCTCGTCCAGTTCGCGGAAGCGCACGTCGCTGATGCTCAGCACGTGCTCGGTGCGCTGGCCGGCGGCCACCGCGACGGCGGTCAACACGCGGTGGGTCTTGCCGGAAAGGCGGCCGAGGATGGCGCAGGCGTCGGCGGCATCGTTCGGCTTGCCGATGATCTCGCCGCCCAGGTCGAGGGTGGTGTCGGCCGACAGCACCGGCCGGTCCGGCAGGTTGCGGCAATTCAGCAGGCTGGCGCCGTGATGCGCTTTGGCGCGGGCGACGCGGACCACATAGTCCTCCGGTACCTCGCCGGGCAGGGGGGTCTCGTCGGTCTCGGGATCGGCGCGGTCGCCACTGCGGAACAGCAGCAGGTCGAAGCGCACGCCGATCTGGCCGAGCAGCTCACGCCGGCGCGGGCTGCGGGAGGCGAGATAGATGCGGTTTTCCAGTTTCACGACGTCGGGTTCCAGAAGGCCGGGCGGCGCGGCCGCTGCGGCAGATTACTCACGATGATAGGGGTGGCCGCGCATCAGGCTGGCGGCGCGGTACAGGGCTTCGGCCAGGATCACCCGCACCAGGGCATGGGGCAGGGTCAGGCCGGACAAGCGCACGCGCTCGTCGGCCTCCTGCTTCAGCGCCGGGTCGAGGCCGTCGGGACCGCCGACGATGAAGGCGACGTCGTCGCCCTCGCCCATCCAGCGTGCCAGGCGGTCGGCCAGGTTGCGGGTACTCAGTTCAGTGCCGCGCTCGTCGAGCACGATGCGACGGCAGCGGGCCGGCAGGGCGGCGCGCAGGCGCTGCGCCTCGGCGGCCATCATCGCCTCCACCGGCTTACCTTCGCTGCGCGGCTCGGCCTTCACTTCCAGCAGGGACAGCGGCAGTTCCCGCGGCATGCGCTTGGCGAACTCGCCGTAGCCCTCCTCGACCCAGCCGGGCATCCGAGTGCCGACCGCGGCGATCAGGAGTTTCACTCCGCGCTCGACTTAGCCCTGGGCGTACGCTTTGCAGCGGGCTTCTTGGCCGGAGCGGGGGCGGCCTCATCGGCCACCGCCTTGGTTCGCTTCACGGCGGGCTTTTTCGCCGCGGGTTTCTTGGCCGGAGCTGCGGCTTCGCCGGCGGCCTCTGCTGCTGCCTTGGCGCGCTTGGCGGCGGCGGGCTTGCTCAGCCACAGCTCTTCCAGGTTGTAGTAGGTGCGCACCGCCGGCTGCATGACGTGGACGACGATGTCGCCCAGGTCCACCAGCACCCATTCGCCGCCGTCCTCGCCTTCGATGCCGTTCACGGCGATGCCCGCCTCGCGGACCTTGTCGTGGACGCTGCGGGCAAGGGCTTTGACCTGGCGGTTGGAGGTGCCCGTGGCGATCACGATGCGATCGAACAGGGAAGTCAGCTTGGTGGTGTCGAGGACTTCGATGTCCTGGCCTTTGACGTCTTCGAGGGCGTCGACGACGAGCTTCTGTAGCTTGCGGATATCCATTCAGGGTGCGCTGTAGAGGTGATGGTGGTCAATATAGTCGAGAACGGAATCCGGCAGCAAATAGCGGGCGCTGCGGCCCGTACCCAATGCGGCGCGGATCGCCGTGGCGGAAATGTCCAGCGGCGTAATGCCGAAGGGCAGGATGCTGCCGGCCGGCGCGGCGGCCAGGGCGGCGGCATCGCGACGGCAGCGAGCGTTGAAGACCGCGGCCAGGGTCGGCGTCATGTAGGCGGTTTCGAGGACGTGGCTGGGCCGGGTGGCGACGGCGATGTGGGCGAGGCCGAACAGTTCTTCCCAGCGGTGCCAGGTGGTCAGGCCGAGAAAGGCGTCGGCGCCGAGCAGCAGCACCAGCGGGCGCTGCGGGCCGAATTCGGCCCGCAGCCGTTCCAGGGTGAGGACGGTGTAGCTGGGGCCGGCGGCGCGCACCTCGGCATCGTCCACCAGCAGCCGCGGGTTGCCGGCGGCGGCCAGGCGCACCATCGCCAGGCGGTGCTCGGCGGCAGTCTGCGGCTGGCTCCGGTGCGGCGGCGAGCCGGCGGGGATCAGCCGCAGCGCGGCCAGGTCGAGGGACTCGACGGCCTCTTCGGCCAGGCGCAGGTGGCCGCAGTGGATCGGGTCGAAGGTGCCGCCGAGCAGCCCCAGGGGGCCGTCATTCAACGGCGAAGACATCGCGGTAGCCGAGATAGACGCTGGCCATCAGCACCGGCGTCAGGACGAAGGACATGAACAGGCCGAGCAGCAGGAACAGGATGCCGGCCAGGATGTTGCTGCCGAACAGTTCCGAGATGCCCAGCACCAGGCTCGCCAGCAGGGCCACGCCGGCGCCCAGAGTCAGGCCGTAGGCGGCGAAGGGGCGCCAGTTGCGCTGCACGGCGATCAGACTGAAGAACAGCGACTTGCCGGCGCTGACGCCGCCCCAGCCGACCAGCAGCGGGGTGAACCAGAAGGGCAGCTCGACGATCATCGCCAGGGCCATCATTTTCATCAGCGCCAGGGTCATCTCCTGCTGGCTCATCCGCCGCATGTCCACGTCGCCACCGGCCAGCAGAGCGTTGAGGATCAGCACCAGCAGCGAGCCAAGCAGGTAGAGGCCGCCGAGGCGGATCAGCTGCGTCTGGTTGGCCTCGACGCCGTTCAGCAGGGCCCCCTTGGCCAGGGGCCGCGAGCGGCGATGGTCGATGGCGCGGCAGCCGTTGGCCACCACCAGGGTCAGCACCGGCCGCGCCAGGGAGGCGAGGGCCATGCCGAGATAAGGCACGCTGGCCATCAACAGCACCGCCAGCAGGTAGAGCACCGTCAGCGAAGTCAGCAGCAGCGGGTTGCTGCGGAACAGGTAGATGCCGGAAACCAGCCATTGCACGCCCTGGCGGGCAGGAAGTCGCAGCGCCTGCATGATCAGTCAGTCGAAAGAAAAACCTGGAGGCGGGTCAAAAGATGTCGCGGTAGGACGCGTAGTGGGCGGCCAGCAGCACCGGGATCAGCACCAGCAGGCCGAGGAACAGGGTGAACACCGACAGGGTGAACAGCACCACGATCACCAGGCCATAGATGCTCAACGGTAACCAGTTGATCATGCAGGCGCGGAAGCTGGCCTTGGCCGCCGCCACCGGCGTCATGTGGGCCAGGGCCACCAGCGGCGCGGCGTACCAGAGCGCCATGGCGAAGGCGGAGATCACCGCGAGGAAGGCAATCGCCGCCACCAGGATGAAAAAGATGCCGACCACGCGGCCGCCGAAGCTGCCCAGCAGGGCGCCGACGAAACCCAGCGCGGCGGCAGCGAGCATCATCAGGATGGTGGATACCAGGGTCAGCACGCCGACCATCACCAGGTTGTTGGTGTTGTAGCGGAAGCCGGCGAACAGGGTTTCGAACTGCAGCGGCTCGCCGCGATCCTGCGCCGCACAGCCCATCATCACGCCGCCCAGCAACACCGGGGTGAGCATGGCCGAGGCCAGCGGACCGAGCATGGTGACCACGCCGGAGAGGCCGTAGATCAGGCCGAACACCACGCCGATCGCCATCCACACGCCGGGGTCGGCGCGGAACATCCGCCAGCCGCGGACGAACCACTGCATCGCCTGATCGACGGAGACCAGGCGCGGTTCCGACACCACGTCGATGACAGGGGCGGCGGAATCGTTCACGGCAGGCTCAGCGCGGTGGCGGGGGCGTTCAATCCCAAGTCTTGATGACCCAGGACGGCATCTTCAGGTTGGGGCCGATGGTGTCGCGGCGCACCAGGCTGCCGTTGCCTTCGTCGTCGATCAGGTAATAGGGCAGGCCGTGGGGCGGCGTCACCTTGATCATGTAGAGCCGGCCGTTGGCGCGGAATTCCTCGACCTTGTCCTCACCGCGTTTGGTGATGGTCACCTGGGGTTCCAGGTCCGGGTCCACGATGCCGGGCGGGGGCGGCGGCACGGCCGGCAAGGGTTCCAGGTTGGCAGGCTTTTCGGCCAGCACGGGCAGAGTCACGGCGAACAGCAGGATGGGGAGCAGGCGACGCATGGGAAATTCCTTTTGGATGCCCGTGGATTCTAGCAGAGCGCCTGATTACAAATTGAGCAGCAGCTCGTGCTCCACCGGTAGGCGTTCGAAGCCGCGGGTGGCGTAGTGCTTGAAGATCGCCTCGACCACATCCTCGGGCTTGTCGATCACCTGGATCAGGTCCATATCCTCGGCGTGGATCATGCCCTCGCTCACCAGCCGGTCGCGGAACCAGTCCACCAGGCCCGCCCAGAACTTGCTGCCGACCAGGATCATCGGAATCTTCGGCGATTTGCCGGTCTGGATCAGGGTCAGCGCCTCGAGCAGTTCGTCGAGGGTGCCGAAGCCGCCGGGCATCACCACATAGGCGTTGGCCAGCTTGACGAACATGTACTTGCGGGCGAAGAAATGGCGGAAGGTCTGCGAGATATCCTGGTAGGGATTGGCCTTCTGCTCCATCGGCAACTGGATGTTGAGGCCGACGCTGACGCTGCGGCCCTCAAAGGCGCCCTTGTTGGCCGCTTCCATGATGCCGGGGCCGCCACCGGAGACCACCGAGAAGCCGGCATCGGACAACAGCCGGGCGATGGTTTCGCACAGCTCGTAGTACTCGGAACCCGGCGGCACACGGGCGCTGCCGAAGATCGACACCGCCGGCTGGACCTGGGCCAGGCGCTCAGTCGCCTCAACGAACTCTGCCATAATCCCAAACATGCGCCAGGCCTCGCGGGCCGTGGCTCCAGGGGTCGAAGCCAACGGATCGGCCACCTTCGGTAACTTGTCAAACGCGTTCATCGCTTCCCCCTCCATGTCCAGACTTCTTCTTGTCGACGGCTCGTCGTATTTGTACCGCGCCTTCCATGCCCTGCCCGATCTGCGCAACCAATCGGGCGAGCCCACCGGCGCGATCTACGGCGTAATCAGCATGCTGCGCCGGCTTGAAGCCGATCATAGCGCGGAGTTCCGGGCCGTGGTGTTCGACGCCAAGGGCAAGACCTTCCGCGACGACTGGTACCCGCAGTACAAGGCCAACCGCCCGCCGATGCCGGACGACCTGCGGGCCCAGATCGAGCCCCTGCACGACTGCGTGCGGGCCCTCGGCTGGCCGCTGTTGATGATCGACGGCGTCGAAGCCGACGACGTGATCGGCACCCTCGCCCGCCGCGCCTCGGCCCAGGGCATGGACTGCGTGATCTCCACCGGCGACAAGGACATGGCGCAACTGGTGGACGGCCATGTGACCCTGGTGAACACCATGAGCAACGAGATGCTCGACGAGGCCGGCGTGCTGGCCAAGTTCGGCGTGCCGCCGCAGCGCATCGTGGACTACCTGACCCTGATGGGCGACAGCGTGGACAACGTCCCCGGCGTGGACAAGGTCGGTCCCAAGACCGCAGTCAAATGGCTGAGCCAGTACGGCTCCTTGGAAGAGATCGTCGCCCACGCCGCCGAGGTCAAGGGCGCCGTCGGCGACAACCTGCGGCGCCACCTGGACTTCCTGCCCCTGGGCAAGAAGCTGGTGACCATCGCCTGCGACCTGGACCTGCCGGTGACGCCGGAGAGCCTGGCGCCCTCGCCCCACGACAACGACAAGCTGGCGGAGCTGTTCGCCCGCCTCGAATTCAAGACCTGGCTGAAGGAAGTGCAGCGCGGCGGCCTGGGCAACCTGGCGCCCTCCGCCAGCACTGCCGCCACCAACACCTTCGCCCCGAGCGCGCCGCAGGAACTGCACGAGCCCGACCGCAGCGGCTATGTCTGCATCGATACCCCCGCCCTGCTCGACGCCTGGCTGGCCAAGCTCGATGCCGCGAGCCTCACCGCCGTGGACACCGAGACCACCGACCTGGACCCGATGCAGGCGCAGTTGGTAGGTATCTCCTTCTGCTGCCTAAGCGGCGAGGCCGCCTACCTGCCCCTGGGCCACAACTACGCCGGCGCGCCGGAGCAACTGCCCCTCGCCGAGTGCCTCGACAAGCTGCGCCCCTGGCTCGAATCGCCGGCCCACAAGAAACTCGGCCAGCACCTGAAGTACGACCGCCACGTCTTCGCCAACCACGGCATCCAATTGGCCGGCATCGCCGACGACACCCTGCTGCAAAGCTATGTGCTGGAGAGCGACAAGAACCACGACCTGGGTTCCCTCGCCAGCCGCCACTGCGGCTACGCGACGATCAGCTACGACGAGCTGACCGGCAAGGGCGCCAAGCGCATCTCCTTCGCCCAGGTCGACGTGGAGCGGGCCAGCCTCTACGGCGCCGAGGATGCCGACATCACCCTGCAGGTGCACCAGGTGCTGGCGCCGCAACTGGCCGCCGAACCGGCCCTGGACAAGCTCTACCGCGAAATCGAACTGCCGGTGGCGGAAGTGCTCTACCGGATGGAGCGGGTCGGCGTGCTGATCGACAGCGCCGCCCTGGCGAAACAGAGCGACGAACTCGGCCGCCGCCTGCTGCAGCTGGAAGGCGAAGCCCACACCCTGGCCGGCCAGCCCTTCAATCTGGCCTCGCCCAAGCAACTGGCCGAAATCCTCTTCGAGCGCCAGGGCCTGCCGGTGGTGAAGAAGACCCCTTCGGGCACCCCCTCCACCGACGAGGACGTGCTGACCCAACTGGCCCTCGACTACCCGCTGCCCAAGCTGCTGCTGGAACACCGCAGCCTCAACAAGCTGAAGGGCACCTACACCGACAAGCTGCCGAAGATGGTGAACGCCGCCACCGGCCGCGTGCACACCAGCTTCTCGCAAGCCGTCGCCGCCACCGGCCGGCTCGCGTCCAGCGACCCTAACCTGCAGAACATCCCGATCCGCACCGCCGAGGGCCGCCGCATCCGCAGCGCCTTCATCGCCCCACCGGGCCACCAGCTGATGTCGGCCGACTACTCGCAGATCGAGCTGCGCATCATGGCCCACCTCTCCAATGACACCGGCCTGCTCGACGCCTTCGCCAAGGGCGAGGACGTGCACCGCGCCACCGCCGCCGAGATCTTCGGCATCACCCCGCTCGAAGTCGGCCCCGACCAGCGCCGCGCCGCCAAGGTGATCAACTTCGGCCTGATCTACGGCATGAGCGCCTTCGGCCTGGCCCGCGAACTGAACCTCGAACGCAGCGCCGCCGCCTCCTACATGGAACGCTACTTCGCCCGCTACCCCGGCGTCGCCCGCTACATGGAAGACACGAGAAAGCTGGCCCGCGACAAGGGCTACGTCGAAACCGTCTTCGGCCGCCGCCTCTGGCTGCCCGACATCAAGAGCAGCAACGTTGGCCGCCGCCAGGGAGCAGAGCGCGCGGCGATCAACGCGCCGATGCAAGGCACCGCCGCCGATCTGATCAAGCTGGCGATGATCGCGGTGCAGGGCTGGCTGGATGAGAAGGGATTGGCGTCACGGATGATCCTGCAGGTCCATGACGAACTGGTGCTGGAAGTGCCGGAGGCCGAGGCTGATCTGGTTCGAGAACAACTGCCGAAGCTGATGGCGGGGGTGGCGAAGTTGTCGGTGCTGCTGTTGGCGGAAGTCGGCGTCGGAGCCAACTGGGACGAGGCGCACTGAGGGCTAACGGCGCAGCAACCATTCCCCATACCGTTCGCGCCGAACAATCGAAGTGACGAGCGGGCTTGCTCCCTCCCTTTCAAGGGGAGGGTCGGGGTGGGGATGGGGTGCCATGATGCCCACAACTTCGTGACTCCGTCATTCCCGCGAAAGCGGGAATCCAGGTTTTGAAGTTGCGCCGTTTCCCCAGGTACGCAGTCTTGATGTAACCGCCGGTGCCGGGACTCGCCCCGGCAGGCGACCTACTTTCTTGCTTCTGCAAGAAAGTAGGCAAAGAAGCAGCCCCCGCCGCCCCGGCCCCGCTACGCGGGGCTTCCCTCGTTCCAGAAGCTTCGCCGGGCCGGTGGCTAAACTCGCTGCGCTCGGACAACGCCACCGGACTTCCCCCGTCGAAACTTCTTCCGCTCGGCGTGACAGAGGGGAAGCGGAACACCATACGCATCGCTGTAGGCACGCCATGTAGGCGTGCCGAAAAACCAAATCTCTCCGCCCCCTTGTGGTTCCTTCTTAGGGTTCGCTTTGGCCCACGACGATTTCCGCGATATGCTGGATACAATCATTACGGCGCCATATCCCGCGTCAAGAATTACCACGAGAAAAGACATGAACGAGACCGGTCCCGATCAGGAGTTCTACGACGCCATGGTGACGTTGTCGCTGTGGCGCAATGCGAATCCAGACAAGAAGATCGACGCGGAGCCACCCGAGATCACGGAGAAACGCCGCATCGTGATGACCCGGTTGTCGTCGCTGCTAGAGGGCGACATCGATCCCTGGATGGGACAGAAGATTGAATGTCTGATCCGAAAGAGCAGCCGTTACATCGTCTACCTAGATGCCAACCTGGAAGTCCAATGGTGGTGGACGCAGCGCCTTTCCAGCGAAGAGGGAATGAGCGTCATCCAGGCCAACATCATGCGCCTGAGCTGCGCCAGCAACTTCTTACTCGATAACCGGAGCGAGCTACTGAAGCCGCCTTTTCCGAAGCTGCGCGCCTTGCTTCGATTCATACCACTTTGCGAGCGCGTGACCGAGGAACAACAACAGGTCAACACTCTCCGCGCCCGTGACAGCGCCAAACGCGTCCGCATGCTGATTGCGGAGTCAATGGCCATGGTGCTTAACGGCATCAAACGAGAGGAATGCGAGAAGGTGCTGGCCATGGCCGAAGACCAGATTCTCGTCGCGAAGGACCAGCTTTGCCGCCCGGTGTTCTTCTGGTGGTTCCTCACGGTTCTCCTGTGTCTGGCCGGATTGGCGATCGCCGCGCACGTCGCACAGGCATACTACCCTTTGGCGCTGCTTCAAACTGTTGTAGTTTGGCTGCAGGCTGGCTTGGCTGGGGCATTTGGCGCCTTCCTGTCCGTAACCGCGCGCACACGCACCTTGAGATTGGAGCCGGAATCCGGAAAACGCGGCCTGCGCATGGAGGCCTTCAGCCGAATACTCATCGGTATCGGCGCAGGCATCTTGGTGCACCTTGCATTTAACGCCAACATCATAATTAAGAGCGCTCTGAGCGAAGCAGCGGGAGTACAAGATGCAGCGCGCCTGTTCCTGTGCATCGCTTCTGGCTGGAGCGAAAAGATTCTTCCATCATTACTGAGCCGGGCTGAGTCCTTCGTCACGACCACGGAAAAATGAAAGTAATTGCCAAACCGAAAAGGGGGCGGGGTAATTTGATTTACCCGCAGCCCTACAAAGCATGGGTGTCGCAATGCTGTCGGTGTTGAATTCCCCTCTGTCCCGCCGAGCGGAGGAAGCTTCGACGGGGGAAGTCCACTGGCGTTAACCGAGCGCAGCGAGTTTAGCCACCGGCCCGGCGAAGCTTCTGGAGCGAGGGAAGCCCAGCGAAGCTGGGGCGGGGCGACGCGGTGTGGAGGTCAAGTACATCGGTAACACACGAGTTCAAGGACATGGGTTACACCTCGAGCGTTAAGTAGTTTCCTCTCCACCCAGAGGCCTCACGCTCGTCTATATACCCGGGCCGGATCGTTATAAGCCTTGTGGATTCCTCGCTCGCTTCACGTCAGTGATACCCGGCAGCTCGCCATTCAACGATTCACCGGAGTTTTCTCGTGCATCCGCCGCCTTGCGGGCGGCGCCTTCGTTGAGCCCCTGATCGTTGTAGGTTGTCACCAATTGCTCAACCATTTCATCGTACGCCCGGCTGTCCGTTCCAAAGCCGCGGTACTGATCGTTTCCCTTGTATATCGCGTGCTCTCCAGCCCACGCCGCTTCGGGGCCGCTATGCGTCGCCTCGTAATCGGAGAAATTTTGAAAATAGACCATATCGCCGGGAATCAGGTCGCCTACGCCACTTAGCGCAACTTCCTCGGCCAACGCCTCCCCAGGCGGATCGACCATTCCCTGGCCGGCATTCACCTGTCCGCTACCGGCAGCGTTGATCACTACATCCTCCCTTGCGAAGCGCTGGTCAAACGATCCCGCGTGCAACGCTTCCATCGTTTCGGCGAGTGCGCGGTAATGAACGGCCAGGATCGCCGTCGAGCAATCGATATAGTAGGACTCGTCCGCCGCTGGTGCCCGAAACAGGTCCTGCAAAGCCGCTAGGCGCGACTGTCCGGCGGCCGGCATGAATGCCGCATTCTGCCCTTCGTCAGCCTCCTCTGCGGGGATCGCCCCCCATGTGGCGGGAAGCGTCCATTGATCTTCCTGCCAGTTGTATGCAAAAAGATTGTTGTCATTGATCTCGTCCATCCCGTCGATCAAGTGTCCGCGCATGCGGATTTCACCCTCCCACTTCTCGGAATTGACAAAATCCGCCGCCGGCTGACGTGCCATGTATTCGTCGATCACCGTTTCCTCGGTGGCATTGCCGCCGCCACGGTAGTAGTCATAAAACTCTAGGCTGGCCGTGTCGTCGCCGTCCCTATTATCGCGATGATCGACATCGGCGCCTTCGATGGTGACTCTTTGAATCGGGGCATTGTCGTTCGCTACAGCTTTCAAATTTTTTCTTTGGTCGGACATGCGTGGGCTGTGGTGAATCCGCTCCATCAACTGGCGTTGCGCCGTCGCCGCGCTGCTGTTATTGGCCATGGCCTCCAACGCGCCCACCCGCGAATCGCCATTCGCCATTTGATCGGCACGCGCAATCTGGTCGCTCATCGGCGACTCCATCGCCTTGCCGCGAAACGGGCGGTTTTCTGCCTGGCTAGGACAATGATGATTTTTGGCTTCGGCCTTTTGCATGATTTTTGAGTAAAGGGAGCAGCACCAGAATTGAGCCAAGAATATCCCAACAGCAATCCATATGCCATGACCGGCGTTCGCTGTCCCTTTCCAGAAAGGCCGAAGGGTCGGTGTGATTTGATTTTCTAGGTGGCCCTGCGCGGCAAGCACATCGCTATGCGATCGGTGTCGAATTCCCCTCTGCCCCGCCGAGCGGAGGAAGTTTCGACGGGAGAAGTCCGGTGGCGTTGTCCGAGCGAAGCGAGTTTAGCCACCGGCCCGGCGAAGCTTCTGGAGCGAGGGAACCCCAGCGAAGCTGGGGCGGGGCGGCGGGGGCTGCTTCTTTGCCTCCTTTCTTGCAGAAGCAAGAAAGGAGGTCGCCCGCCGGGGCGAGTCCCGGCACCTGCGGTTAATTCAAGATTGCGTACCTGGGAAACGGCACAAACTCAAAACCTGGATTCCCGCTTTAGCGGGAATGACGGCGTCACGGGAGAGGGACTCGTCCTTCGTATTCCGTCCGCACTTCGACAGGCTCAGTACGAACGGCGTGGGTGGGTATTGCGCGGCTCAGCGCGAACGAGGTGGGGGCCGTACTTGAGGCCTACCCCATCCTCACCCTCTTTCGACCAGCTCAGGACAGGCCAAGCCTCTCCTTGTCCCAAAGGGATTCCCTGCGGTCAAAGGGAGGGCGCCGACACCATCCTCAGTTCGGGCAACTCTCCCCCTGCCCATTCAAGCCCTCCGCCTCCTTCGCAAACACCGCATGGCGCTTGCCTTCGCCATCGGCGCTGACCCGAACCACGTAGATGCTGTCGAAATCGTCATTAGCCCAATCCGGCACTGTCGCCGGATCGCCGCCGGCGGCGGTCATCAGGCGACGGGCCAGCACCGCGGCGAGGTGATGCTCCCAGGCCACCACCCGCAGGCCGTCGCCGCCGTGCAATAGAGCGGCGGCCAGCGGATCGACGTCGGTCATGCCCCAGTCGATGTGCACCGGCATGCCGAGGCGAATCGCCAGGGGCTCGATGGTGGCCAGGGGGCGGATGTAGGCGTAGGGCACGCCCTTGTCCTTTTTCTTGATCGCCGGGTTGGTGGCGTAGATCGCGCTGGGTTTGCCGTAGCGTTCGAGCAGCACCTTGGGCAGGGCCAGGGCGCGGTTGAGGCCCTGGCAGGTGAGCTGGCCGAGGCCGGCTTCCGGCTTCTCGCCGTGGCGGACGATGACGATGGTGGTGTCGGCCCAGGCGGCGGCGGCGAGCAAGGCCAGCAGCAGCGGGGCGAGGCGGCGGAGGAGGGTAATCATGGGCGGATTATCCCCGCCCGGCGGATTTCAAGCTACCGCGTGCGATTGGCGCCGGGTCACAAACTCCGCGCCAGCAACTCTGCGAGCTCGGCGGCGATCGCATCCATTTGCGCATAGCGGCGCCGGTACTGGGCGCGCTTGTGCGACGGCACCAGTTCCGCCGGCTTGCGTCGATAACTCAAAGGCAGCGAGAAAAAGCCGTCACGCGCCGGACGGCCTTGATGCTCACGCCAGACGTCGTCATAGGACAAGGCTCTGGATTTGCCGCCGCCGAACTTGTAGCTCGGGCTGGATGAAAAATGCGAGCAGTCCGCAACCGCCAGCATCTCCTTCACGTCCAACCTCTGCGCCAGTTCCTGCAGGGCGAACACCAGCAAGTCGCGTGGCCGCAGGCCGTGCAGCGCACGGGTCAGCGACTTGATCGCCAGCCTGGCGGTTTCGCTGCGATTGCCCTGCAGCGCGCCGATGTACAGCCGCGGCCGGGCGCCACCATGCAGGGTGAAAGCCAGGCTCAACAGACGCTCTGCGGCGCTGTAGATCGACAACACCAGCTCGCCCTCGCGCATGAAGATCCGATCCTTGTGCAGGACGATCCGGGCGCCCGGCGGCAGCGCGGTCTGGACCAGCACCCGGGGTTCGAAGTGGCTGCGCAACAACCAGGGCATCCGCCGCACCCAGCGGTAGTGGCTGCGGATCACCCGGTGCCGCTGCGCCACGGACCAACGCCAGTTGAGGTAGGGGCGATGGATCAGATGAAACAGGTTGGTATGGTCGGCGGCCAGCGGGTGCAGCGGCGATGCGTCGAGAAAGCGCCACCAGGCCAGGGTATGCCGGCTGTGACGCAGGACGCGGAGCTTGAGCTTGACGCGATTGCGCCAGGCGCGGAATCCCTGTTCCGGGTACAAGGCCCATGCGGCTTTTTTCGCCGTATGGAGCAGGGAAGAAAATGAATTCCTCGCAGTAAGGTGCGAGGACAAAAATCCGCGTGGAAGGAAGCTCATTACCCGGGTTGGTGCTCAGGCACCAAGGAAGACACCCGGCGCAACAGGGGCGCCGGTTCGATCGCTTACAACTTGTTACATCGTAACGATCGAGGCTGTCCTCAGCCTGTCACCCGACCGGCATTTCAGCCGGCCCCGGTCTAACTGCGGGCGGTCATCACCCGGGCGAAGGCCGCTTCGGCGGCGGCGACGGAGATGTCTTCCACCTTGCGGCTGTCCATCTGCAGGACTTCATGCGCCACACCCCAGGGATGCCACTTCCAGGCATCCGAGTTGCCGAAGAAGCTCACCATCGGCAAGCCCAGCCCGGCGCCCAGGTGCATCGCGCCGCCATCGGAGCAGACCATCGCATCGCAGGCGGCGAGGCCGGCGATGAGTTCGTCGAGTTGTTCGGTGGGGCAGGCCATCACCGGCAAGTCGCCGGCGCCGGCCATGATGGTCGCGGCCTTGCGGTCGTCACCCGGGTGGTGCGGGTTGTGCTCGTCGCCCGGCGACCAGAACAACAGGAAGGCGCAGTTCCAGCGCTGATGCAGGGCCCGCATCAGGGCGACGAAACGGTCCGCCGGCCAGCGCTGAAGTTCCTTGCGGGCGCTGATATGCACCGCCACCCGCAGCGGCGCCTGGGTGCCCCAGGGCAACTGCTGCAGGCGGGCGCGGACCGCGGCCAGCAGCGCCGGCTGAGGCACGACGCGCATCGCCGGCACCGGGCCGGAGATGCCCAGCGGCTGCAGCAGGCGAAAGATGTTCTCCGCTTCGTGGCGCTGCAGCGTGTCGATAGCCACCGGCAGGTCGATGCCGGGTGCAGCCTGGCCCACCGGAACGAAGCCGATCACGGCCCGCGGCGCCACCCAGCGCGCCAGCTTGAGCGGGCGCTGCAGGTAGCCGCCGTTGGCGAGGATCACGTAGTCGTAGTGATGGCGGCGCAGTTGCCACATCAGCGCCAGGCGGCGCGCATGCACGCCGAGCACGGTCTCGCCGGCGGCGCGGTGCTTGGCCTTGGTGTAGTGGTACACGTGATCCACATCCGGGTTGCCTTCCAGCACCGGGCGGTTGTAGCTATTCACCAGGGCATCGATGCGGGCGGCGGGAAAATGCTCGCGCAGGGCCCGCAACAGCGGCGTGGTGCACACCAGGTCGCCGATGTTGTCGCGGCGGATGACGAGGAAGCTGGAATCAGATTTTGGCTTGGTCATTGAACACTTCCCGATGCAGCGCCACCGCCAGCGGCAGCAGGAGAAACAGGGGGCCCCAGCGGACCGACTCGAAGGAGCCGCGCACCACGTAGAAGGCCACCCAGGAACAGGCGGTCGCCAGGGCGAGGAAGCGGTCCGCATCGGCCAGGCCGTTGTTGCCTTTGATCGCCCGCCACAAGCAGCCGCAGGCGCCGCAAACCAGGCCGAGCAACAGCAGCAGGGCCGGCACACCGGCGGCGAAGCCGACCTCCAGATAGATGCTGTGGGGACCGAGGGAGGTCTTGAAGGACCAGCTACTTTCGTTGGGCGCGCGGCGATTGAACTCGGCATGGAAGATTTCCTGACCGTAGCCGTAGCCCTGCCAGGGATGGTCGGCCATCATCTTCAGGCTCGGCCCCCAGGTGCCGGAGACCCGCGAGCTGCTGTCGAAGCCCTGCTTGACGCGGTCGGCGACGATGTGGGAAGGCAGCAGCAGATAGGCCAGCACGCCGACGACGGCGATGCCCAGCAGCAGCCGCTGGATCAGGGGCCGGTATTCGCGGTCGGCGACCAACCAGACGAACAGCGCCGCCAGCAGCGCCAGCCAGGCGCCGCGGGCGCCGGTGCCGATGATCATGGCGGTGGCGAGGAAGGCGGTGAAATACCAGCCACGGGCCTGCCAGCCCTGGCTGTTCCGGCCGCTCAGCAGCAGGAAGGGGAAGAAGAACACCAGGGCATCCGACCAGCGGCGATGCTCCATGATCTCGGCCAGGCGCGCCGGATCGAACGCCAGTTCGTAGGCATATTGGCCGGCGTTGCAGACGACGCCCACCAGGCCGACCAGGGCCAGGGCAGCGCCGACGCGGCGGCGGCCCTCGGGCGAACACAGCAGATGCGTCAGCGGCGGCGCCAGCAGGGCGTAGCGCAACACCGTATCGCCCACGGCGCCGAAGGTCAGCGCCGCATCGGGCGAGACGCGGGCGGACAGCAGCAACAGGGATACCAGCGCGTAATAGCCCAGCCACAGCGGGTGCAGGAAGTGAGCCGCACCCTGGCGCTGACGGCCGAGGAACAGCCAGGCCAGCAAGGCGAGCAGCATGCCGAGATAGCCGATGCGGCCGAAGCCGGGCATCAGCATCGCCGCAGCAGCGGCGCCGACGCCGGCCAGCATGACGCCTTCGAGGGTTTGCCGCCTCAGGCTGAACATATCGATTCCATCCATTTCGTCACGGCTTCCGCACGGGCGCGCCAGGTGTAGCGGCGGCTATCCGCCAGGGCCTGGGCACCGAGGGCGGCGCGCAGTGCCGGGTCGGCCAACAGCTTGCTGGCACCCTCCGCCAGGCGCGCCGGATCGTCCGGCGCCACCAGCCAGCCGTTGTCGCCATGGCGCAGCACTTCGCGCAGCGAAGGGTGATCGCTGGCGAGGATGGGCTTGCCCATGGCCATGTATTCGAACAGCTTCAAGGGCGAGGTGTAGCGGCTGCCGATGCTGCTCTGGGTCAGCGGCAGCAGGCACAGGTCGGACTTGGCGATCAGTTCGAAACGCTCGGCCGGCGGAATCTGGCCGAGCAGGTGCAGGCGCCCGGCACAGGCTCGGGCGCTGGGGCGCTGGGCCAGTTCCTGCATGCGCGCGGTGCCGCCGCCGGCAATCCACAAATCGCAATCGGCGATTGCCGGCAAGGCGTCGATGACGGTCTCCACGCCCTTCCAGCGATGCAGGCTGCCCAGGTAGAGCAGCGCCGGCCGCGCATTGGCGGTGCGGGGTACGGCCAGGGCGCGGGCGGCGGGTTCCGGGTCCACGCCGTCGGGCGCCACCAGCGCCGCGCCGGTGTCGCCGTAGCGCTGGCGGATGTCGCCGAGCAGGGTTTCGGTGATCGCCACCAAGCCGCGGCACTTGCCGTAGACGTAGGCCTCGCGCCGCTCCAGAGCGCGCAGCTTGCGCCGGGCGCCGAGGCCGAGGGGGGCGTGATGCTCGGCGAAACTCTGCGCGAACAGCTCGTGGGTCTCGAACACTACGGCCTGTTGCGGCAGTGCCTGGAGTATCGCCTCGGCCAGTTTCAGGTTGCGCACATAGGCCACATCCGGCCGCTCCCGGCGCAGCCACTGAATCGCGTGACGGTAGAACAGGCGATGACTGGAAAACGGGAAAAACCAACGCCGGCGCAGGGCCGGGCTATGTTGCCAATGCACCCCGGGGTGCGCCTCGCGGCCGAGGATTTGCCGCGCGCTGAGCCCAGCCGACGGCGCCGGCGTCACCACGTCCACCGCATGGCCGCACTGGGCGAAGGCATCCACCATCTGCAGGGCCTGCAGCGTGGACGGCAGATCGCCGGGCACCGACTGCGGGTTGATGAAGGCGATGCGCATCGGCCGCACGGTCATCGCGGCGCCGTTGCCAACATCGCTGCTTCCACTCGCTCGGCGGCCAGGGCCCAGGTGTAGCGCTCGGTAACCCGCTGCCGCGCCGCCGCGCCGCGCTGCCGCCGCTGCTCGTCGCTCAGGCGCGCCAGTTCGGCCATGGCGCGGGCGCAGCCGAGCACGTCGCCGACGGTGAACAACTGGCCGCAACTGCCCTCGTTACCCACCACTTCCGGTATGCCGCCGTTGTAGGCGGCGACCACCGGCAGGCCGCAGGCCATGGCCTCGGCGACGGTGATGCCGAAAGCCTCGTCACCGAGGCTGGGGAAGATGCCGACGTCGGCGCTGGCGTAGATGCGCGGCAGCTCGTGGTGCGCCACCGCGGCATGGAACAGCACCCGCTCGGCCACGCCCGCCGCCGCCGCATCGCGGCGCAGGCCGGCCAGGGCGGCGCCGTCGCCGACCACCAGCAGCTTGGCCTTGAGGCCGGCCAGGGGCGCCGTGGCCAGCGCCTGCACCGCCAGATGCACGCCCTTCCAGCCGACCAGGCGGCCGGCGAAGGCGAACACCACCTCGTCTGGCGCGATGCCAAGTTGTTCGCGCAACCCCGGGTCGCGGCAGGCGGGATTGAAGCTGTTCACATCGACGCCGTTATAGACCACCGCCGCCGAGCGGCCGAAGTGGCCATAGAGCTGCCAGGCGTTGAACTGGCTGCAGGCGAGGAAGACGTCCACATGCTCGGCCAGGCGGCGGTCGCCGAGGAAGAAGTCGGTGCCGCCGGAGAGAAAGGCGAAGCGGGTGGCCGCGCGGCTGCGCCAGGGCCAGAGGAAATCGTAGGGCTTGGTGACGATGGCCCAATCGTGCTCGGCCGCGTCGAAATCGGCCTGGGCGGCGCGCAGGAAGGAGTGGCGCTCGGCCAGCTTGCGAAAGCGCGTGCCCAGGTTGGGGTAGCGCTCGCGGGGGGTGAAGGGGAAGGTCTTGACGCTCACCGCGCGGCCGCCCAGGTCAGGCCGGATCGGCCCGTCGCCGCCGTACACGGTGACGCGGTGGCCGCGCTCGGCGAGGGCCGCGGCGGTCTGCCAGACGGCGGTCTGCAAGCCGCCGTAGCTGCGCGTCACCGTCACGTCGATAAAGGCGATATCCATCAGCGTCCCCGCAAACGAAGGTAAAGGCCGCCCCAGAAGGGGCTGGCATACAGGCCGAGGCGGCGGCCCAGCCAGGCGCCGGGCTTTTCCTTGACTGCCAGGCGCCCGATCCGGCGTGTATCGCCCCCCGGCAGGTTGATCAGGCGCTGGGTGGTGTAGAGATGGTCGAAGCCGGCGGCGGCGGCCAACTCGACATAGTCCGGTTCGAAATAGCCCTGGGGCCAGCACAGATGACGACTGCATTCGCCCAGGCGCTGCACCAGGGTCGCCCGCGACTGCGCCAGCTCCTCGGCCATCGCCGCGCGGCGCGCGGCCCCCGGCGGCAGCTGTTTGTCCCAGCGGGTGTGGGTGTCAGTGTGCGAATGGAACTCGAAGCTGCCGGCGGTGTGCATGGCCTCGACTTCCGACCAGCGCAGCACGACGTCGTCGGCCTGGCCAGCGCCGATCCGGCGCTTGCACTCGCTGTGGCTCAGGCATTCCGCAGTGCCGCTGCGCGGCGGGCCGTCGCCGAGCCAGCCGGTGACGACGAACAGCAGGGCACGCAGGCCCAGCTCCTGAAGAACCGGATGGGCGTGGAGGAAATTGTCCAGGTAGCCGTCGTCGAAGCTCAGCACCAGGCTCTTGTCCGGGATCGGTTTGCCGGCGTAGAAATCCGCCAGGCCCTGGGCGCCCAGGGTGGTCCAGCCCTGCTCGGCAAGCCACTGCATCTGGCTGCGGAACACGGCGAGCGACATGGTCACCAGGCCCGGCACGGGGCTGACGTGGTGATACATCAGGACCGGGAGGGCGCGCTTGGCCATGCTCAGGCGCGGCCCTTGTCGGCGAGGATGGCGCGGTAGGCGGACTCGGTGGAATCGAGCATCGCCTGCAGGCTGTAGCGCCGCTGCGCATGGGCCAGACCGGCGGCGCCGAGCTGCGCGCGCAGGGCGGGATCGGCCGCCAGCCGCGCCAGCGCCGCGGCGACCGCGGCCGGGTCGTCGGGCGGCACCAGCAGGCCGGTCTGTTCGTGCATCACCACTTCCGGCACGCCGCCGACGGCGGTGGCGACGGCGGGGATGCCCAGGCCGAGGCCCTGGGTCAGCGCCTGCGACTGGGCTTCGGAGCGGGAAGTCAGCAACAGCACGTCGGCGGCGCCCATCAGGTCCGGCACGTCGGTGCGATGGCCGAGCAGGCGCGCCTTGTCGCCGATGCCCAACTGCGCCACCAGCGCTTCCATGTCGCTGCGCATCGGCCCGTCCCCGGCCAGGCACAAGTGGCCCTGGCCGCCGCCGGCGAGAAACTGGGCGAAGCCGTTGATCCCGACGTCATGGCGCTTGACGCCGCGCAGGACGCCGACCACCAGGACGAAAAAGGCATCCGCGGCGATGCCCAGCTCGGCGCGCACCTCGGCCCGACTGCGGGCCGGACGGAAGGCGGCGAAGTCGATGCCGGTGGGGATGTTCAGCACTTCCCGCGCCGGGAAGCCGCATTCGTCCACCAGCATGCGGCCCATGGTCTCGCCCAGGCAGAACAAGCGGTCGGGCAGGTAGTGCACGAAGTTGAGCGGGCTGCGGTGGAAGGGCATGAACAGGTGGCGGGTGCGCACCAGGGCCGGGGTGCCGGCCAGCTTGGCGGCGATGCCGCCGATCCAGGCATCCATCCCGCTATGGGTGTGCACCACGTCGAACTGTTGCTGCTTCAGGTGCAGCGACAACTGGCGAATGCCCGATACGTCGAGCTTGCGCCGCATCGGGAAGAAGGACACCGGGATGCCGCGGGATTCGGCCTCGCGGGCGATCCAGCAGGATTCTCGGGTGGCGATCTCGACCGTGTGGCCGCGGGCGCGCAGGCCGTCGCATTCGAGCAGGATGCGGCGTTCCTGGCCGCCCCAGCCGTCCGACCACTCCGTATGCAATATCTTCAAAGGACGCATTGCTTCACCATTGTCAGTCGCCTTCCCCGCTGCGGGCGGGACAGGCAGGATTCATCGGCGCCGCTCAGCCACGCCGGGCCAGCACCTGTTCGTAGAGCGCCTGGGTGGCGCCGGCCACCTGGCGCCAGTCGAAGCGCGCCTCGACCAACTGCCGCGCCTTCCCGGCGCGACGTTGCGCCGCCACCCCGTCGTGCGCGCAGCGTTCGATGGCGGCGGCGAGATCCGCCGCAGCAACATTCGGATCGAGCAGCAGGGCATTCTCGCCATCGACCATGTACTCGACCATGCCGCCGCGGCGCAAGGCGAGCACCGGCAGGCCGGAGGCCATGGCCTCGATGGCGACCATCGAAAACGGCTCCTCGAAGCGGGAGGGAATCACCAGCAGGTCGCCCATGCGGTAGATCGCCGCCATCTCGGTCGGCGGGAAATTCCCCAGCACCGTCACCGGCATGCCGGAGAGCAATTCGCGCAACTGGTCGGCAAAGGCCACCCGTTGGTTGCTGCGGCCGTCGCCCTGGGGCCATTCGCCGACCAGCACCAGATGGAAGCGCTCCGCCGGCAGATGGCGGAAGGCCTCGGCCAGCAGGTCGGGGCCTTTTTCCGGGGAGATGCGGCCGGCATAGAGGACGATGAAGCGCTCGGCCGGCACGCCGAAGCGGGCGCAGACCGAGGACCGCCGCTCCGGCGCCGGGTGGAAGGCGGCAGTGTCCACGCCATTCGGCAGCACCGCGAATTCCTTGGCCGGGGCCTGCCGCGCCTGGTACCAACGCGACACGTATTCGCTGCAGCCGACCAGGGCATCCACCGGCCCGGCGAAGGAGACGTCCTTCTCGTTGTGCATATGCAGGATCAGCCGCGCCTGCGGCACGCCCTTTTTCAGCGCGTCGGCAAAGTGCGGTGCGTTGTGCAGGTGGATGATGTCGGGACGAATTTTCGCGGCATAGCGGATCACCCGGTCGGTGTAGGACCAGGGATCGAGGCGCGACAGTTTCTGGAACAGGCGCTTGTAGACGCGGCCGACCCGGATTCGGTGATAGCGCACCCGATCGAGGGTTTCATCGTCGGGCCGCAGCGGATGGCCCGGGCTGACGATGTGGCTCTCGCAACCGTCGAGGCGATGAGCCACCGCGTCGATCCATTGCTCCACCGCCGCCCCGGTCAACGGCGGAATGCAATGCACATCCTGCGACAGCAGCAGCACCCGCGGCTTCACGGTGCCTCCGCCGCTTGTGAGGACAACAATTCCAGGGCGGCCTGCGCCACCTGGGCAACGGGAATCTGGTCCATCGATTCCTCGCTGGAGCGGCTGGCGCCGGTCAGGGGATGCTCGACCACGCGCAGCGCCGGATGCTCCAGCGGAGCCAGCAAACGGCCCGGATAGGCGCAGTGGTAGAGCGCCACCATCGGTATCCCGAGGGCGCCGACGATATGGGTCGGCCCGGTGTCCACGCCGACGTAGAGATCGAGTTCGGCCATCAGCGCCGCAGTCTCCCGCAGGGAGAATTTGCCGGCGCAGAGCGTGCAGCCCGGCGGAATCCTGTCGGTGACTTGGTTCAGTTTCCGCTGCGCCAGGCCGTCGCCGAAGATCAGGAAATGGGCCTGCGGATATTGGCTGCGGATCGCCGCGATCAGGGCGAAGAAATTGTCCAGCGGCCAATCCCGGTGCGCCTTGGTCGGAAAGCTGTAGGGCTGCAGGCCGATCAGCGGCCCAGCCTGGGGCGGCAGATGCTGCTGGAGCCAGGCGGCGGCCGTGCGCTGCTCCGCGGCCCGGACCCGGTAGCAGAGGCGCAGGTCCACCGGTGCCGCATCCGCCGCCTCTGCCAGCAGCAGGCGCTCCTTGACCGCATGCAGCGGCGCGTCCGGCGTCGGCCGCGGCACGAAACGCAGGGCCGGGTGGTCGAGCTCGCCATCGTGGCTGAAGGCCACCACCCGGGGCGCTACGCGCCGCGCCAGTTTCAGCAGCGGGGCGTCGTTACCGAACAGCACCGCCAGGTCGTAGGGCTTGGCGCCGAAGCGATGGCGAAAGAAGGCGGTCTTCGGCGTGATCGAGCCGAGCTGGTCGATGAAGTCCAGGTTCTCCAGCACCGCCATGCGCTTCGGGTGGGCCAACACCGTCAGGGAGGCGCCCGGATAGCGCGCCTTCAGCGCGCGCATGACCGGGGTGCCGAGCAGGGTGTCGCCGATGCGGGCGACGAGGACGACGAGAATGCGCTTGGGGCTCATTGCAGGTCGATTAGCCGGCTTGCGCCATCCCCTCTGCCGCCGGCTCGGTCTCGCTGGTGCGCTGGATGCGATACAGCATCGCATAGGGCCCGTCGCGCTCCAGCAGCTCGCCGTGGGTGCCGGATTCGACGATGCGGCCGTGCTGCAGCACGACGATGCGGTCGGCGCTTTCGATGGTGGACAGGCGGTGGGCGATCACCAGGGTGGTGCGGTTCTGCATCAGCACTTCGAGGGCGGCCTGGACGGCGCGCTCCGACTGGGTATCGAGGGCCGAGGTGGCCTCGTCGAGGATCAGGATCGGCGCGTTCTTCAGCAGGGCGCGGGCGATGGCCAAACGCTGGCGCTGGCCGCCGGAGAGCTTGACGCCGTTCTCGCCGATCAGGGTGTCGAAGCCCTGCGGCATCGCTTCGATGAATTCCAGCGCATGGGCGGCGCGGGCGGCGTCCACCACCTGCTCGCGGCTGACGCTGCCGAGCACGCCGTAGGCGATGTTGGCGGCGACGCTGTCGTTGAACAGCACCACGTCCTGGCTGACCAGGGCGATGTTGGCGCGTAGGCTCTTCAGGGTCAGCGTCTCGAGGTCATGGCCGTCCACTAACAGACGGCCACCGGAGAGGTGATAGAAGCGCGGCAGCAGGTTCGCCAGGGTGGTCTTGCCGCTGCCGGAGGAGCCGACCAGGGCCACGGTCTCGCCGGCCTTGATGTCGAGGTCGATGCCGTCCAGCGCGTTGCGCGCCGCCTCGGGATAACGGAACACCACCTGGCGGAAGCTGACGTCGCCACGGGCGCGGCCCAGGTCCAGGGTGCCGCGATCGTCTTCCGGGGTTTCGTCCATCAGCGAGAACACACTTTCCGCCGCCGCCAGGCCGCGCTGCAGGGGCGCGTTGACGTCCGACAAACGCTTCAACGGGGCGAGCAGCATCAGCATCGCGGTGATGAAGGAAACGAAGCCACCGACGGTGGCGCTGTTGCCCTCCGACTGGCGCAGGCCGAAGGCGATGATCACCGCCAGGGCGATGGCTGCCAGGGTTTGCACGATGGGGCCAAGGGAGGCCGCCGCCAGGGTGGCCCGCATCGCGTAGCCGCGCTGTTCGGCATTGGCGGCGTCGAAGCGGCCGCGCTCGTAATCCTGGCCGCCGAAAATCTTCACCACCTTGTGCGCCTCGATGGTCTCTTCCAGCACCCGCATGATGCTGCCCATGGCCGTCTGCACCGAGCGGCTGGTCTCGCGCAGGCGCTTGCTGAAGGCCTTCACCGCCAGGGCGATGAGCGGCACCATGATCAGGGCCACCAGGGTCAGTTGCCAGTCGAGATAGAGCATCCAGCCCAAGAGGCCGATCACCGCCAGGCTGTCCTTGACCAGGGTGGTCAGCACGCCGGTGGCGGCGCCGGTCACCCCGTTCACGTCGTAGGCCACCCGCGACATCAGCACGCCGGAGGATTGGTTGTCGAAATAGCGGGTGGGCAGCTTGACCATTTGCGCGAACATCGCGTTGCGCAAATCGAGGATCACCTTGTTGGAGACCCAGGACAGGGTGTAGTCGGCGAGCAGGCCGACAAAACCGCGCAGCATGAAAATACCGACGATCATCAACGGCAGGGTCCACAGGTCGCGGTCGCCACCGCTGCCGAAACGGCCGTCCAGCAGCGGCTTCATCAGCGCCGGAAACAGCGGCTCGGTGGCGGCGGAGGCGGCCATGGCGACCAGGGCGAAGATGAAGGTGCGCCAGTAGGGGCGGACATAGCCCAACAGGCGCAAGTACAACTGCTGGGTCGTGAGCTGCGAAGTGGTGGGAGTAGCGCTCGCCATCGGGAAGGGGGCCGGATCGAAGGCGGCCATTATACGGGACGGCCACAGGCGCCCCGGGGCGAGACAAGGCGCGCAGCAAAGAGCGCTGCGCTAACTGCCCCCTCCCCGTCAAGGGGAGGGCCGGGGTGGGGATGGGGTGATACGCCTCGTGCTGCCACGAAGCCCCATCCCCCTCCTGACCTCCCCCTTGAAAGGGGAGGAACCTAGTGTTGCGGGCGTTCTGTTTTCAGAAGCCTCAGCCCTGCAACAGCCCGTTGTAGAGGGCGATCAGCCGCGCCCCCATGTCCTCCACCGCGCAGCTTTCCGCTGCGGCGCGGGCGGCAGCGGCGGCCGCTTCCCGCGGCAGGGCCAGCAGTTCGGTCAAGGCCAGGCGCTGGGCGGCGATGTCGAGGGCATCGGTGACGCGGCCGCAAGCGCCGTCGAGCAACTCGGCAGCGCCGCTGCCGGTGCTGGTCAACACCGGCAGACCGCAGGCCAGGGCCTCCAGGGCGGCATTGGGGAAGGGATCGTAGAGAGTGGGCAGGGCGAAGACGTCGGCGGCGCCATAGTAGGGCCGCACGTCCTGCTGGCCGCCGGCGAAATGCACCCGGGCAGCAATGCCGAGGCGCTGCGCCTGGGCCCGGGCTCTATCCTCATGACGATCCTTGCCGACCACCAGCAGATGCACGCCTTCCAGCCCGGCCATGGACTCGATCAATTGCGGCAAACCCTTGCGCTCGAAGCCGGAACCGACGAACAGCACCAGCGGCGCCAGGCGCGGGATGCCCAAGGCGGCACGCAGGGCCTCGCGATGCTGGCCGCGCAGGCCGGGATGGAAATGGCCGGTATCGACGCCGTTGTGGATCACGTGCAGACGCTCGGCCGGCAGATGGAAGCGACGGGCGATGTCGTCGCGGACCATCTGCGAGTTGCAGATCACCGCGCGCAGCGCCGGGTGGCGGAACATCGCCGCCTCGGCGGCGCAGGTGTAGCGCTGCCAGGGATGCAGGGCGGTGAACAGCCGGGCCAGCGGTGACTGGACGCGGGCGCGCTGCTCAAGCCAGGTGGCATGGACGCCGTCGCCGGCGCGATAGACATGGCAGCCGGGAATCCGCTCGTGGCTCTGCACCAGATCGAACTCGCCGGCGTCGATGATGGCGCGCACGCAGCGGGCAAAGCCGGCATCGCGCCAGAGGCGGCCAAGGTGAAAGGGATTGCACAGGCGCACGCCGGTCTCCCCCGCTTCGCCTTTCCAGCGCCGGGTGATCACCGTGGCTTCCAGGCCACGGCCGCGCAGGGCCGTCAGCGCCCGCTCGACGAAGCGCTCGGCGCCGCCGTAGGGGTTGTAGCGCTGCCTAACCAGTGCGAGTTTCAGGCGTCTTTCCCCCAACCGGTGGAGGTGCTGATCACCGAGGGCGGCTCGCGCAGGCGCGCGGCATGGCCGCTGGGTTCCGGCGCCGAGGACATCAGCAAGTCCCAGCAGGCGACCAGCACCCGCTCCACCGGCAGGGTGGTCAGGCAATCGCTGACCTTGCTGCCGCCGCAGCCGTCGATGCCGCAGGGGCGGCACTTGTGGCTGGTGGTGACAACCCGGTGGGAAACCATCCAGGGCCCCCACTGGTGTTCGCCGGAGGGGCCGAAGAGGGCCACCACCGGCGTGTTCATCGCCGCGGCGATATGCATCGGCGCCGAGTCCACGCCGACGAACAGGCGCGCCCGCGCGGTCAGCGCCGCCAGTTCGCGCAGCGAGAGCTGGCCGGATAAATCCACCGGCGCCACGGCGCAGCGGGCCTTGATCGCCGCCAGCAGTTCGCCCTCCTGGCGGCCCGGCGCGGCGGTCAGCACCACCACATGGCCCTCGCCGTGCAGCGCGTCGATCAGCGCCGCGCTGCGCTCCGCCGGCCAGCACTTGAACTGCCAGCGCGAACCGGGGTGGAGATGGATGAAGCTGCCGGCGGCAACGCCATGCTCCCGCAGCAGCGTGGTCACCCGCGCCTCGGCCACCGCCCCCGGCACCATGGTCAGGCGCCGCTCATCCACGCCGGGATGGATGCCGATCCGGCGCAGGGCGTCGAGATTGGCTTCCACCGTGTGGCGCAGGGCGTTGCCGGGATGGAAGGTGAAGTGGGTAAAACTGTTGCGCCAGAAGTCGCCGCGGCCGCGCACCCGCGGCGCCACCGCCCAGCGCGGCTTCAGCAGGCGCGCCAGCCAGGCGCCGCGACGGTGTTCGGTGAGATGCACGATCAGGTCGTAGCGGCGGCCGCGCAGGGTCTGCAGCAGGCCCCATTCGGCGCTGAGCTGGGCCAGACCGCCCTGCTGTTTCCATTGCCGGTCGATGCCGTGGATTTGCGCGATTGCCGGATGATCCTCCAGCATCGGCGCGGTGTCGGCATAGACCAGGGCGTCGATTTCGCAGTGCGGGGCGGCGGCCTTGAGCACCGAAAACACCGGCGAAGTGAGCAGCACGTCGCCGTGGTGGCGCAGCTTGATCACCAGAGCGCGCTGCACCTGGTCGAGGGAAACGGGGATTTCAGCCATGGCGCGCATTGTGCCATCCCTTGCCAAGATGCCCGCCCAGGCAGCACGTTCCTAGGCTAAGCTGCCAGTAATATGACGGGGGCAGCTTCCTTGGAACCCGCCCGAATAGGGGGACTTTGCGATGAAGAACATACTCGAACACGCCTGGAGCATTTTCGCCATGGTGATGATGCTGATCGGCATCGGCGGCCTGGCCTTCAATCTGTTCAAGAACGACGGCTGGGGCTCCCATCTGCTGGGACGGGTGTTCGACGCCCAGATGGCACACCCGGCGATTGCCATTCCCACCACCCTGGCGGCGATCTGGCTGGCCTGGGCCTGCCTCAGCGGCAAGCTGGTGGTGGGCAAGCAGCAGAACCTGCTGGGCGACTTGCTGGTGTTCGCCATGGTGTTCACCGGCATCTGGTTCACCTACCAGTGGCTCACCTCTACCTTGTAAGCACCCGCAAGGCGCCGTAGTCGAAGCGCAGCCGCAGCCACTCGTCCTGGGGCAAGCCGAGCAATTCGGCGGCAATCAATTTCATCACCCCGCCGTGGCTCACCAGCACCGCCGGGCCCGGCGGCAGCTCCGCCAGAAACTCGCGCACCCGCTGCTGCAACTCGGCCACCGTCTCGCCGCCGGGCGGGCGGTAGTGCAGCGGATCGGCGGCCCAGGCATCCAGCGCGGCGCGCTCGATCTGCTCCCAGGCCTGCATCTCCCAAGTGCCGAAATCCATCTCCTGCAAACGCGGATCGAAGCGCGGCGTGGCGTGCAGTTGATCCGCCAACAGCCGGCAGCGCTGCAGTGGGCTGGAATAGATCGGCGCACCGAGCGGCAGCAGCGGCCTCAGGCCGGCAGCGACGGCCGCGGCTTCCTCGGCCAGGGCCAGGTCGCTGCGGCCGTAGCAGAGCCCCGGCGCCACCGCCGGGCGCGGATGGCGGATCAGGTAAAGCGACACAGCAGGCCGAGGTAGAAGGCCAGTTCGGCCAACTGCTGGGTGGCACCCAGGCAGTCGCCGGTGTAGCCGCCGATGCGGCGGCGGAAGTAGCGGGCGCAGAGCAGCGCCGTCAGCGCCGTCAGCGCCAGGGCGACCAAGACCTCCGCGGGCGGCAGCAACAGGCAGGGGGCGAGGCCCAGCAGGGACGCGTAGAGCAGTTCGCCCGCACCCATGCGCTCGGCCAGGGGCTTGGACTTGGCCCCGGCATCGTCGCGGACATAATCCAGGGCATAGATCAGCGCGGTGGAAGCCAGGCGCGAGGCGCCGTGGCCGGCGATCAAGGCGATGGCCAAGGTCGGCGCTTCGAACTCGGCATCGATCTCGAACAGGGCATTGAACTTCAGCAGCAGCGCCAGGGCCACAGCGATGGCGCCGTAGCTGCCGACCCGCGAATCCTTCATGATCGCCAGCACCTGGGCCTTTTCCCAGCCGCCGCCGAAGCCGTCGCAGGCATCCGACAGGCCGTCCTCGTGGAAGGCGCCGGTGGCCAGCAGGGTGGCCGCCATGCCGAGCAGGATGGCAACCGAGGCCGGCAGCAGCAGCGCCGCCAGTTCCGTCGCCGCAGCGCCGATGGCGCCCACCAGCAGGCCCACCAGGGCGAAGTAGCGGGCGGCGTGGTTCAGTTGCGCGGCGGAATGGCCAACCCAGGCGGGGACCGGCAGGCGGGTGAAGAAACGAACGGCGGCGAAAAAGTACTCGGCTTCCTGTTTAATCATTGCACTCCATCATTCCCGTTCGCCGCCCAGCATCCGGCCTAGCAGGCGGCGCACGGTGGCGGCGTCGAAGGGTTTGTCGCAGATGCCGGAGACGCCGGCCTCCTCCACCGCGGCGAGGCGGCCGAAATCCGATTCGCTGGTGACCATCAGGATCGGCACCGAGGCCTGCCAACTGCGCTGGCGGATGTGGTCCACCAGCGCCTTGCCGTCCATCTCCGGCATGTTGTAGTCGGTGACTACCAGATCGACCATGGTCTCGGCGAGGATGGTCACCGCCTGTTTGCCGTCGTCGGCCTCGATGAAATCCTGCACGCCGAGGTTCTCCAGCACGCGGCGGGTGAAGCGCCGCGCGCTCGGGCTGTCGTCCACCAGCAGCACGCGCAGGGCTTCGGCATCGAACTCCTGCTGAGCGGAATCCTCGGAAAGGAAATCCACGGTATTGCTCAGGGCGCGGCGCAACTGGTCGCTGCTGAAGGGCTTCGGCACGATGGCGCAGACCCCCGCCTGGCGCACCGGGTCGAGGGCCTGGGGCCGCGTCTCGCTCGACACCAGGATGAAGGCAACCCTCTCCAGGTCCGGATTGGCGCGCATCGCCGCGATCAGGTTGGTACCCGCGCCGTCGGCCAGATACAGCGCGCTGATCACCACGTCGGGCCGCGCCTCGGCCATCTGCGCCAGCGCCCCGGCAATGTCCTGGGCGCAGCGCAGGGTGGTGACGCCCAACTCCTTGCAGGCCTGGGCAATGATCCGGCTTTGCACGCCCGAAGGCTCCACCAACAGCGCGCTCAAAGCGCCGAAATCAATCGCCATGTCTGTCCTCGTCGCGAATGGGCAAGCGGGATTCTATGCCGGGTGCGTCCACTCGCGGTGCTGCGCTGCGGTCAGAAGCCAGCGTTCTCAAGCGCTTAGGCGACTTTTTCGCTGACCCCGGCGGACTCGAAGCTGGCCATCTCGGCGAGGAAGGCGCAGGCCGCCGTCAGCAGCGGATAGGCCAGGGCGGCACCGGTGCCTTCGCCCAGACGCAGGCTCAGGTCCAGCAGCGGCGCCACTTCGAGATGATCTAGCTGGCGGATGTGGCCGGCCTCGTGGGAGCAGTGGGCGAACACGCAGTAGTCGCGGATCGCCGGCGCCAGCTTGGCCGCCACCAGCAGCGCGCTGGTGACGATGAAGCCGTCGATCAGCAGCACCATGCGGCGGCGCGCGGCCTCCAGCATCGCGCCGCAGAGCATCGCAATCTCAAAGCCGCCGAAACGGGCCAGCACCGCCAGCGGATCGCTGCTGAGTTCCTGCCAGGAGTTCAGCGCCTGTTGCAGCAGGTCGCGCTTGCGCGCCAGGCCGGCGTCGTCGAGGCCGGTGCCGCGGCCGACCACGTCGACCAGGGGCAGGCCGGTCAGGCAGTGGGTCAGCAGCGAGGCGGCTGCCGTGTTGCCGATGCCCATCTCGCCGAAGCCCAGCACATTGCAGCCCTGGGCCGCCAGCTCGCCGACGGCGCGGGCGCCGTGGGCCATCGCCGCGCTGCACTGCTCGGCTGTCATCGCCGCGCCTTCCAGGTAGTTGGCGGTACCGGGGGCCACCTTGGCATCCACCAACTGCGGCCGCGGGCCGAAGTCGTGGGCGACGCCGGCATCGGCCACCACCAGGCCCATGCCGGCCTGGCGCGCCAGCACGTTGATCGCTGCGCCGCCGGCGAGGAAGTTCTCCACCATCTGCCAGGTCACGTCCTGCGGATAGGCCGAGACGCCGGCCTTGGCCGCGCCGTGGTCGCCGGCGCAGACCAGCACGTGGGGCCTAGTCAATTGCGGGGTCAGGCTTTGCTGGATCAGGCCAAGCTGCAGGGCCAGGCTTTCCAGCCGGCCGAGGGCGCCGAGGGGCTTGGTCTTCTGGTCGATCTTGTGTTGCAGGGCCGCTGCCAGCCCCCGGTCCACGGGGGCAACGCCGTAGGAATGCATCCGATTCATCTCCATGCGCACGGGCCGCCGCCGCGTGTCCAGCGCGAGGGGAACCCGGACTAAGGTTCGAGACATCGATCGGTCGGTCTTCTGGCTCCCGGATCGTCCTCCCACCGCGCCTTCCCAAGCTTCGCTTAGTGGCCTATTGCGGCGTTCGTCCCCGGTTACAGCGGCGGGCCCGCCACGGAATTCGGGTCGCCCCGTCACCGTGTTCCCCGAGGGACGCAACTCCCTCACCAATCGCGGAGGCGGATTATGAGGATGTAAAGGCGCCTAAGCAATTAAAATCCCGTGGATGAATCCCTCAGACAGTTTCACCGCCAGTGACGTCGCCAACTGGCTCTCGCAACGGGAAGTAGACAAAGCCCAGTCCTATCTCGACGCCGTCAGCGGCCTCGAAGTGGGCACCGATCAAATCGACGCCAAGGTGCAGGGCACCGCGGCCAAGCCCTATCGGGTGCAGATCAAGCTGGCGGCCAACGGCCACAATTTCCCGGCGCAGATTTCCTGCAGTTGCCCGGTCGGCGGCTATTGCCAGCACGTCGCCGCCGCGCTGCTGAAGACCATCGCCGGCCGCAGCGCCAGCGAGCAGGCCACGCCGGCGGCGACCGGCTGGCTCGACGCGCTGCGCCTGCTCTCCGCCGGCCCGGTGGCGACGCCGCTGCGGACCAAGATGCACTACCGGCTGTTCTGGGTGATCAACTACGTCGCCGAGCTGCGCGAATTCCGCATCGGCTGCGGCAAGGGCCGCGCCGACGAGCAGGGCCGGCCGCAGGGCAAGACCATCCCCTGGCACAACTTCGAGCAGGCCCTGGCGCGCCCCTTCACCTTCATCGGCGACGACGACCTGGCCGTCATCCGCCTGTTGCTGGCGCAGCGCAAGCGCGGCGAGGCGGAACGCGCCGACCTGCCCCTGGCCGGCCGCCACGGCGGCGAAATCCTGGCGCGCCTGCTCGACAGCGGCCGCCTCTATTGCGGCGGCATCCAACGCCAACCGCTGAGCCTGGGGGCGGCGCGGCC
This sequence comes from Rhodocyclaceae bacterium, assembly GCA_036518635.1. Taxonomy (GTDB): domain Bacteria; phylum Pseudomonadota; class Gammaproteobacteria; order Burkholderiales; family Rhodocyclaceae; genus AWTP1-18. The sequence continues at coordinate 12,935 of DATDMT010000275.1, read as the reverse complement.
AGCGCGGGTTCACTGGCAGCAGGACGAACACGGCCGCTTCTGCGCCCTCGCCCTGGCCGAACCGAGCATCGCCTGGGCGCTGCCGCTGGAACCGCCCTGGTATGTGGACGGCGAGCGCTGCGAGGTCGGCCGCCTCGAGTTCAACGCCCCCGCGGCAGCCATCGCCCGCATCCTCGCCGCGCCGCCGATGAGCGAGATCGAGGCGCTGCTGGCCACCGAACTGCTGGCCGACGCCGCCCCCGACCTGCCGCTGCCGACGCTGCAGGCGGCGCGCATGCTCGAGCTGGCGCCGCAGCCGGAGTTGATCCTCGGCACCCTGGAAGGCGTGGACATCGAGCAGTTGCGCGCCTATCCGGAACGGCAAAAGGACACGGAACTGGACGTGGCGCAGATCGGCTTCCGCTACGGCGAGACCCTATTCGGCTGGCACGACTCGCGCGAGGTGGTGACCCTGGCCAACGGCGAGACGGTGCAGATCAAGCGCCGCGCCGATGCCGAGGCGCGCTGGCTGGAACGCCTGCAGCAGATCGGCTTCAGCACCATCCCGCGCTTCGCCATCCAGCTCGACACGCCCAGCGACCTGTCGCGCTACTGGGTGCTGGCGCACGAGGACGCCTGGAGCGACTTCATGGCCGAGCACCTGCCGCAACTGCGCGCCGAGGGCTGGCGCGTGGACATGCCGGACAGCTTCCGCCACCACTTCGTCGAGGTCGAGGAATGGGAGGCCGAGATCAGCGAGGCCGACAAGGACTGGTTTGATCTCGACATGGGCATCGTCGTCGGCGGCCGCCGCCAACCCCTGGCGCCGCTGCTGGCCGAGCTGTTCCGCCACGACCAGCGCTGGCTCGACGGGCTGGCGCTGGCGCACATCGACGACAGCGAAACGGTGGACCTGATCAGCGAGGAAGGCCGCCGCATCCGCGTCAAGGCGGCGCGCATCAAGCCGCTGGCGCGCACCCTGCTCGACCTCTTCGACCGGCTACCGAGTAGCGGCCCCCTGCGGATTTCCCGACTCGATGCGCCGCGCCTGATGGACCTCGGCCACGGCGGCTGGCGGGTGGACGGCATGGTGGCGGTGCAGCGCATGGCCGAGCAGATCGGCGGCCTCGGCGGCGTCCAGCCGGTGGCGCCGCCGGCCGGCTTCAACCTGGAACTGCGCGGCTACCAGCGCGAGGGCCTGGCCTGGCTGCAGTACCTGCGCGAGCACGGCCTGGCGGGCATCCTCGCCGACGACATGGGCCTCGGCAAGACCGCCCAGACCCTGGCCCACCTGCTGCTGGAAAAAGAGGCCGGGCGCCTCGACCGGCCGGCCCTGGTGGTGCTGCCAACCTCGCTGATCTTCAACTGGGAAGCCGAGGCGGCGCGCTACGCCCCCGGCCTCTCGGTGCTGTCGCTGCAGGGCAAGGCACGCAAGGAGCGCTTCGCCGAGATTCCGCGGCACGACCTGGTGCTGACTACCTATCCGCTGCTCTGGCGCGACGCCGAGGACCTGGCCAAGCACCAGTACCACCTGCTGATTCTCGACGAGGCGCAGACGGTGAAGAACGCCGCCAGCAAGGGCGCCGCCGTGGTGCGCCAGATCGACGCGCGGCATCGCCTGTGCCTGACCGGCACGCCGCTGGAAAACCACCTGGGCGAGCTCTGGTCGCAGTTCGACTTCCTGTTGCCGGGCTTCCTCGGCGATGCCAAGAGCTTCGCCAAGACCTGGCGCACGCCGATCGAGAAACATGGCAACCGCATGCGCGCCGAACTGCTGGTGCAGCGCATCCGCCCCTTCATCCTGCGCCGGCGCAAGGAAGACGTGGCCAAGGAGCTGCCGCCGAAGACCATCATCCCGCGCAGCGTCGAACTCGAAGGCAGCCAGCGCGACCTGTATGAAACCGTGCGCAGCGCGATGGACCTGCGGGTGCGCCAGGAGATCGCCGCCCGCGGCTTCGCCGCCAGCCAGATCGTCATCCTCGACGCCCTGCTCAAGCTGCGCCAGGTCTGCTGCGATCCGCGCCTGGTGAATTCCGAGGCGGCGCACAAGGTCAAGCAGCGGGCCAAGCTCGACCAGTTAATGGGCATGCTGCCGGAGCTGGTGGACGAGGGCCGCAAGGTGCTGGTGTTCTCCCAGTTCACTTCGATGCTGGCGCTGATCGAGGCCGAGCTGCAGCAGGCCGGCCTCGGCTACGCGCTGCTGACCGGCCAGACCAAGGACCGCGAGGCGCAGATCAAGCGCTTCCAGGACGGCGCGGTGCCGATCTTCCTGATCAGCCTGAAGGCCGGCGGCATCGGCCTCAACCTGACCACCGCCGACACCGTGATCCATTACGACCCCTGGTGGAACCCGGCGGTGGAAAACCAGGCCAGCGACCGCGCCCACCGCCTCGGCCAGACCAAGCCGGTGTTCGTGTACAAGTTGATCGTCGCCGGCAGCATCGAGGAAAAAATCGTCGCCATGCAGGAGCAAAAGGCCGAACTGGCCAAGAGCATCCTGTCCGACGACGGCGTCGGCACGGTGAAGTTCTCCGAAGCCGACATCCGCGCCCTGCTGGCGCCGCTGCCGCCGCCGAAATAATTTCGCCACCCGGCGCAAACCCGCACCAGATCTAGGGTTTAGCCGGGTACCGGCGCTAAAACGGGGCACCAGCGGCGAGCGGCGGCCCCGCCTTGGTGCGAATCAATCCTTTCGTTTTACAGGCCTATTGCCTGGTTCTTTGATGCTAGCCGCGATTGGCGCGGCTAGCGCACACATGGCACTGTCGTTGCTAAGAGCCTATTTCAGTAGGGCTCGTGCGCCGCGTTGAGGCCAGGGGCGGATGGATGCAAGGCGCAGTCCGCTGCCCGTAGTCATCTACGGGCAAGGGCTGCAACGCCGCAGACGCCGCCCCTGGCCTCAACCCGGAGGGCAGTGGGATGGCGGGCGCATTGCGGCGTTGCCCGTAGCTTGTGCAGATGACTGCACCGCGCGCCAGGCGCCTTGCACTGCATCCCGCCATCCCACTGCGCGGCACGCGATCCCTACTGAAATAGGCTCTTAGAACCTGCCCTCAACGGCGAGGGCAAGAAACATCTTTCAACGACGAGAGAGTGTCATGCTGAAAAGTAATCAAATGTCCTTGAGTGGACAGGAGCGCGGCTGGCTGCCCTGGTTTGGCAAGCTCGGCAAGCTCACCCTGGGTTGGTCCTGCTACCTCAACAAGGACCGCTATCCCGCAATCGAATCCACCTTCGAAGGCATCGCCAGCACCCGCGTGCGCCTGCTCCAGGCCTGGGCCGAGCAGCAGTGGGGCAACCTCGATCATCTAGCCAGGGAACTGGAGGCCAGCTACCCGCAGGTGGACGTCACATCCCTCAACGATGCGATGAAACTGGCGGAGGATTTCTCCGAACTGTTCGTCCTCGATCCGAGCGGCCGTGTGGTGGCCTCCACCGTCCGCGCCCGCGTCGGCAGCAGCAATACCGCGCCGGCGGCGCTGGCGGCGGGCCTCAAGGGCAACTTCCTGCACGGTCCCTACTGCGATCCGGCCACCGAGCAGATCGGCCCATCCACCTCGAAATTCCACGACGAGGTGACCCTGATGTTCTATCGGCCGCTGCTGCGGCAGGGCACCACCATCGCCATCCTCTGCGGCCGCGTGCCCAACGATGTGATCGGCGATCTGATCCAGCGCGAAGCCGGCCACATCTTCCACGAGTCGGGCGACAACTACCTGTTCATGGTGCGTTCCGAATTCGATCCGGCCATCGCCCCCGGCACCGCCCTGTCGCGCTCGCGCTTCGAGGACAACGCCTTCACTCTTGGCGACAACCTGCGCGACGGCGTGCGTACCGACTACGGCACGGTGCGGGTGCAGAAGCACACCGAGCTGGAACTGCGCTTCAACGACCCGGCCACCAACCAGCTACATCCCGGCGTGCGCGAGACCATCCGCAAGGGCGAGAACCTGTTCGTCACCTATCCAGGCTATTCCGACTATCGCCACATCCCGGTGATCGGCAAGGGCGTCACCTTCCGCATGCCGCACAGCCGCGACACCTGGGGCATGATGTGCGAGGGCGACCTGGAGGAGGTGTACCGCTACCGCAGCATCAGCTACCAGTTGCTGCGCCTCTACCTCGGCACCAGCATCAGTTGCTGGGCGGTGGCCACCGTGCTCGACTACTCCCTGTCGCTGCAGCAGACGTTGGGCGCCGGCCTCTCCCTGCTGTCGCTGCTGATCGGTGCCGGCATCTTCTACTACGCCAGCGCCCGGCCGATGCGCAGCCGCTTGCGCGACACCACCCGCCTGCTGCGCGGCATCGCCGAGGGCGGCGGCAACCTGACCCAGCGCCTGCCGCGCAAGGACCGGGTGGACGAAACCTCCTTCATGACCAACGTGGTCAATAGCTTCATCGACAACCTGGAGCAGATCGTGCGGCGGGTGGTGGTGACCTCGAAGGAAATCCGCCAGACCAACCTCTCGATGCTCGACAAGAACCGCCACAGCGGCGACGCCGCGCACCAGATGCTGCTGTCGATGCAGGACGTGATGGATTCGATCCGTGGCCAGATCGAGGAGATCGACGCCGCCAGCCGCAGCGCCGAGGACATGCGCGCGGCGATGCATCAGGTAAGCGAGCAGGCGCAACGCCAGTTCGAGCTGGTGCAGTCGCGCACCGGCGACATCCGCACTTCGGTAGCCGCCTCGGCGCAGACCATCCGCACCCTGGAGAGCAGCGCCACCGAGATCGGCCGCATCGTCACCGTGATCAACGAGATCGCCAGCCAGACCAATCTGCTGGCGCTGAATGCCGCCATCGAGGCCGCCCGCGCCGGCGAGACCGGGCGCGGCTTCGCCGTGGTGGCCGACGAGGTGCGCAAGCTGGCCGAGCGCACCTCCGGCGCCACCAAGGAAATCCGCGAAATGATCGACAACGTCCAGACCCAGGCGGAGGAAGCCGTGGCACGGATGGAGACCGGCATGTCGCAGATGGAGGAAGGCCTGCAACTGGCCACCGAGAGCGCCTCGGACAAGGGCGAGATGCAGGCCATCACCGAACGCATGTTCACCACCATCGGCCAAATCGCCCAGGGCGCCCATGCCCTCAACAGCCGAGTGGAAAACATTACCGGCGCCGCCGACCGGGTCCGCCTGGCCCTCGACGAAGCCGCCCGCAGCGCCGAGAAGACCGGCGCCGGAGCAGTCAAGCTGGACCAGTTGGTGGGCCAGTTCCAGGTCTCTGCCTCTTAGGGTAGGGAGGGCGGGGCCGGGGAGAAATTGTGCAGCTCCCCGGCCTTTTCCCATGACGTTTGCGGGTGCAAAAACAGCCCGCGACGCCGTGCTACCCTGCGCCGATGAGCATCGAACTGATCCTCGGCGGCGCCCGTTCCGGCAAGAGCGCCCTGGCCGAAAAACGCGCGGCCGAATCCGGGATGGCGGTCGGCTATCTCGCCACGGCCGAAGCCGGCGACGCCGAAATGGCGGCGCGCATCGCCCACCACCGGGCGCGCCGTCCCGGCCATTGGACGCTGATCGAAGCGCCGCTGAAACTCGCCGCCGCCCTGCGCCGCGAAGCCGCCCAGCAGCGCTGCCTGATCGTGGACTGTCTGACCCTGTGGCTGTCCAACCTGCTGTTCCAGGGCCGCGCCGGCGCCCAGGCCGAAGCCGGCGAGGCCATCGCCTGCCCCCTGTTCCAGGGCGAGCAGCAGGCCCTGCTGGAGACCCTGCCGACCCTGCCCGGCCGCATCATCCTGGTCAGCAACGAAGTTGGCCTCGGCATCGTCCCCCTCGGCGCCAGCACCCGCCTCTTCGCCGATGAGCAGGGCCGTCTCAACCAGCGCATCGCGGCGCTAGCCGAGCGCGTCACCTTGGTCGCTGCCGGCCTGCCGCTGGAACTCAAGACACCGGGCAACATTCCAATTTTCAACAACCCACTCGGCGGAGACTGAGGGGAAACCCCACCCGTAATAATGGAGACAGCCATGAGCAAACTGCACCAGATCGAAGTGCGCACCATCAAAGGCGAAACCCAGACCCTGGGCGCCTACGCCGGCAAGACCCTGCTGATCGTCAACGTCGCCAGCAAGTGCGGCTTCACCCCGCAATACACGGGCCTGGAAGCGCTGTGGCGCAAGTACCGGGATCAGGGCCTGGTGATCCTCGGCTTCCCCTGCGACCAGTTCGGCCACCAGGAGCCAGGTGGCGAAGCCGAGATCGCGGAATTCTGCAGCCTGCACTACGACGTCACCTTCCCCCTGTTCGCCAAGATTGAAGTCAACGGCGAAGGCAGCCACCCGCTCTACCAACACCTCAAATCCGCCGCCCCCGGCGTGCTGGGCACCGAGGCGATCAAATGGAACTTCACCAAGTTCCTGGTGAACGGCAAGGGAGAAGTAGTCAAACGCTACGCGCCGAACGATGCGCCGGAGAGTATCGAAGGGGAGATCGCCGCAGCCTTGGCGTAGTAGACCTGGCGACACCATCGGCATAACGAGGATTGAAGAATTTCCGCCGTTGAACCGCCCTCTACCGCGCTGACGCCCGGTCGCAAGCTTGGCCGGGCGGTGCTGTTCATCCTGGCGTTTCTCGCCATCGGTCTCGACCTGATCGCTGTGCTCGCTGCCGCCTTCCCCGGCAGCAGCGGCGAGTGGTCCGGGCTCGGCATAGCGATTCCGGCCACCCTCGCGGCCATGCTCGGCCTGCTGATGGCGCCGTTGCTGCTGACCCAGACGAAAGGGCAGCGGCGCACCCCGGCGCTACTCACCGCCCTGGTCTTTATCTTGCCGCTGCTAGCCATGGGCGTCGCCCGCGGCAGAAATTATCTGCAGGAAAGATTCGGCTACCGCGCCATGCCCATCCCGACCAAGCCGCTACCCGCTCCAACGCCAGCCGCGGCCCCTGCCCCGCGGCAAACCCTGGGATGCATTGCCGAGCGCGATCCGGCCTACGCGCTGTCCTCGGCGGCCCAACGCGTGATCGACCTGCGGGATCGGCGCCCCCACTGGGAAAACCGCTTGGCGCAGGACCAACAACTGCGCGCACGCCACCCCGAGGGCTACGATCAAATGCTCGCCGAAGCATTCGCCCAGTACCGTGCCCAAGGCGGCCAAGCCGACGATGTCGCGCAGGTACAGTTGCCTCTTCCGCCATGTGGAAATACGCCTATATCGCTGCCGTCGCCGAACCTCGTCCTGCCACCCGAACGAATGCCACAGCGCCCCATCACCGCGCCGCCGCCGGCGATCCGCGACATTCGCACGCTCCCCAATCGCCCCAGCGCCACGCCTTGAACCTGATGCCAACGGGCGTAAGGGGGATCCAAAGGCGCCGGGGTTAATTGGGAAACCGCTGCCAGTCCAGCGCCTGCTCCACCGCATCCGCCAGGCGTTCGATATCCGCCTCGCGCCGCGCGGCGAAATCCACCCGCGCGCCGCCCGCCATGCCGGCCCAGGCCAGCAATGCGGCGAGCGCATCGGGGTGGTCGAACAGGCCGTGGCAGTAGCTGGCGAGAATCTGGCCGTCGTCGCTGACGGCACCGTCGGGTTTGCCGTCGAGCAGCGCGGCGGGGCGCGACAGGGCGGGGCCGTGAGTGACACCCATATGGATTTCGTAACCGGCCACGGGCGCCGCGCCCGGCAGTGCCAGCGTGCCGCCGACGTTGCGCAACTGCTTTTCCGCCTCCAGCACCGTCGCGTAATCCAGCAGGCCGAGGCCGGCGCTGCTGCCCGGCTCGCCTTCGAGGCCGAGGGGATCGTGCAGGCTGTCGCCAAGCATCTGCAAGCCGCCGCAGATGCCGATCAGCTTGCCGCCATAGCGCAGGTGGCGACGAATGCCTTCCTCATAGCCCTGCTCGCGCAGCCATTGCAGGTCGGCGCGGACCGCCTTGGAGCCGGGCAGCACCAGCAGGTCGCAGGGCGGCACGGTGTCGCCGGGGCCGACCCAGCGGAAGTCCACCTCGGGGTGCAGGCGCAGCGGGTCGAGGTCGTTGTGGTTGGAGCAGCGCGGGTAGACGATGGCGGCGACGCGCAAGCGCGCCGTGGTCTTGTCCACCGTCGCCGTAGCCAGCGCATCCTCGGCATCCAGCATCAGGCCGTGCAGATAGGGCAGCACGCCCAGCACCGGCTTGCCGGTGCGCTGTTCGAGCCAATCCAGGCCCGATTGCAGCAAACCGATGTCGCCGCGGAAGCGGTTGATGACGAAGCCCTTGACGCGATCCCGCTCCGATGCGGAAAGCAGTTCCAGGGTGCCGACGATGTGGGCGAAGACGCCGCCCCGGTCGATATCGGCGATCAGGATCACCGGCACGTCGGCCACTTCGGCGAAGCCCATGTTGGCAATGTCGCGGTCGCGCAGATTGATCTCGGCGGGGCTGCCGGCGCCTTCGACGACGACGCAGTCGAATTCGGCGGTCAGGCACTGCCAGCTCGCCATCACCGCGTCCATCGCAACGCGCTTGTACTCGTGGTAGTCACGGGCATCGAGGGTGTCCACGGCGTGGCCGTGCACGATCACCTGGGCGCGCTGGTCGGTGGTGGGCTTCAGCAGCACCGGGTTGAAGTCGATACGCGGCGCGACACCGGCGGCCAGGGCCTGCAACGCCTGGGCGCGACCGATCTCGCCGCCATCTTCGGTGACCGCCGAGTTGAGCGCCATGTTCTGCGGCTTGAAGGGGGCGACACGCATGCCGCGGCGCCTGAAGATGCGGCACAGCGCCGCGACCAAGGTGCTCTTGCCTGCGTCCGAAGTGCACCCCTGAACCATCAGCGCGCTTATGCGCTGACGGTTCAAGGGCGAAGTTTGGTGGTGGGGCATCGGTAGAATCATCGGCTGAATCAAGGCCGCAATTATCGCCCCCGGCTCTCCACTCTCTACTCTCGGCTCTCGACTTCCCCCATGAAATTCCTGCTTGCCCTTGCCCTGTCCTGTTGCGGCATCGCCGCCCATGCCGAGATCGTCATCAAGGACGATAGCGGCGTCACCCTGCGTCTGGCCGCGCCGGCGAAGCGCATCATCAGCCTGGCGCCCCACGTCACCGAGGTGCTGTTCGCCGCCGGCGCCGGCGAGCGCATCGTCGGCACGGTGGATTACAGCGACTACCCGGAGGCGGCCAAGCGCCTGCCCCGGATCGGCGGCTACGAGCGGGTGGACCTGGAAGCCCTGGCGTCACTCAAGCCCGACCTGGTGATTGCCTGGCAAAGCGGCAACGTCTCGGCCCATGTGGACAAGATCAAGGCCCTGGGGATTCCGGTCTACACCACCCAGCCCGACCGCATCGACGACGTGGCCCGCAGCCTGGAAGGCTACGGCCGTCTGGCCGGCAGCGAGGCGGTGGCGAACAAGGCGGCGGCGGCCCTGCGCACGCGCCTCGCCGCGCTGCGCGCGCGCTACGGCGCTCAGCCGCCGGTGCGGGTGTTCTACGAGGTGTGGAAGCAGCCGCTGACCACGATCAACGACAAGCAGATCATCAGCGATGCGATCCGCCTCTGCGGCGGCGTGAACATTTTCGCCGCCCTGCCGGCCCTGGCGCCGACGGTCAGCGCCGAAGCGGTGCTGGCCGCCGACCCGGAGGCCATCGTCGCCAGCGGCATGGACGAGGCGCGGCCCGAGTGGCTGGACGACTGGAAGCGCTGGCCCCAGCTCACGGCGGTGAAGCGCGGCAACCTGTTCCACATTCCGCCGGGCCTGATCCAGCGCCACACGCCACGCCTCCTGGACGGCGCCGAGATGCTCTGCGGCCAGTTGGAGCAGGCGCGAGCAAGGCGGGTGGCGAAATGAGCTTCCTACCCAAGCGCATCGCCTGCCTGTCGTCCGAATCGGTCGAGGTGCTCTACGCCCTCGGCGAGGAAGATCGCATCGCCGGCATTTCCGGTTTCACCGTGCATCCGCCCCGGGCGCGCAAGGAGAAACCGAAGATCAGCGGCTTTTCGACTGCGCGGATCGACAAGATCCTCGCCGTGCAGCCCGACCTGGTGCTGGCCTTTTCCGACCTGCAGGCGGAGATGGCAGCGGAGCTAGTGCGGGCCGGCATTGAGGTGCATGTCTTCAACCAACGCACGGTGGCCGGCATCCTGCGCTTCGTCGATACCGTCGGCCGCCTGGTTGGCGCCATGGACCGGGCTGCACAACTGATAGACGAACTCGAAGCCGAACTGGGCCGGGCTCGTGCCGCCGCATTGCGCCGTGATGCCGTGCCGCGGGTGTTCTTCGAGGAATGGAACGAGCCGCTGATCTCCGGCATCGGCTGGGCCTCGGAGCTGATCGCCATCGCTGGCGGCGAGGACATCTATGCCGAAAAGGCACTGCATCCGGGCGCCAAGCAACGCATCATCGCCGATCCGCTGGAGCCGGCCCAGCGCGCCCCGGACATCGTCATCGGCTCCTGGTGCGGCAAGAAGTTTCGCCCCGAGCAGGTGCTGGCGCGACCGGGCTGGGAGAACGTGCCGGCAGTGCGCGACGGCCAGCTCTACGAGATCAAGTCCCCCGACATCCTGGCCCCCGGCCCCGCCGCGATCCGCCTCGGCCTGCCGCGTCTGACGGCAATCTTCGACGCTTGGGCGGCGAAGAAAAGCGATTGACCACGGAGAGCACCGAGAACACGAAGAGGAAGCACCCGAGACACCACATCCCCGCAGTTTCTTCGTGTTCTTCGTGGTGAAACCACCGTTCCGGGTTGACAGGCGCCCCCGGCTAGATGAGAATAGTTCGCAAGTAGCCGTTTTGCATGTCGGCTGCGCCATCGTCGGACACCGGGGCATCGCCCCTGCGCCAGCCAGCCAGCCGCCACACGGGATAGCCAGTCAGCGCCTTTTTCAGCAAAGGAACTGCCATGTCACTCGGCTTGCCCCGCACTCCCCTCCGCCCGGAGGCGCAAACCCTCCGTCTCGCCGCCAGCGTGCTGGCCATCGGCCTCGGCCTGTGGCTGGTCCTCGCCGCGCAGTCGGCCGGCGCCGCGCTGTAGGAGACCGCCATGGACCCGCGCGATCTACCCGCCTCAGCTCCTTCCCTGCAAGCCGTACTGGCCTCGCTGCTGTGGGCACTCAGCAGCCCGCCGCAAAGCGGGCGCTGCCCGCGCCAGCAGGCCATCACCGTGCATCAATTGCGCTTCGTGCTGCGCCACTGCGACACCGAGCCGCTGTTGCGCGATGTCGCTGCCCAAGTGCTGAGCCAGTTGGAGGACGAACTCAGCGCCTGCCTGCAAGCCCCGGCCGGCGCCGGGCGCCTGACGGCCCTCGCCCATTGAGCGGGGGCATGCCATGAAGCCGGAGCACACCCTAGGCCAGCGTATCGCCGGCCTGTTCGCCAGTACCGCCGATGTCGGCGAACTGCCGCTGACGCCGCCCCTCAGCGCACCCGTCGCCACGCCGCTAGCGCGGCGCAAGCTGTGGCACCTGGAGGGCAAGCTGCACTGCCCGGTGATCGGCACCTGCCTGCCCCTAGGCGAGCTGCAGCGCCTGGCGCGGCGTTTCCACTTCAGCGCCAAGCTGAACGACGCATTCGCCCTGCACGGCGAAGCGGTCAACTACGCCCGCGAGCGCAACGAATTTTCCGAGGCGCTGCAAAAGCATTTCGACCAGGCGTATCGCGAACCGCTGCGCCACTTCGAAATCGCCCGCAGCGACGCCGAGGTGCTGCGGCTATGGCAGGAATGCCTGGGCCGGGGCGAAGTTGCCGGCCCCCTGTGGGCGGCGGTGAGCCACAAGCACGCCAGCGCCGAGACCCGCAACCGGCTCTACGCCGACATCCATATGCTGTCGCACCAGGTCGGCGCCGGTCAGGCGGCCGACACACGGCGCCTGACCTATCTGGAGCGGGAGGTATTCGAACAGCGCAAGCAGCGCAGCAAATCCCTCGTCGACTACGCTCGGCGCGAAGCCGAATTGCGCACGCGCATCGATGCCCTCGAATCCGGCGAAGCCATGGCCGACTGTCAGCGCGTCCGGCTGGAGCAATTGCAAACGCGCCTGGAACAGTTCGAATCCGGCGCGGCGATGATCGATATGGGGCGTCGCCTGATGGGCTTGAGCCTCGCCAACGAGCGCCTGCTGGCCGAGGCGGAACGGGCGCGCAGCCTGGAACAGCAGGCGGCCGAACTGCGCGTAGCGCTGACCGAAATCCGCCGGGAGCGCGACGATCTGGGAGCGGAACGGAATGCCCTGGAGCGCCTGCTGCTGGCCGACGGCGGCACCTGTGCCGACGACTGCGGCGAGTGCCCGGAAAGTATCGCCAGCGCTGTAGAAACCGGCGGCCCGCGGCGCATCCTCTGCGTCGGTGGCCGCACCCAGTTGCTGACGCAGTACCGCCAACTGGCGGAACGCCTCGGCCTGAAACTGAGCCACCACGACGGCGGCCAGGAGGAGGCCCTGTCGCGCCTGCCGGAAATGATCCAGGGCGCCGACGCGGTGCTGTGCCCCACCGACTGCGTCTCGCACCCGGCCTACTACCGACTGAAGCGCGAATGCAAGCAGCTCGGCAAACCCTGTTTGCTGTTCAAGGGCGCCGGCGTCACCAGCTTCGCCGCGGCCCTAGTGCAACTGCACAGCGGCCACGCCACGCTCAACGCCGCCAGCGACGCCGATTGACCACAAGATATTGACTGCCTCTACCTGATAACCACAATATTTAGTGGTCCAGCCCTTGACCATCCAAAAGTCATGATTTAAATTCCCGGCCACGATGGTTCCCCGCAAGGGGATCAAAAGGGAATCCGGTGCTGCGCCTTCAGGCGCAAATTCCGGGGCTGCCCCCGCAACTGTAAGCGGCGAGCGGCGCGTCCATATCAGCCACTGGGCAACCGGGAAGGCGGACGCGCGGCGACGACCCGCAAGCCAGGAGACCTGCCGTCGGAATTCTTTTTCTGACCAGGGGCGGGGCGCACCCTAGGAGGATTCGCGGCATGGGGCCGCGCGGGGTCGCACTCCGTCCGCCCATCGCCCGCGTCCACCGGCACGCTCCCCCCGACCTAGGAGGATG